>NZ_CP018888.1:322070-644140 GCF_001936335.1 Amylolactobacillus amylophilus DSM 20533 = JCM 1125
TCCCCCTCCTGGGTCTTCACCCAGAAATCTCTGTAACAAAAAAACCGGTTGTAACCGGTCGGTTGCGTGCCAAGAATTATTTCCTCATCCAGTTGTGGTAATCTTTTTATCTCCATGTGATACTGCGTCACGACCCAGCCGAGGTTCTCCCTAGCAAGATTGTTTGTTCCCACCCCCATTGTATCGAGCTGATAGCTTGATACCTTCAAGAGTAGGTCAATTAGGACGGATAATTTAATCTGGTTCAATGCATCAACATCGAAGTAAGATAATTTAGCAGTTTGTTCAAATTTTTCCATGCTCCTAGTTTTACTCCCTTGGTTGATTGTGATAATAATCGTACAATTCTTTCTTACTTAAATGGGCATGCCGTGCGACTTGGCCAATCGCATCCTTCTTACTCTGCCCATCTTCAACTAGTTGGTCAACTACCACCGCCAACTCGGCTAACGTCGCTGTCGGTTTCTCTGACTCAACATAGCCACCCATTAGAACAACCATTTCACCGCGTGGTTCCACCGTCTCGAAGTGCTCTATTAGCTCAGCTACAGTACCACGGAGGTATTCCTCGTGTAACTTTGTCAGCTCGCGGGCGACCACCACTTGGCGGTTTAGACCCACGGTTTCGCCCAAATTAGCGAGTGTCGCTCTAATCCGGTGCGGGGCCTCATAGAAGATTGCCGTCTCTTTTTGTCTGCTGATTTCGGTTAAAAAGTCCGTTTGCTGTTTCTTCTTACGCGGTAAGAAGCCGTAATACGTGAACGGTTGAGCCGTCAAGCCAGAAGCAATCAGAGCGGTGGTGAAAGCCGCCGGTCCGGGCAAACTGACCACCGCAATATTTGCGGCAATCGCAGACTGCACCAGTTCATATCCCGGATCACTAATCACAGGCATTCCCGCATCGCTGACTTGTGCGAGCGAATGTCCAGCCAGAATTTGCGTAACTAATTCTGGCGCCTTCTCCTTAGCATTAAACTCGTGAAAACTGACTAGTTTACCACTGGTCTCAATTCCTAGGAGCCCCAGAAGTTTACCCGTCGTCCGCGTGTCTTCTGCGGCGATTAAATCCACATTTTCTAATGTTTCTTTTGCGCGCAGCGTCATGTCCTTCAAGTTACCGATTGGCGTCGGCACCAAATAAAGCTTGCCTGCTTCGTCATTAAAACTACTTTGAATTTGCATTATTCTTCTTTCCCGCACCACGCTGATGATCGAAAATATCTAGGCAAAAAATACAGTCTTCGTTCTCCACTCTATGAGAGCCGTAATACATATTACAAATATGGTAGCCAGACTGGTAAATCTCTTTCAGTCCGGACATCCCATCCTGAGTCTTCTCTTGGTGTTTCTCCGGAATATTGTTGAACTTCTCCCGTAAGAGCTTATTCTCGATCTTTAACTCAGTATTCTCTCGCAGGGCCTCTAGCAGGTCGTTTTGTAGGCCTTCGACTGTCGTAATCATCGTGTGTAAATTATTTAATACCTGATCAAGTTGTGTGTATGGATCTGTCAATTTGTTCACCTTTAGAATTCTATGTTCAAAATTAGATACTGCAGACAACTACTAAAGCTCACATTAGCAGCAATCATCTTGTTCACATGAAGTAGCTCACTCAACAACTCTTGATTTTGCTTGATGTTCGTGAGCGTCAGCATTTCTCTATCGGCTTGTTGCAGCAGATAATCGAGTATAAATTGCTGCAACTCCTTTTGCTTAGCTGAATCTGCAAGGGTTTTGGCCGTCAGAATCGCCAATGGATTATTCTCCATTAATTCAGTATAAAAACGCTCAGCTAAAGGCGCCAACTCAGCTTGATCATCCTGCAGCTTATCTTGTTCTGCCTCGTTCTTGAATTCATCCGTCACGTTAACTATTTGAACCCGTGACTTAATCGTGGGCAGAATCTGATTAACATTCGTGGTGGTTAAGATTGTCAGCACGGGTGCTACAGGTTCCTCCAGCACATTTAGTAGTGCATTTGCTGCCGACATCGTTAATTTTTGTGCATCAGAGATGATAAAGAAGCGGCGATCGCCCTCCGTGGGACTTTTCGCAAGTTCAATCTTTAATGGCCGCACAGTGTCGATCCCGATACTCTGCTTCTCAGTTTCGGTCACCAAAAAGACGTCTGGATGGTTCAGTTCACTCACCCGCCGGCAATTGGCGCAAGTACCGTCCGGTCGCAAATCTTCGTCTGGGTGCTCACACAGAAATAAACAACTCAGCCAAATAGCTGCTGCAGTTGTTGTCTTTTCGTCACTCCCCAAGAAAAGGTAGGCGTGACTCACAGCATCTTCTTTATATGCTTGTAAAAATTCCTGCTTAAACTTAGCAGGAATGTTGGTAAAACTACCTTCATTTATCATTGTGCTTAATACTGTTCGAATTGGTCAACTGGCAAGACAAACACCGTTGCACCGCCAACCTGAACCTCAATTGGGTAAGACATTGTGGCGTCGCCACCCATGTCCATATTAACTGGCGGTGTCATAAACTGCTGTCTTGCATGCGAGATTTTTTTGATGATGTCCAGCACTTCATAGACCCGCTTATCCTCAATACCGATGATAAAAGTGGTATTCCCGGCCTTTAAGAAACCACCAGTGGTCGATAGTTTAGTTGCCCGAATATCGTTTTCGATAAACTCACTGCTCAATAGGTTGCTGTCTTTGTCCTGTACGATTGCGAGAATTAATTTCATTTGTGTTCTCCTTCACGAAAAATTTGTGGTATTCTCTCTCTTATTATTTTAACACTATCGCTGATTACTTTTGCTAACTCCTGATTAGCATTCACCGCAATTATTCTGGTGGGGTTAGCTTTGATTAGCTCATGATAAGCAGTAGTCACGCGTTCATGAAACTCTACCTGTTCTTGTTCCAAGCGATCTTCCGTCCCAGAGCGACTGTTTGAGATGCGTTGTAAGCCAATCTGCGAATCCACATCGAGGTAGATAGTCAGATCGGGCTGCAGATTGTCAGTTGCAAAGCTATTAATCATCGCCACTGGCGCAATCCCAATCTGGCGCCCGCCACCCTGATAGGCCAGCGAACTGTCCACAAAACGATCAGAAATCAATATCTCACCGCGTTCTAGCGCCGGTTTAATCACCTCAACCACATGTTGTCTTCTGGCCGCCGCAAAGAGCAGCGCCTCAGTCTTAACATCCATTTCTTTATTGTTTGGATCTAATATAATTTGGCGAATTTTTTCGGCAATCTGGGATCCTCCGGGCTCCCGGGTAACTACTGGCTTAGTAATCGTGTTGCCTGCAAGTTGTGCTAGTACACCATTCAGCGTGCTAGTTTTGCCCGAACCATCGGGCCCTTCGAAAGAAATAAATGTCCCTGTCATTTTACGCCTCCATAGGTAAAATTGTACTTGAAATCGTAGTCAACTTAAAGTCAATTCCAAAATAAAAAGCCCAAAACAATTGGACTTAATGTGAAATAACATTGTTCAATCCCTTCGAACTAGTCTGGCGCAATCGGGCTTCTTTAAACAGGAAATTATATTTAGCTTTCAATATCTTAAGAGCCACGATATTCTCGGGCGAATCATCTAGACTGGTTTCTGACAACGTCTTCGTCAATGCAAGCTGTTGTTGCAGATTGGCAATTGAAGTCATTAACTGACTGTCAGCCTGTTCCCTTAAATTATGCTTGCCCATTACAATTCAGTCCTTCCCGTTACTGCTCGTTTTAGCGTGAGGGAATCAGCATATTCAATATCAGAGCCGACTGCTAGACCACTAGCTAGTCGCGTTACCTTGATTCCAGCAGGTTTAATCAGTCGACTGATATACATGGTTGTTGCCTCACCCTCTGGTGTAGAATTCAGTGCGATGATCACCTCATTGACGTCGCTCTCTTGTAGTCGCGTAATCAGTGATTTGATGTTGATGTCTTCAACTGAGACACCGTCCATCGGTGACAGAACACCGTTCAGCACGTGATAGAGGCCATTGTATTCGCCCATCTCTTCAAAGGCCATGATGTCTTTTGGTTGTTCAACTACCAGAATCTGATTTTGGTTACGACTTGCATCCCGACAGATGGCACATGGATCAGTCTCAGTGATGTTGCCGCAGATTGAACAAAAGCGCAGTTTTTGCTGCAAATCAGCCAAACTCTTGGCGAAATCCTGGACTGCACTCTCGGGCATGCCTAAAGTATAAAAGGCAAGTCTAGTTGCCGTCTTTTCTCCGATACCAGGTAGCTTCATATAACTTTCAATTACCTTGGCAATTGGTAATGGATATTGCATTATCTCACCTTTTTACATTAATCCTTTAGAGTATTTCCCCATCTTTTGGGTCGTTGTTTCGTTAATTTGGCTAAGCCCATGATTGACCGCGTCCACAATCAAATCTTGGAGCATGTCCGGATCATCTGGATCGATTACTTCAGGCTTAAGCGCAATCTTCTTTAGGGTACTATCTCCCATGAAAGTCGCAACAACTAAGTCGTTTGCCGCATGACCGATAAATTCAGTCTCGTTGATTTCCTTCTTAGTTTGTTCCATTTCTTTTTGCATCTGTTGTGCTTGTTTCATCAATTTCTGCATATTAGGCATTCCACCACGCATCGTTTACTTCTCCTTTATCTCAGTAAATTAATCTTTAACATCAATCATGTCGTCGCCAAAAAGCTGACGCGCCTGTTCAATTATATCATTCTTTACTACATCTTTTGACTGGCTATTATCGGCCTCATCTGCCTGCGCAGCAGTCTCAGTTTCGTCCACCTCTTGGCGGTTAGTTAATTCTGCCTTATGAGTCTTCAGATAGTCAGCACGCAAAATCGGCCATTCATTCTTCGGCACGAGGACAATCTCGGTATTGGCATGCGTTAAACTTGTTAAGCCATCATTCAATTGCTTCATTAGCTCACTATCACTAGTTGCACGTTCAAACCAAAGTTGGTAGTCAAATGCCACAACACAGGCATCAGGGCCAGCCGCAACGGGCTTTGAAACCTTCATCATCGCTCTTTGCGAAACTTCCAGCTTACTGATTAAATCTGGCCAAACATCCTTCACTCGACTGAGGTCATCTTTAGTGGCGTGTTTCAGCACATGGTATACACTCGCACGGTACTTTGTCTTCAAGTTGGTACTTGCTACGGTTGATTTGACGGAAGCACCAGTAGTAGTGGCAGATTTCATTCTCGGAACGACCCCGGTCTTTTGCAGTGCACCCAATTGTTGACTAAGGTGTTGGACCTGCTTTTGTAACTCCTGCATTTCCTCGCTAGTATCTGTTTGTCGACCACTTTGCTGCTCGTCACCAGCAGGGTGGAAACTAGTCACCTTCACACAGAAAATATCTAGTGGCACGTTTTGTTGTGTGGTAAATCTCAAATCGTTGAGCGCTTCGTTAGCAGTATCGATGAGATAAAGAATCGCGCGATTATCCAGACTCTCTACAGTCTCACTTAATTCATTAGTTAAGAACGCTGAACTTTTTGTCTTGGTCTTTTGACTAATTAATACCTGGGTAGCAAGTTCTACGAGTTCATTTAAAATATTTTGCGGGTTGATACCCGCTGCTAGTAATTCCTTATTCAGGGCTAGTGCCGCGCCGGTCTCTTGTTGTGTAAGCAAGAGAAATAATTCTTCGATTTTTTCTTGGTTTGCAAAACCGGTAATTTCTAGCGCATCGGCGTATGTGACGCCATCCTTCTCAAACGAAATAATCTGGTCAAGAATACTTAACGCATCGCGCATTCCACCGTCTGCAACCTGTGCAATGACTTGTAAAGCTTTATCTTCATAACTAATTTCTTCGGCAACTAGGATCTGCTTAAGACGCGCAATAATCGCATCAAGTGCAATTCTTTTGAAAGTGTACTTCTGTGTCCGTGAGATAATAGTCGCCGGCACCTTCTGCAATTCGGTCGTTGCCAGAATGAAGATGACATGCTCAGGGGGCTCTTCTAACGTCTTTAAAAGTGCGTTGAATGCGCCCATCGAAAGCATATGTACCTCATCAATGATATAGACTTTGTACTTGCCCTCGGTCGGAGCATACTTCACCTTATCCCGGATGTCTCTTATCTCATCGACACCGTTATTCGAAGCAGCATCAATCTCAATCAAATCACTCATCCGATTCTCATCAGCTGCCAGACAGTTGGCACATTCATTACAAGGTTCACCGTCTTTAATATTCAAACAATTAACTGTTTTAGCGAGGATCTTTGCACAGCTAGTTTTACCAGTCCCGCGCGGACCGGCAAATAGGAATGCGTGACTGATTTTATTGATACGAATTGAGTTTCTAAGCGTGCTTGTAATTGATTCCTGACCAATTACATCCGCAAACGTTCTGGGACGCCACTTTCGATAGAGAGCCTGATATGCCATCTGATAACCTCTTATTAAAAAACTCTTAGCCTAAAAGACTAAGAGTGTTGTTGTTCAATTTAAGGGCACATACCGCAACCTGCTTAGTGCTGCTTTCTTCCGAATCTGACACGATTCACAAGAGCAATATTGCCCTTGCCTTTCGGCACTAACTATCATACCTTAAACGCCAATTATTTTCCACCTATTTGCAAACTACTTTTGTTTTTTTCGTGCACGAATCGCGCGGAAAAAGTTCTGGAGTAGCATTGCAGATTTCTGCTCGTACAGACCCGGATAAACCACGGGATGGTGATTGAACTGTGGCACTTTGAATAAGTCGACCACGCTACCGGCTGCACCAGCCTTACGGTCGTGTGCTGCGTAGAACACATTCTCGATGCGACTATTGATAATCGCACCCGAACACATGGGGCAAGGTTCGAGTGTCACAAAGATGGAGCAGTGCTCTAACCGCCACGTCGAAAGGTTCTGACATGCCTCGGATATTGCCAGCATCTCCGCATGTTTAAGTGCATTTTGGTCCAACTCCCGCCTGTTATAGCCGTGCCCAATAACTGCGCCATTAGAATCAACTACCACGGCGCCAATAGGGACCTCATCCTGTTTTTGCGCCAATTCCGCCTGTTCGAAGGCCAACTTCATGTAATTTTCTTTAGCACTCTTTGTAAAAATCACTGTTTAACACTCCGCAAAATATAGTAGCCCTTGTCACGCGCCAAGATATCGCAGTTCCCAAAAGTCGCGGTTAACAGCTTCCTTGCAGATGGGGCCCCCTGTTTCTTCTGCAGGACCGTTACGATTTGGCCCCCCGATAACAAATGATCCAGCGCCTGTTCGTGAATTTGGTTAACCACTTTCTTACCCGCACGAATTGGTGGATTGGTCACAATTAGCGCGTACCGTTCAGTAACGGTTTCATAAATATCTGATGTAAAAATATTAACGTTAGTTATTGCATTGAATTCCGCATTGGTGCGTGCCAGCTCAAGCGCACGCTCATTGACATCAACCAAATCGAGCGCTCTTTCAGGATACTTCTTTGCGAGCATTAAGCCCATTGGCCCATAGCCTGTTCCGAGATCCAGAATCTTACCAGGAACAAGATCTAGTTCCATCACCTGCTTCATCAGCGCAACGCTCCCGTAGTCAATCCGGCTTTTGGAGAAAACACCGGCGTCAGTTTTGAGGTGGAGGTTCAAGTCGGCCAGGTTAAATTCTATCTCATGGATGTCATGTTCAGCATGTGGTTCCTGTGCAAAATATTGTTCAGCCATTTTACTCTCTTTTCAAATTTACTCCCTGTATCATACCAAAAAAGGACTAGCATTGTAACTAGGTCACGTGACGGTAAGAAAATCTGTGATAAAATAAATAACGTAATTATATACGATTTTATTCTGACAAAGCGAGGTAGTAAATTGTTTAAGAACAGAAAACTAACAGCAGGGGGACATCTTATTGTGTTTCTTTGTCGTGCTATTCGCCGCCGGTTACGCAATCACCCGCCAGATTCACGCAAACAATGTGCAGGCACAACCGTTTACGGCATTTAAAAAGGAACACCCAGTCAAGTTTACGGACCAGGACGTTATTGATTCGGACGAATCATTCACTATTCCTGGCAATATCACAATCCCAAACTCAGTTGCTAAGGACAATTATTCCTATGGGTTTTACATGTGGTACAACTTCAAACGCCACACAATTACCTTCCAAAGTCATGAAAGTGATGATTTGCTAATCTACAACTTTGAAGTTTCGCTGAAAAGAGAACGGATAACTTTCGTCTACGCCTACTCTGAGAGTACCGATCCGGACAGTGGCGGCGTGTCCTTCCAACAAAATTATAGGTTAAATCCAGCAAAAACAAAGCTCATAGCGACTACAAATTTTAGCCACATTTACTACCCGAGGAAAGACCATGCGCGCCTTAAGAAGGAAGCCCAGGCTACTTGCAAGGAATATGAAAAATACTTCAATCGGATTTTACAAAATAAAGCGTCCTATACCACTTTGCAGCAGTATGCAGATCTAATAGTCAAACGCCAAAAGAAGGCTGTGCAGCAATCAAAATATGCAGGCACATCAGTCAAAAAGAAGAAGGAAAAGGAAGTACAAGATAATATTACCAATAATATTAATGTTATCGAAAAATCATATCAGGCAAATTTTTCGGATGAAGAATGGCGGAATTATATTTTAAAACGCGCAGAATTACTAAACCTTGCTCACCCTGTGATTGGAATGAAAAAATTACTGACTCAGAGAAGACCTGGTATTTCTCTTATTTCTATGGCGGCACAGGTACCGTACCAAGCAGTTTGAACCAAGCGGCAGGTACATATTACACGGTCACTGCAAATGGGCAGCTCTACTTTGTTGCACTGCCTACACTCATCATCACCAAGAAATATATGCAACACACAGGTCAGAGTTGGTTTCCCCAAAAGGTTGACCCCATAGACTTCTCAGACTATCTCTACAATGCTGATTTTCCGCGAGGTACTTATGGTATGTATGACCTCGAATACGTACCAAGCAATCAAAAACCGTCAACAGAAGAGATTGTCAACAATATCATGATTGTCGCTCCCACGGATAATCAAGAATAATACCAGACTTTAATTAAACAGGAGGGATTTAGATGAACAAAAATAGGCTGGAAGCATTCTCAGATGGTGTGCTGGTCATGCTGCTAGCCGCTCTCGCCTATTGGCTCTTAAATAAGATGTTGATTAATGCTAACGGACGCGATTCACTCGTTGCGCGGTTAACCCACCATGATTGGAAGTTGTACGTGTATACTAGTATCTTCACAATCGGGCTTGTGATGACGCTAATTCAGCCACTAAGCGGCCTGCTCAGCGTAATTATCGGTAACCTCATTTGGTTTTGGCCAAATAAAACAATTGAACGCCATATCGTTAATTGAGACAAAAAATAATTCGCTGACCACCGTATTGATCGGCGAATTATTTTATTGTGGCTAAATTACTCTTTGAACTTATCAGATTTCCTGGATATTTCGTTCTTGTCTGTCAAGGATCACATCACCAGTTGATATCCAGCCAAAAAGCTGTCATTAAAGTCCTGCGGTAGCTTATACTGCTGATTAAACAAGACAATCAGAGCATGTAAATTTTGCCATCCTCTGAGGGTCAGTGATTTTATACTTTGTTCGACGTAAATCTTCGCCTGCCCGTACTTTGGTGGCAAGACAACGCCTAATGACTGAAATAATCTGCGACTGTACTTATCCACAATAAAGCCCGATTTTTGCACCGCATAGAGCATGATTGTGTCTGCAGTCTCCTCCCCTACACCATTGATGGCCAGTAATTCCTGCCGGATTACTTTACGTGGTAATTGCCGTACGGCTTCCAGATCGTCATTATATTGTGCAAAATAATTGCTTAAATGCACAATGGTCTGTGCTTTTCTAGTGTAGAATCCGGCTGACCTAATTACTTGGGCCAATTCGTCTCCTGAAAGTTGGCGGACGCCACTTGGTCTAAGATAAAAACCAATATTTTGTTTGAGCTCAGCCAACGCTAAATCAACGTTGCGCCAATTAGTATTTTGAATCAAAACTGCACCCCAGATAATCTCCCAGTCACTTGCTGCCGGCCACCAACCAGCCGGCGAAATCTGTGCCCCCAATTTCTCGTAGAGCTCCTCTAGTGTTATTTTAGTTTCCTTCATAACCAATTCCCCTCTTTAAACTCAGTATACTATAGACAATTACATTTAAAGACTTGCATCCTTGAATCAGACAATCAAACATTGGGATAAAAAAACCTCCGCACGCAGAGACAGGCTCTGAATGCGGAGGTTTTGTAGTAATGTGTATTTAGCTAAATTATTTAGCAGTGGCTGTAGCGCCAACCTCAGAAAGCTTAGCGATGATTTCATCAGCTTCGTCTTTAGTTACGCCTTCCTTGAAGACCTTAGGTGCACCGTCAACGATGTCCTTTGATTCTTTCAAGCCAAGACCAGTGATCTCACGAACAGCCTTGATAACTTTAACCTTTTCTTGACCAACTTCAGTCAATTCAATATCAAATGAATCCTTTTCTGCTTCAGCATCACCGGCAGCAGCACCAGCAGCAGCTACAGGAGCAGCAGCAGTAACGCCGAATTCTTCTTCGATTGCTTTAACAAGGTCGTTTAATTCAAGTACAGTAGCTTCTTTAATTTGGTCAATAATCTTTTGTGTATCTAAAGCCATGATTTTTTCCTCCGAATTTTGTTTTATGTTTTTGTATTTGTGTTAGTTATGAATAACTATAATTATGCTGCTGGCTCTTCTTTAGAATCAGCAACAGCTTTGACAGCGTAAGCAACGTTACGTACAGGTGCCTGTAAGACAGAAAGTAACATTGATAGCAAGCCATCGTGATCTGGTAATGTAGCAAGTTCGTTGATTTGATCAAGCGATGCAACTTTACCTTCGATCATACCACCCTTGATTTCAAGAGCTTCGATCTTCTTAGCATATTTTGCCATGATACGAGCTGGTGCAACAACATCTTCATCAGAAAATGCGATTGCAGTTGGTCCAACGAAAACATCGTCCAAACCTTCGTAGCCTGCTTTGTCAGCAGCACGACGTAGGTAAGTATTCTTGATAACTTCCATCTTCACACCAGCATCACGTAATTCCTTACGTAGTTCAGTAACTTCGGCAACAGTTAGTCCAAGATAGTCAACAACAACGGCTGACTTAGCATTGTTGAATTGTTCAACAATACCATCAACTAATTCTGCTTTTTTTGCGATTACAGCTTCACTCATGTATTTTTACCTCCATATTTATTTATGAATCACTATCATAGCCAAATAAAAACTCCATGCCTAAAGACATGGAGTTTAATTAACTCACTTATCTTCTGGCCTCGGCAGGATATTGAGACTTGCGTCACCTGAGTCTTAGGTAGAATTCACATATAGAGTATATTACATTGTTTATGCTATTCTGTCAACGATTACTATCACTTGAATATGAGTTTTGTAGTCCAGCATACTAGCTGTTCGTTTACACACGGTAATTTCGGTAGTTTTGCCCCATGAAAAACGCGACTAAGGAACCAGCCGTAATTGAATCTAAGACATTACCTGTCAAATATGCAGCGCCAAAGAACAGTGCAAAACTGAAGAAATAGGCAAAGTTCTCAACAGTCCAGTTCTGCTTCTTGAAACAAAATTTACCTGCAAGATATAGGCAAAGCAGTACAAACGGTAAAATAAAGAGCACAATTCCGAGCAAACCTAAAGTATAAAATTGGTTAATAAAATCCCGTTCATAGTTGAAGATAAAGAAGTTGATTCTTACAAATGAAATACCAAGTAACAGGCGCACAGGCGGAACTATTTGTTGTTTCAGCAAATCAACATTTGCCTTTTCAATCTTACGAAAATTAACTTGATCTGGGGCGTTCCATGTTAATACATCAATCCAAAGTTCCGGATATTTATCAATCGGATTTGTAGCAGAAACCACGTTTCCATAAGTACCACGTACATCAAAGTGTGTATCGAGATAATTTTGCGCCAACCTCTTAGCCTGTTTAGGCTGCTGTTGCATCTCCTCCCGCAACTGCAACAACTGCTTCGAGCTGGCTTTAGAACGATCAGCAGTAGCTATGTTTACCTGATCATTGGCACTGACGCGCCCTGTTGATGGTGAGAAGGGGTAAATCAGACCTAGGACCAGTATAATCGCAGCAAGCGGAATGACTTTTTTGACCTTAACGTGCCATTGTAAACTCTCTTCGGCTGGTACATCGGCAAAGAAGTAGAACGCTGGTATCACAATAAATGCTGCCAGACTACCGAAAATTGCTGTTCTTGTGCCGATCATCAATGCTGATAGTGCCATCACAATTAGTATTATTAACTTGTACCAACTGCTTTGCCGCAAATAATAATGAAGTGCAATAGGCAGTAAGAGAATCATAATTGCCGAGATTGAGTTTGCAAATAGGAAAAACCCATCAGATGCGAGCTGCATGAAACCAGGACGATTGACCACATCGAACCAACTGAAAATATTGGCACTAATCATTGTTGCCTTATCATATGATGCAATTGCAAAGACCGCCAAATTAGAAACTACAATTGTGCCCGAAATTGCAGTAGCCAGCCACCATGTGATTCTTTCCAGCGTACTTTTTTCTAATGAAGTATCTGCGCTGATGAACAGGATCAGGGTGGGGAAAACAACTCGGAGTACGTAGGAGATTTCTTGAGTTACTGAGTACGTAAAGCCATCTGTCAGGCTGCTCAAAGCGTTTTTGGTGAGCCATAAGTGCGCAACTAGGTATATTAGGACTACAAAACCATAAATAGCCAAATGGTATGATGGCTTACTAAATTTATGGACCAAGAAGAAAATAAGTAGTAGAGCAATAACTAAGACTAAGCGAACCAAGGTCGGTATTGTAAAAGGTCCAATATTGGCCAATGTTCCTTGATAAAAGTAGATGATTTCCATAAAGGGTTGAATTAAGATGTAACAAATTAACAACCGCTGTAACACTTTTTTCATTGATAACTTCTCCAACATTTTAGTAAGCGTGCAAGATACTATTTGAACTATAACTGACAAATGAGAAATCACCATCTAGTGCTAGTTTAAGCCGTAAGTTCTGTCCAATAATATTCTTTTTAGCTTCTACTACAACCCGATATTTGTGCACATTTTTTGCGTACTTCTTGATTGTTATTAACCGGACGTTAAAAGCATTCGTTGAATCTTGACCATCTAGTCTCACAGTGAAATTTGCCACCCGTGGCTTTTTGCCAATCGAATTAATCGTAAAGCTCATCACCTTATCACGAGCCACGTAGTTTATATCATGTTGTTCAATTAATTGCTGATGTGCAATTGCTTGTTTTTGCCCAGTACTGTTTCCGTGCGTGAAGTGTAATCCCGTGAACTCGAACTGAATCTGTTGACCGCGCAATGGAAGTAAATATCTCTCATCCGGAATTTTTTTGCCATCACTGAAATTATAGCCAATCATAATCGCAAATTTTCTACTATTAGGATCCTCTCCCACACGTTCAAAATGATTGGGAGTGTAAGTTAGAGAGTGCTCCCCGGCTTTGATAACAAGTTTAGTATTGCTGGTTACTGCGTCTACTGGAAATGGGAGGGTACCAGTAATTAAATCTCCTCTTTTCAAATTGGCCGGTAAGGTAATCACCCCGCTAGCCTGTGCAACGCCAATTCTACCGTTTTGAAACTCAAACCCAAGATCTCTCAGAATTTCACTTCCGTTCTGGTAAAATGCTAAGTTAGGCTGCAACAATTTCTGTCCCTTGGAAGTCAATATTATTTGACGGCCACTATTTAATTTGTATTTACCATGAGCTTTCAAGGTACGAAACATTCTTGTAGTAGCGTTTGTCAGCTGGTGATTAATTTGTCGCTTACTGTAAACATTCCCCACCAAGAATAGACCACCAAGTATGGCAGCCACTAGCAAGGTTGTGCAGATTTTAACCACATTTTTCAACTTATCTCTCCATAGACATGCCTAACCTGACTGGTCTGGCAATTTTTCATAAAATAATTATAGCAAAAAAATACCCGATGATAGAACCATCCTCGGCCTAATATCGGGTATTTAATTAATATTTAACTTTAGTAACTAAGCGTTAACTGGATCAAGCTTGATACCAGGACCAAATGTTGTTGAAACAGCAAGGCTAAGGATGTATTGACCCTTAGTTGATGCTGGGCGAGCCTTCAAGACAACATCTTTCAGCGCCTTAAAGTTTTCAACTAATTTATCGTTGTCAAATGAAGTCTTACCAATTGGTGCATGGATGAGTCCTTCCTTGTCGACACGGTATGTAACTTTACCAGCCTTAACTTCCTCAACAGCCTTAGTTACATCCATCGTAACAGTACCAGTCTTTGGGTTAGGCATCAGGCCTTTAGGTCCGAGTACACGACCAAGTTGACCAACTTTAGCCATCATTTGTGGTGTAGCCACAACGACGTCAAAGTCTAACCAACCGTCCTTAACACGTTGTACTAAGTCGTCTGAACCAACTTCGTCAGCACCAGCGGCTTCAGCTTGTTTAGCTTGTTCTCCATCAGCAAACACAATAACCTTTTGTGACTTACCTGTACCGTTTGGTAAAACAAGAGCACCACGAATTTGTTGGTCAGCTTGCTTTGGGTCAACATTAAGGTTAAATGCAACTTCAACAGTTGCATCAAAGTTTGCATAACTAGTTTCTTTTGCTAATGCAATAGCTTCATCAGCTGTGTAGAATTTGTTCTTATCTACCTTTTTGGCAGCTTCAATATATTTTTTACCATGCTTTGGCATGTGATTTCCTCCCTTGCAAATGTGGTCAACGAGCTATGCTCTCCCACTTGATTTATTAGCTTTCGCTAACAATCCGACATTTTTCAAAATAATGAGATTATTCAGTAACTTCAAATCCCATACTTCTTGCTGTACCTTCAACCATGCGCATTGCTGCTTCAACATCAGCAGCGTTTAGGTCTTGCATCTTGGTTTCAGCGATTTCCTTAACCTGAGCCTTAGTTACCTTAGCAACCTTCTTGGTATTTGGTTCGCCTGAACCCTTTTCCACGTTAGCAGCTTTCTTCAAAAGAATTGCTGCTGGTGGGGTCTTTGTAATGAAATCAAATGAACGATCTTCATAAACAGTGATCACTACAGGAATGATCATACCCTTTTGGTCAGCTGTTCTAGCATTAAAGTCCTTAGTGAAGCCAACAATGTTGACTCCGGCTTGACCCAATGCTGGTCCTACTGGGGGTGCAGGTGTTGCTGCTCCTGCAGGGATTTGTAACTTAACAACGTTTATAACTTTTTTTGCCACGTGACAGACCTCCTTAAGTCAGTGATGCGGTTATAATGGAGATGAAATTTCTCCTCCCACATTTATAAACATACTTTAGTATCTTACCATCGCCAACATATTTTAGCAACGAAAAGTATGTTGATTTATCTTTCTCGATTAATTAAAGTTTCTCAACCTGTTCGTAATCAAGTTCGGCAGTTGTTTCACGGCCAAACATCTCAATCTCTGCAAATACTTTAAATTTATCAGGCTGTACATCAGTGAGCTTACCCGTAAGTCCGTTAAACGCACCATCAATAATGGTAACTTGATCGCCAACTTCAAAGTTAACAGAACTTTGTCTAGTCGTCTCACCCATTGAACGCAAGATGTGCTTAATCTCTTCATCTAGCAGTGGTGCTGGCTTGCTACCGGCACCATGACTACCGACGAAACCAGTCACACCTGGCGTATTTCTCACGATAAACCATGACTCGTCTGTCATGACCATTTCAACTAAGACATAACCAGGGAAAACTTTTTCCATCTCCACCTCGTTCTTGCCGTTCTTCTTCTCAACTGACTGCTCTTCTGGAACAATCACACGGAAAATATTATTTTCCATTCCCATTGATTGTGCACGCGAGAGCAGGTTGGTCTTCACCTTATTTTCATATCCCGAATAAGTATGAAGTACGTACCATTTTTTTTCGAATGTTTCCATGTTTACTCCTTAAAAATTTCAAATAAAAAAGCCTCGCAATTTGCGAGTCTTTCCGTTGAATAGATTGTAGCATAAATTACCGCTCTTTGCCACTAAAAGAAAATCAGGGTTAACCTAGTAAAGATTAAATCCAATAGGCCAAGGTAAACGGCAAAGAGAATGGATTGTGTAATTACGACACCTGTATCATGCCGATTTTCTTTGGCCGTTGGCCAAGTAGTCAACTTCATTTCTGAGATAACGCCCTTAATAAACTTCATCTTTAACCTCTACCTTGTTTCCTTATGAATTGTATACTTACCACAATGCTTACAAAATTTATTTACTTCCAAGCGCGTGGTGCGATTCTTGTTCTCGGTAATAGTATAGTTCCTTGAACCACAGACACTGCACGCCAGCGCAATTTTCCTAACCGCCATGAGTTTCACCTATATCTTAATTTAGTGGTTAATCCCACTTAACTTGCTAACAATACGACAGTTGATTATAGCATGTGTCACTAAAATTTCCAATTATTTAATTAAAGTATAGTCGACGTCAGGTAATAATTCAAACTTACCTTTTAACCCGGAAGTAATATAGACCTTACGTTCCTTAGTGACAAAGATTGCTTCGGTGTCCTTGCGTGATTCGATATACTTTATTCCTGTGGTGAGACCTTTGTCAAAAGTTGCAGTCGACAGCGCATCCCCATTAATTGACTTATTGGTGATAATTGAAACACCCATCAAATTATTCTCAAATGGATAACCTGTCTTTGGATTCATTAGATGCATGTAGGTCTTATTCCCTACTTTCAAATAGCGCTCGTAAATACCGGAGGTCACAATTGTTTTATTTGTGGCCGGTAATTTCCCCAGTGAGGTTCCACGCGGCGACTTCGGATCTTGAATTCCTACAGTCCACGGCTGCTTACTACCTTTTGGTGAATGACCCATCACAAAAATATTGCCACCAAGATCCACAATGGCCGTATTTACACCGTCGTTTTTCAACACCTTAACAACTTCATCCGTGATATAGCCCTTAGCAATGCCACCGAGGTCCAGTTTCATTCCCACATCTTTCAAGTAGACAGTTTTCTTTCGCTCATTCAAAACAACATTTCTGTAGTTTACAAATTTCAATTCACGGTCGATTTCCGCCTGACTAGGCTTTCTAGCATCGTCAAAACCGATATGCCACAGGCTAGTGATTGGCCCGATAGCTAAGTCAAAAGAGCCTGCAGAATTATTACTATAGTACTTCGCCCGTTTGATGAGGTAGAAGACGTCATCACTCACCTTTACCGGCTCTTTTCCAGCCTCATCATTGATATGGTCAACCTCGGAGCCCTTTTGATTAACTGTGATCTTGTTGGCCAATTCCTTCACGCGGGCAAAAGCGTCCTTTAAAGCTGCTTCCTTTTGGGCATGATAGATTTTAATTTGCACTACTGTACCCATGAGAAACTGCGTATCTTCGATGGGCGTCTGTACCACCTTTGCAGCAGGCTTAGCACCTTCGTGTGCTGTAGCACTACAACTCGTCAAAGCTACTAGGTTCAGACTAAAAGTCAGAGCAATAATTATTTTTATTATTTTTTTTGGCATAAAATCAGTCCTTAAAATAAGAAAAAGAGTAGCCTAAACTACTCTTCAACTTTTAAATTTTGCGGTTCAAATACTAATCTTTAAAGACATAGTTGTCAACTGTAATCTTATCGGTATTCCCAGCTTGCGCTGCATTCATCAACTGTTCTGCATAAAGCAAGAATGAATGTGATGTGTGAGTTGCACCGGAAACAACTTCAACCTTAGAAATGTCTCCACCCGATTTAGTCAATGATTCTGCTAATTGAGGGATGTACTCCTTCGGACCAATATTGTTGACCTTCTGCATGTTCTTTTCGTACTCTTCGTCTTCAGTCTTTGATTTACCATCCTTATCGATGTAGTCAAAGTCTGTCTTCGTAATCTTACCACCAGCAACGGTGATTGCTAGAGTTGCACGGTAGCCGTTCTTTTCGTTCTTTTCTTCGAGTGAATATGTACCGTCTTGCATCTTAGCTTCGTTCTCAATCTTGATTGTATCAGTGTTACCAGCTTGAGCAGCCTGAACTAATTGTTGTGCATAGTTCTTGAATGAGTCAGAAGAATGTGTTGCACCGGAGACAGTTTCGATTGAGCTAATATTAACACCGTTTTGTTTCCAAGCCTTCTCAAGCTCTGGAATATATTCAGAAGGACCAACGCCTGACTTTTCCTTCATCGTCTTGTTATATTCTTTGTCATCTTTCTTAGACTTGCCGTCTTTATCGACGTAATCGTAAGATGTCTTTGAGATCTTGCCATCTTTAACAGTCATTGAGAGCACTGCACGATAGCCATTGTAGTAGCCTGTCTCTTCGAGCTTGTAAGTACCATCTTGTAAATCGCCCCCGGCAACCTTAGTAGCTTCTTTTGTTTCAGTCTTCTTTGAGCTCTTTGAAGTTTGCGAAGACTTGTCTTTACTATCAGTAGAGTCCTTTGAGCTTGATTGTGCTGAGCATGCTGTCAACAACAATGCAGAAAGAGTTACTGCCGAAATCCCTGTAACAACTTTAGTGAGTTTCATAAATTAAGACCATCCTTTTTATGATATTGTGATTGTGTAGCCTTTCACACAAACTTATTTTAAATCATTCACATTCATCTTGCAACAAAATTTTTGATAACGTTTACAATATTGAGGTTATTGATAATTTTTTAAAAATTAATATTTGTGAATTTATAGACATACCTTGTGATTTTTTGCTATAATTGCTCTGATGTTAAAACAAAATATCAACATATAAAGGGGTGTAAATATGACCCAAAAGAATATTGTGGTCGTTGGTGGAGGATTTGGTGGTCTCTATACCGCTAAGCATCTAGCCAAGAAACTGAAGAAGAACAAGGATGTCAAAATCACTTTGATTGATAAGCATTCCTACTTTACATACATGACTGAGCTTCATGAAGTTGCAGCAAATCGTGTAGATGAGAATGCTATTCAATACGATTTAAATCGGTTGTTTAGTCGGCGTAAGAACGTTGACGTTGTAACTGATGAAGTGACAAGCATCAACAAAAAAGACAAGAAAGTCGTGACCAAGAGTGGTTCTTTCGACTATGACTATTTGGTTCTTTCGATTGGTGCTGAACCAAATGATTTCGGAACTCCAGGCGTTAAGGAACATGGTTTCACACTTGGAAGTTGGGACGAAGCTGTAAAACTAAAACGCCATGTCATCGATATGGTCCGTCGTGGTGCAGTTGAGCGTGATCCTGAAATTAGAAAATCATATTTAAACTTTGTCGTTGTCGGTTCGGGTTTTACTGGTACAGAGACAATCGGCGAGCTACGCGCATGGCGTGATCGTCTGGCAGCAGAGAACAAGCTTGATCCAGAGGAAATCGTCTTTACGATGATGGAAATGGCCCCAACAATCATGAATATGCTCGATCGAAAAGATGCGGCTAAGGCAGAGCGCTACTTCGAGAAGAAGAATATTCGTGTGATGAAGAGTACTGGGGTTACAGGAGTGCATGAAGACTACGTTGACCTGAATGATGGTTCAACTTTCCCTACACGTACGCTCATCTGGACAGCAGGTGTCAAGGCCTCATCACAGGCGGCTTCGTTTGGTTTCGAACAAGGACGTGCTGGTCGAATCTTGGTCAATAAACAAAGTCAGGTTCCTGATGACAAGAGTATCTATGTTATTGGTGATGTCTCATTTATTGATGAAGACGGCACCGGTAAGGGACAACCACAAATCGTTCAAGGTGCTGAATCAGGTGGTGCGTGTGCAGTAGCCAACATTCTTGCCGATATGAACGGACAACCTGCGGTCGACTTCAAAGGAAAGTATCAAGGATTCATGGTCTCTCTTGGACCAGTCTACGGTGTTGCTTACCTAATGAACACCTTCCACCTCAGTGGTTTCTTTGCAACACTGATGAAACACTTGATCAACATGCTCTACTTTGCCCAGATTTATTCCGGTTATAATTTGTTCCATTATATAATGCACGAATTCTTCCGCATTAAGGGAACGAACCTGTTTAGAGGAAATATTTCTCGTTATGGTAACGTTCTCTGGACATTCCCAACCAGAATCCTACTAGGAATGATGTGGCTTGTTGATTGTTGGGGTAAGGTCCAAGGCGAGGGTTCTTGGTTTACCGATAAACTCCG
Source organism: Amylolactobacillus amylophilus DSM 20533 = JCM 1125 (assembly GCF_001936335.1). Lineage (GTDB taxonomy): Bacteria > Bacillota > Bacilli > Lactobacillales > Lactobacillaceae > Amylolactobacillus > Amylolactobacillus amylophilus. The sequence goes on from NZ_CP018888.1 coordinate 342,194, forward strand.
CCTACCATTTACTTGGCTCTATCCAGCACAAGCAACTAGCGCGGCTAGTGGCGCAGCAGAAACCACATCAGCAGCTAGCGGTGCAGAATCATCAGCTGCTACATCTTCTAGTGTTGCACCTAAATTTGGACTTTCATACGAATATGGTCATCAACCAATGGCTGTCTTTGACACGATGCCTCAGTGGATGGAGAGCATTACGAAGGTCATGGTGCCTAATAAAGAAGTTGCCCTAGCATTCCAAAAAGGAATGACCGTTGTCGAAATCATGCTTGGTTTATTCCTAGTTATTGGTTTCTGCACATTCTTTGCCGGCGCAATGTCAGCAATCTTCGTTGTTATCTTCTCCCTTTCAGGTATGTTCTACTGGGTTAACATCTGGATGTTTATTGCTGGTATTGCCGTGATGAATGGCTCTGGACGTGCATTCGGACTTGACCGGCGCTTTGTACCATGGCTCCAAAGAAAGCTAGGCAAAGCAAGGTATGGGGTTGAAAGATCGATCTACTACCCGGATAGTTCCAAATAAATAGTTTAAATATCGAGGTTCTATAGTAGAATTACTATAGAACTTTTTGATTGGAGACGTCTGTTTGAAAAAATGGGTTAAGGGCTTAAAAGAAAACGATATGTTTGCTTGGGGAGACCTTGTGGTTATCGGCTTACTGGTCATCCTCTCTTTCCTACCCTTATTTGTTTTTGCCCAGCAACAACAGGCAAAAGTCGATGTAACCAGTTCCTCCAGTAAGGAGGTTAAGATTATGGCGGTAGTCTCACACGATGGTGAGACCATCAAGGAATTCAACCTGACCGATCATGAGGGGACCACAACGTGGACCTACCGCGATGATGACGGACATTACAATAAGATTGAGGTTAAGGGCAAGAAGATTCATATCGTTGAAGCAAATTGTGCCGATCAAGTCTGTGTCCGCCAAGGATATCGGTCGAAGGTTGGGCAGTCTATCGTCTGTTTACCTCATAAGCTATTAATTGAGATTAAGTCTTCCGATGGAAAAAACGTAGATGGCGGGTTAGTAAACTAGTGAAGAGAGAACGAACAAATAAAAATTTAGAACGCTACATCTACATTGCTATTTTGTGTGCACATGGTGTCATCATTGGACTAATTGAACGCTCTATTCCGTCACCATTCGTCTTCGCACCTGGTGCAAAAATTGGCTTGCCGAATAGCATCACACTACTATCCCTGTTCACGCTCAACTTCAGAGATTCATTGGCACTGGTTCTAATTAGGCTTGTCCTGACGACCCTAATTGGAGGGACTGTATCCACTTTTATGTATGCATTCTCCGGCGCCATGCTCAGTTTCTTCTCAATGTATCTAATTAAAAAACTACACCCAAAATATATCAGTTTCATTGGTATCTCAGCTGTTGGCGGCATCATGCACAATGTTGGCCAACTGGTCACCGCCAGTTTAATTGCACAGAGCTTCAGTGTGATGCTGTACTTACCGGTTCTTGCAGTCATGGGAATTTTAGCAGGTATTGCAGTGGGAATAGTGGTCAACTATCTCTTGAAACACGTTAAAGCTCTCGGACTCATCACAACTAAACTCTATTAACTACAGAAAGGTCTGTTATGGACAACCAGCTTTATTTTTGGAATAACTACCCCATCATTCAAGAACAACTTATGCAGGTGAATGAGATTATTCACGCTGAAATAAACAAGGTTAACGGTAAAGTTGGCTTGGCCCTACGTGACTCGTTTGCAGTCAATGGCAAATTACTACGACCCGCGCTAGTGCTAATGTTTGCCCAATTTGCCGAGCTAGATAAGAACACTAAGCGGCGCATGTTAAATGTGGCGGCCGCCGTAGAATTCCTCCATAACGCTACGCTCATCCACGACGACATTATCGATGAGTCAAAGATGCGGCGAGGTGTCCCATCGATTCAGGCAAAGTATGGCAAACACGTCGCGGTCTATGCAGGTGATTATCTCTTCGCCCTCTGTTTTAAATTGTTGAGCGATAATGGCAAAAGCATGAAGAGCCTGCAATTTGATGGCAGAACAATGCAGGGAATTCTTGGTGGTGAACTACAACAGCTTGATCATGCCTACGATTTAAACCTGACAAAGGATGATTATCTAGAGCAAATCAAGGGTAAGACGGGGTTGTTATTTGGTTTGAGCTGCTTCCTCGGTACATACGAGAGCGGCCTGAAAATCAGCTTAGCACGGCATGCTGCGGAATACGGCGAGATCATGGGCCAGGCTTTCCAGGTCAAAGACGACATCCTTGATTATACGGTGTCCGCCAACCAGTTAAAGAAGCCCGTTCTACTAGATGTCAAAAACGGGATATACTCCGGGCCGCTCATCTTTGCGTTAGAGCGGGATAAAGATGCGACACTACGCACGCTAGTCGCAAAGAAGCAAGAACTGACTCCTGCAGAACTACGTGAAATTGAACGGCTGGTAAATGAACTTGGTGGCGTTCAAGTGGCAAACGAACTGGCCGATAAATTGACGGCTAAGAGTATCAAACTGTTAAAACAAAAGTTTCCCGAGAATAAGGCACGAGCAGATATTGAGCAACTAACTGCTCAGCTAATTTCTAGGACATACTAAAAGGGACGGAAATTTCCGTCCCTTTTTTTGTTACGCCAGCTTGCGCTAATATTCTTCTCTAGTAAAAGAACACTAGCTTTTGAATCGAACAAAAAATGACTTGCAAAAATTCAACGCCACCGTCGAACCCTTGAAAGTCATTTAATAATCAGTGCTTGATATTCTCTTCGATGAATTTTTTGATTTGTTCGTCGGAGTCTTTCATGAATGGAAGCATTTCTTTTTCAGTCTTCAGCGTATCACGGCTATTCTTCTCCATGAAGTAATTCCACAATACATCTCTTACAGGTGTCTTGTCGTCACTCCAGTCAAAAACCTCACGTAATTGACGATCTAACAATTCTGTCTTAAATACTGTTGTACTTGCCATACTTGATTACCTCCTAAATTATTTACAACTCTATTATAATACTTATTTTAGGAAGTGAAGCATTTTAAATTCGGAATCCCTAATTTTAGACGATTTTTTTAAATTTTTGTCTGCACCGATCACGGGCAGCAATTAGCTGTGTGGGCGTACAATCGAGAATCTTCAGCGCCTCAGCCTGCGTTACCACGCCAATGTTCATCCTAAATGCGACAAGCTCAGTCAGCGATAATTCGTCAATATACATCTCTAATTGTGTAATATTCACATCACTTGCACTAGACTCACTGATCATAAAAACGTCATTTTTAATGATCTTATCACGAATTTTCTTTGACGGGGTTACCTGACTTTCAAGTGACAACGCCTCAGAGTACGGCGCACGCTTCTTTGCCAGCTCGAATCGAACGAGACTCTTCGCATGTTGCAGAAACCTCAACTGGAAAAAGCCACCGAAACGAACATGCATATTTTCATCAAATAGCACAGCGGACTCATAGCAGATAAACATTGCATCCTGCTGCCAGTCAAGGTAATCATACGAGCGTAAAAAGTAGCGCCTAATTACGCCACGAATCATCGGTTGGTACCGTGCACAAAGCTCAACTAGCGCATCACTATTTTTCTGCCTTGTTAGCTCAATCAATTCTAAATCAGATAATTTTTCCATTTTCTGCCCCCGGCAAGTTTAATACGCTAACTATAGCAAGCGCTTTCAGATGTAGATACCGAACGTCTGTTTTTCTGACACAAAACCGGGAAAGTGTCTCACATTTGTGGCTTATAGAGCACTATCCACACACAAAAAAGCAGTTGGCGAATGCCAACTGCACAGTTTTGTTTCCTTAATTAGTTATGGATAACCGTTTATTACTATCCTTCCCTACTGGTGAACATCTGATACAACAAAATACCAGTAGCGACGCCGGCGTTCAAACTCTGTACATGTCCTATCATCGGTATGGTCAACTTCTGATCCATCTGCTCTAGCAGCAACTTAGAAATTCCCTTACCTTCATTACCGATCACAAGTACGGCCTTCCCTTTAGCGTTCCATTGCCGATAATCATCACCGTTCATCGCCGTACCGAAGAACCAGTAACCCTGGTCCTTCATTTTTTTGACGGTCTGAACTAAATTAGTCACGCGCGCGACCGGCACGTGGTCAATCGCACCCGTTGATGTCTTCGCCACCACACCGGTCAAACCAGTTGCACGGTGTTTCGGAATAATTATCGCGTCAACCCCGGTGGCATCGGCCGTTCTGAGAATCGAGCCTAGATTATGCGGATCCTCAATTCCATCGAGCATCAGAATAAATGGGTCATGCTTTCTTGCTTCGAAATCAGCTAGGAGCTCATCAAGGTCCGCGTAAGCAAAGCTTGCGATTGCTAGCACGATGCCCTGATGATTTCCCCTATCGACCAGCTGATCAAGCTTAGTTTTAGGAACCGTTTGAACCACCAGGCCTTTGGCCTTTGCGAGACCAAATACTTCCTTCGCAAAGTCTTCTTGGACACCAGACTGGAGAAATACCTTGTTAATTGTCGTTTGATCCATTTCTTTCAGATAATCCACCGCAGCGTGGCGGCCGAAAACGAAATCGGGATTAGTTGAATTTATATCCATGAAGGGCTCCTGTTTCTACTTGTGTGATACACCAATTGGCTAGTTCTGCGATCCGCTCATCCTGTCTGTCTAACTTCAAATAGCCAAAGACTGCTTCAAACCCAGTCGAGAGGCTGTAAGTACCCACCGACGTGTTTTTGGCATGAGTATAGCTCTTGGCGTTTCTACCACGCAAGAAAATTTCTTGCTCTGTAGCCGTCAAAATCTCATCTTCTTGCGCCTTCGTAATAAGCGCCGCCTGTGCCTTAGCAGAGACGTATTTGGTCGCAGTATTTTGTAGTTGTTTCGGCCGAACGATGCCGGTAACCACGAGGTGTTCGCGCACGAATACCTCATAGACAGCATCGCCGACGTAGGCAAGTGTAATACCGTTTAAAACATTTGGATCCTTTAATTTAGTCATCTATCCTCTTCCATCTGGTTCCCTGTGGTGTATCTTCAATCACGATACCCATTTCTTTTAATTGCTCACGAATCTCGTCACTCTTGGCAAAATTCTTCTCGTCGCGGGCTGCATCTCTTTGCCAGAGCAAATCTGCCACCTGTGCATCTAGGTGAGTATCCTGATCTTTAAACTCGATACCAAAGATTAACATGATTTTCTTGAACTCTGTGACGAAGCGGGTTAATTGCTCCTTATCGACTTGTGCTTTAGTAATTTCTTGGTTAATGTGCCGTAACATGCCGTAAACAACGGTCAAGCCATTCTGAACGTTGAAATCATCATCCATCACAGTGGTGAATTGTTCTAGTGCCGCATCCAGTCTCGTAGCAAGATTTGGACTAGACACACTCGTGGTACTGTCATTTAATCTATAGGCAATATCGTCCAAAGTATTCTGCATCCGCTGCAGCACATTACCGGCCTCCACAAGGTTCTCCTCAGTATAGCGTATTGGACGCCGATACTGTGTGCTAGCCATGAAAAAGCGTAATGAACGTGCATCGACATGTTGTAACAGCTCATGAACCGTGACGAAGTTACCAAGTGACTTACTCATCTTCTCGTCATTTTGGCCCACGGTCACGAAACCATTATGAAGCCAGTAATTAACGAATTTCTTGCCCGTCTTTGCTTCGCTCTGCGCAATTTCATTCTCATGGTGCGGGAATTGCAGGTCCTGGCCCCCGCCGTGAATATCAAAAGTCTCACCAAGGTACTTAGTCGACATCACCGAACACTCGATGTGCCAACCGGGACGGCCCTGTCCCCATGGTGACTCCCAGCTAATCTCATCTGATAACTTTTGCGCCTTCCAAAGAGCAAAGTCGATGGGATCTTCCTTCACCGCCAGCTCCTCATCGTTGACGTGCTGACTAGCACCAGTCTCTAGCTCGGCGATGTTCTGGTCGGAGAGCTCGCCGTAGTGGGCAAATTTCTTAGCGCGGTAATAAACGTCGCCATTGACCTCGTATGCATAGCCATTCTCGATTAATTTAGCAATAAACGCAATAATCTCCGGGATGTTCTCCGTAGCCCGTGGATTAACAGTTGCCGGCTCAATATTTAAAGCACCGGTATCTGCCATAAAGGCATTAATATACTTGTCCGCCAGCTCACCCACAGTAATTCCGTCGGCCCGCGCCTGGTTAATCATTTTATCATCAACGTCAGTGAAGTTTGACACATAGGTGACATCATAACCGCGATACTCGAGGTAACGCCTGATTGTGTCAAAGGCGATAGCACTTCTGGCATTACCAATGTGGATATAGTTGTACACCGTCGGTCCACAGACGTACATTCGTACTTTTCCCTCTGTTAGGGGCTTGAATTCTTCCTTAGTTCGGGTCAGGGTGTTAAAGACTTTCAACATAATGGGGCTCCTTTACCATTTACTAAACAAATTGATATGTTGTCATTATATTAACACAATGAAGAAAAAGTCCGAACGTTGTGTGTCCGAACTTTTGCAAATTAGTTTATTAGTTTAATTGTCAGCTAGCCAAGTTGTGCAAGCGTCTCGTCGATGTGTTTCAACGTCTTCTCGCGGCCCAATAACTCGATTGCCTCACCGATACCTGGACCATGCATTGAGCGAGTCGTGGCTATCCGTAGTGGCATAAAGAGCTTTCTTCCCTTGACCCCTGTATCCCTTTTAACAGCATTGATTGCTGCCATAATTTGTGGTGCAGTGAATCTCTTCAGGTCAACCAGTTTCTGTCTGAAATCCTTGATGGCAATTGCCGCGCTCTCGTCAGCCATCTCAGCGAGCGAAGCCTCATCAAGTTGAGCTGGATTTGTAAAGAAAATCGCGGCCATCTCTGAGATTTGGGCGGTGTAACTCATTTGTCCGGCATAGATATTCACGAGCTGTCTGACCCATTCGATTTTCGCTGCATCAGGCTCTTCTTCAACTAAGCCCTTCTCCTGCAAGTTTCTCAATGAGAGATCAAGAAGGATGTCGCGATCCGCTGCCTTCACATATTGGTTATTCACCCACTCCAGTTTCTTCTGGTCGAATGAAGCCGGTGATTTACTTAGACGCTTTGGATCGAATTGCTTAATCAAATCCTTCTGGTTGAATATTTCAGCCTCACCAACAGGTGACCAACCAAGTAGGGTAATAAAGTTGAACATTGCGTCTGGTAGGTAACCTAACTCGCGGTATTGCTCGATGAATTGTAGTACGGATTCGTCACGCTTCGATAACTTTTTCCCGGTAGCGGTGTTGATGATTAGCGTCATGTGCCCAAATTCAGGTCGTTTCCAGCCAAGTGCATCATAAATCATTAGTTGCTTTGGGGTATTTGCAATATGATCATCACCGCGCAAAACATGGGTAATTTCCATCAAGTGGTCATCTACGACAACAGCAAAGTTGTAAGTTGGCATCCCGTCGCGCTTTTGAATCACGAAATCGCCACCAATAGTCTCACTCTTGAATTCAATCTTCCCCTTAACGATGTCATCCCATTCGTAGGTGACGTCTGTTGGTACCCGGAAGCGGATTACAGGCTCTAGTCCTTTAGCTTCGGCTGCGGCCTGTGCCTCTTTAATCTGTTCCTCGGTCATCCCTTCGTATTCGTAGACATAATGTGGGGCAATGCTCAAAGATTTCTGAGTCTCACGCTCCGCCTCAAGTTCTTCCTCTGTCTTATATGACTTATAAGCCAGACCTTTCTCCAGCAGTTCATTAATATATTTGGTGTAGAGTTCTCTCCGCTCAGACTGTCGGTAGGGACCAAATGGTCCGCCGATATCCGGACCTTCGTCCCAATCGATGCCAAGCCATTTCAGGTTGTCTAGCTGACTTCTTTCACCGTCAGCAATGTTTCTTTTAGTATCAGTATCCTCAATTCTGATGACAAAAGTACCCTTGTTATGCCGCGCGTATAAATAATTGAATAGCGCAGTTCTTGCATTACCAATGTGCAAATGTCCAGTTGGACTTGGTGCATATCTAACTCTAATTTTATCAGTTGCCAATTTCATAGCCTCTTTCTTATTTATCGCTTGTTTAAGTTTACTCGTTCAGCCGCGTTTTTTCAAAAGTCATTTCTCACTTCCGGGGAAAAAGCCGTCGCAGTGCTTCATCGATTGAGCTCACACCAATCAATTCTATTGTCCGCGCCACCTGTAGGCCACGTTTCAGGTTATGTTTCGGGATAAACATCCGCTGAAAGCCAATCTTTTCCGCTTCCTTAATACGGTCCTCGATCTGATTAACCCGGCGAATTTCACCAGTCAGGCCGATCTCACCAACGAAACAATCACTGGCTAGTACTTCTTGTTCCTTATAACTGGATGCAATGGCCACGGCGATTGCTAAATCGATTGCGGGTTCATCTAGTTTCATCCCGCCCGTAGCCTTCAGGAAGGCATCCTGATTTTGCAGCATCAAATTACCCCGCTTCTCGAGGACTGCCATGAGCAATGCCAATCTGTTGTAGTCAATCCCACTCGCAGTCCTTTTTGCATTACCGAACGCTGTGGGGGAAACTAGGGCCTGAATCTCCGCCAAAATTGGTCTTGTGCCCTCAAGTGAAACAACTACGGCCGAGCCCGTGCTATTTGGTAGTCGTTCGTCCAAGAAGATCGCCGAGGGATTAGTCACCTCTTCGAGCCCACTAGTATGCATCTCGAACATCCCAATTTCGTTGGCAGCGCCGAATCTGTTCTTGACGGAGCGCAGAATACGGTAAGAGTGGTGGGCATCCCCCTCGAAATACAGCACGGTATCCACCATGTGTTCCAGAATTTTCGGTCCGGCAATGGCCCCTTCTTTAGTAACGTGGCCAATGACGAAAACCGTAATTTGATCATTCTTCGCGATTTTCATCAGTTCGCTTGTGACCTCACGTACCTGTGCTGTGCTGCCAACCACCGAATCAAGGGCCGGTTCATTCATGGTCTGAATTGAATCAATAATTAGGTACTCTGGCTTAATTTCAGCTATCTGCTCCCGAATATTACCCATATCAGTCTCCGGGTAAAGTAACAGTTGTGGTGCGTTTACGCCCAGCCGGTCTGCACGCATCTTGATTTGACTAGCACTTTCCTCACCTGATACGTATAAGACGGTGTGTTCCTTACCCAGGTTACCCGTAATCTGAAGCAACAATGTGGACTTGCCTATACCGGGCTCCCCACCGATGAGTACGAGTGATCCAGGAACGATTCCACCCCCGAGAACACGATCAAGCTCCTCGTACTGGGTCTTTTGACGCAGCTCATCTCTTTGAATCACCGCATCTAGTTTAATCGGTTCATTCTGGCCCGACTTGGTCATTAGCCGACTAGGTGTTGCTTTGGTCGACGCCTTTTGCACCGTTTGTTTCTCTTCCTTGAATTGATTCCACGCACCACAGTTAGGGCAGCGCCCCAAATAACTGGCAGAGATGTAACCGCAATTCTGGCAAACGTACTGGGTCTTTTGTCTAGCCATCAATTACCACCCTTTACACCTGACGAGCCAAATCCGCCGGTCCGATCGTTGACAATTTCTTCCTCATCGTCCGTGGTCATGAATTGCGTAAAGATTCCCTGAGCAATTCTCTCGCCTTTATGCAACTTGGCAGTGCGCACACCAAAATTGATTAGTTGAACAAAAATTTCGCCCTCATTGTTGGGATTATTGTAATAATCAGCATCAATCACACCGATACCGTTAGGTAGGATTAATCCCCTCTTTAGCGGGTTGCTGGACCGGTTCGCTAAAATCAGAACCTCATTTGCCGGCATGTACGCCTTGATGCCGGTAGGTACCAGAAATGGTTTCAAGATATCGCTAGCCAGACTATAGTCACGTTCGTTAAGTTCATGGGCATTTCTAATTAGGCGAAAAATCCGCACGAAATCCAGCCGCCAGATCGACGGAATTTCAAAGTCTTCGGCAACCTCAAAGTCATAACCAGCCGCCATCTTTGTCTGCCTGGTCGGTAAATTCAAGTTGGCATCCTGATAACGCGCAACTATTTCAAATCCCCGTTTTTTCATCATTTTCTCCCATCGTATTTCTTCTCAAATTATTATACCAACAAAAAAGGTTTTTTTATTGCTATCTGGGAGTTTTTTTTAGACAATAGGCATAAAAGGAGATGACCGTCATGGAATTCGAAAAAGGACCAAATCGTTACTTTAAAAACGATGATGCTGGCAAATTAATTGGCGAGGTGACTTTTGAGCAAATAAACGATGACTCTGTCATTGTGATTGAGCACACGTTTGTGAACCCGGCATACAGACACCAAGGGATGGCCGCTCAACTCGTGCAGAAGGTGATTGACCAGGCACGGGCCGAAAACAAGCTGATTAACCCAGTTTGCTCATACGCCAAGTCAATGTTCATAAAGACGCCTGAATTAAAGGACCTGTGGTACAAACACAATTAGCCAGTTTTTAAAGAGGAGATTAGAATGGATCAGAATCAGTTAAAAAAGGCGGCCGCGGAATACGCCGTCCGCTTCGTCGAAGATGGCATGAACCTTGGCTTAGGGACTGGCTCCACTGTAACTTACATGGTCGCCGCTTTAGCGAAACGGGCTCAAGATGAGAATATGGAGCTCACCTGCGTGACCACCAGTTCCAGGACAAAACGCCAGGCCGAGGGCTTGGGGTTACGCGTCGTTGAACTGAACGAGGTTGACAGGCTTGATTTGACAATTGATGGTGCAGATGAGATTGACGCAAACTATCAGGGTATCAAAGGGGGCGGTGCGGCGCACACAATGGAGAAGATCGTCGCAACCGCTAGCGACCAAGTTATCTGGATCGTCGATGAGAGTAAGATGGTGGAAACCTTGGGTAAGTTCCCGTTACCCGTGGAGGTCTTTGATTACGGGCTAACCCAGATCACAGAGCGGTTAGCTGAGCAGGGTTTAAACCCCGTTCTGAGACTAGATGAGAACAAAGAACCAGTCAGGACTCACTTCAAGAATCTGGTACTCGATCTAAATGTTGGCCAGATAGCTGACCCGCACGCGTTAGCTGATCAGCTGGATCATGAAGTTGGCCTGGTCGAACACGGCCTGTTCTTAGATATGGTTAATAAGGTGATTGTTGGCACACCTGATGGACCAAAGCTGATTGATCACATTCGGTAAAATTAAGTCTAAATCCATCAAATTAAGCCTAGGTTAATTATTAATTAGACCTAGGCTTTTTTTTGCGGTAGGATAGAAACTGTACATTTAAGAATTTGGAGGATTTACAAATGACCAAGGAAATAACTAACGCTACAATCAAGTCTTTTTCCGAAAAGCTAAGTAACAAACCCGGCGCAGATGTTGTTAAGAGAACCATCATGAAGAACGGTATCCTCGCATCAAGCCAAAATATGGATTCACAAATTGCCATGGATCAAACTTTCTCAGTTGAGATTGATACAGGTGATGTTGCCAACCAGAAGCAATCTGGTCGTTGCTGGATGTTTGCCGCATTGAATACAATGAGACACCCACTCCAAGCAAACTTTAAACTCAAGGGTTTTGAACTATCCCAAAACTACATAAACTTCTGGGATAAGTTCGAGAAATCGAACTGGTTCTACGAAAATATTATTAACACAGCCGCACTCCCATTAGGTGACCGCAAGGTGGACTTCTTGTTAACAACACCACAACAAGACGGTGGCCAATGGGACATGCTTGTGGCCCTCATCCAAAAATATGGTTTGGTGCCTAAGAGTGTGATGCCTGAAACATACAGCAGTTCGAAATCAAACGAATTGAACAGCCAATTAAACCTGAAGTTAAGAAAAGATGCAATTACGCTGCGTAAGTTAGTCAACGATGGTAACGACGAAACAGTGGTCGAAGCCAAGAAAGATGAGCTACTTGAGGAAGTATACCGCATGCTGGTGTTCACCCTAGGTACCCCTCCTACTAAGTTTGACTTCGAGTACCGTGATGATGACAAGGAATATCACCGCTATGCAGATTTAACACCACAATCCTTCTTTCAGAAGTTTGTGGGTTGGAATTTAGATGACTACGTGTCAATCATCAACTCACCACAAAGCGACAAACCATTTAATCACACTTACACCGTTGAATTTCTGGGTAACGTCGTTAACGGTCGTCAAGTTAAGCACTTGAACCTCGAGGTTGAGGAATTGAAACGTCTTGCTGTGACACAACTTCAGGCTGGAGAAACTGTTTGGTTTGGTTCAGACGTGGGTCAATCCTCAGAACGGCAACTAGGAATCATGGATACCGAGTACTACAAGAAAGACGAGCTGTTTGATGTCGACTTCAGCATGACAAAGGCAGAACGCCTAGATTACGCTGAAAGCTTGATGACACACGCCATGGTAATCACAGGTGTTGACCTCGTTAATGGCAAACCAACTAAGTGGAAGGTTGAAAATAGCTGGGGCGACAAGGTTGGTAAGAAAGGTTACTTCGTCATGAGTGACGAATGGTTCTCACAATTTGTCTACCAAGTAGTAATCAACAAGCAATTCTTAGCCGATGCTGAAAAGACTACTTATGAAACAGAAGAGCCTAAGGTGCTCGCACCTTGGGATCCAATGGGTGCATTGGCGCTTTAATCATCATTAAAAATAGTTACGGAAAAATGACCTGTACCTGCACTAGGCCCTGTCAAGTTGACCAATGAAATAATATAAAGTTGAATCTGTCTCTATGCGGCTTCACTCCAGTATTCATCTGGGGTGAGGCCGTTTCTTTGTGCTGAGCGGTTGTGGTGATTGAAATATTCGATTCCTTCCTCAACCAGTCTTACAAGCTCTTCGCAAGTCTTTGCTAGTGGATGGCGAGCCATCCACCGTAACTTGAATTCGTTCCACCAGCGCTCCATCGGTGCGTTGTCGTATGGTGTTCCTGGTCGAGGCATGCTACGTGTGACGTTGTTACGACCAAGAAAGTTGTTGAAGGCACCAGAGGTGTAGGCTGATCCTCGATCAGTGTGAACCAATGGGTGGACGTCGCCAGAAGACTCAAAGGCTCGTTGGAAAACCTCGATTTCTGCTGCTGACGTTTCAGTAGCGCTCAAATTGTAGGACAACAAACGTCGGCCGTAGAGATTAAGGACGCCACTCAGGCGCACCTTATACTTATTATTTACGCCGTAAGTCAGTTCCGTTGAATCGGACAACCAGACCTGATTAGGACTGTCGACGTCGAAGTTCTGATTGAGCACATTGTCTTGAATGTGCTGTTCGTTCTCCTTATGTCGACTGTGCTTCTTGACCCGAATTTGACATGTCAAGCTGAGCTCCCGCATCACACGACGTACCATCTTGAAAGTAACGGGGAAGTCAATTAGGTCATCATGTTGAAGATTCACTAAAGGAATCATACAAATTCTTTTTAATCTCGTCAGGTTCATTGACAGAATCTTCAAACAATTCTTGAATATCAACTTGCCAAGGATCAGCAAGCATTTCATCAATGGGCTTTAATACTTTCTTTTCGTCCATCTGAGTTACTCCTAACATTAGCTAATTATTTCAGGTTTAAATTAAAGGCATCTTTTTATAGTTAGTTATTCAAAGATTGTGATTAAGTTTAGAAAGAAAAACGGTGTAAAGCAATTAAAAGGATTTGTTTGAGCGCAGCGAAATCTAATACAATTTTTGGGGTATCGAAACACGTCAAAGTTAGTTGACGTGTAAGTGCGCATTGAACTAAAAAAACCTTTTATTTTAATGATCAAGTTAGCTATTTTTTAGCGTCATTAAACGGAATGAAATGAGTTTAATGCGCACTTACACACCACTCAATTTTTGGGCGTGATTTGTGCTTAAAATGTGTACCAGAAGTTGCCGGTGGCAACAACTTAACTAACCGCCCTTTGGTTGGTATAAACACAAAAAGGTTTAGTGAATAATCACTAAACCTTTTTGTGTTGTCAGAGTGTATTGATAAGTATAGATATATTCTATGGGTTATGGGTTACAACTAATCTATCATGGGCTGGTTAAAGCGAACTTAATTAGACCCTAATAGATTATTTGAGTTAACTGTAAAGTGGCTGGTAAATAAAAAGCTAGTTATTGCCCCAATTTGGATCGATAACTAGCTTTTTATTGTTGTTGATATAGCGAATTGCTAAGAATATTTTGTGAAGATAAGGTAATTGTACCGCCAAATATCCAAATAGATAGTATTATTTTTGACCTGTTTGCGAGTAATTGGTCTAATTGTGAAAAAGCCTGAAACTGACGTTTGTGAAACGCCGTTTCGGGCTTTTTTGGAGTTTGTGAATTGGGGTTGCTGCACAAAGGTCTGGAAACCGCGCCACAACAGGCAATTAGGATAATTCAACGTTATGTCTACTCCCTTTGGTATAGGAATTATGCTAATAGTATTTTCTTTAAATATTCTACGGTTAGCACATTATATTTATCTCTATGAATCATTCTGTGACAGTTAGAACATAAAGGAACTAAGTCATTTCTAGGATCTATATTTATTTCGGTATTGTTTAAATAGAGTGGGTTTTTATGGTGAATTTCAATAAATTCATGCCCTAGAGTGCCATACTTTTTTTCAAAATTAAATCCACAAACCTTACAATTTAAGCCGTGGATTAGAATGGCGGCCTGTCTGTTTTTGGTACTTCGCTCATAACGAGTACTATACACCTTTGTTTTTTTACCCTCTGTTACTAAAATACTTGTTAGTTCGGAGTAATCACGAATCAAAAAGTCTAAAACGTTTGCTATATCGTCATCTAGCCTTCTTAGAGACTGGATATTACCTTTTAATCCTAATTCATGAAGATCTTTTAATGAAATACATGTATCTATATTTTCAATCAGACGAAGTGTTAACCAAGGACCCTTGCTAGAAAAATCTATACCTGATGTACTATATTTTGAATCATCAATATGATACGAATAAATATCCCTGCCAATAACCTGTGTTTTTAATATAATTCTTTGAGTAGGTTTTGATTCATAGATATATATTATATCTCCTATAGAAACACTCTTGTTATTGTGCTGAACCCAGTGAATGGTATGTAAATCATTAAATGCATTTTTGGCATCGTATGTATTTGGATTTGAAGGTAATATAAATGTACTCATGTAATATCCACGCTTTCTATAAATATTCAATAATTAATTTTACAATCTACCTTGCGAAAACATAATCGCATACATGGTCAGGGTAGCATTATAATAATCGTGCTTGGTCATTGCTTTAGCAAAAATCCACTGTTCATGAAAAAACAATGAATCGTACCCTTGATTGAGATACCAACTGGTCGCCATTAGCAAGGGCGCACTAAAACTTGCGGACTGATAGTCATTGAGTGGTTTGCCGCTCATAGTATATCCTGCTGTGACAGTAGGATGCTTGGCAAAAAAGTGCAACATTGAAGTCAATGTTTTTTGTGCTAATGGGTCATGACTTTGGGCTAACAGCATAGGAACTCTACAGGCATTATAGTAGTAATCATTGGCGTATTTATTGGTAATATGTGCACCCTTTACAGAGCTTGCATTATGTTGAGTTACCCATGAAAAATCAGGAACTAAGCCTGATTTGTGCTGTTTGCTTAATTGAAACAGTCGGTTAAGCATCTTAGTTTTAATAACTAACCATTGACGATTGTGTGAAAAATCATAAAATTGTTCAAATGCCGTGGGCATTACATCAGAACTACGCATTAAATTGGCTGAATTAGACTCAGGAGTTGCCCAGTTACCAACTGTTAACACCTGAGTATGTTGGTTTGTTTGGATTTAGGTCAAGAATCTGGACACATTTTATGTATAATTTAAGCGACTAATTTTTCCTTTTCATTTGGAGTTAAATAATCAATGCTACTGTGAATTCGAGCACTGTTATAAAAGCTCTCAATGTAGCTGAATATTGCAGCATTTGCTTCTTAAAAATCCTGATAATGGTGTTGGTAAACCTCTTCTTTTTTCAAACTGGCGTGAAATGATTCCAAACATGAATTGTCATAGGGACAGCCACGCTTGCTATAAGAATGGCGAATATGGTGTTGCGCTAAGATCTGTTCAAAGCCAGCACTGCGGTACTGGCTACCCAGATCGGTATGCACAATTAAGTTATTAGTCGTCTTTCTAGTTTCAAAGGCTTGTTGAAAAGTGCTGATCACAAGATCAGCAGTCATATGACGGCTGATCTTATGGGCAATGATTTTACGTGAATATAAATCCTGAATGCTTGATAAATAACACCAGCCATTGGCTTTGGTGTGAATATAAGTTATGTCTGCACACCACTTTTGATTTGGACTGGTTGTACGAAAATCTTGCGCGAGTATATTTGAATAATCAGTCGCATCAATATCATTAGTTTGTTGATAATGCCACTTCTTGCGCGTGATTGATTTTAACCCCATTTGGCGCATTAATCGTTGAACTAGCTTAATACTGGCAGTCTTACCTTCTTTTTGTAATGCTTTTAGAATTTTAGGTGCCCCGTAGATACGTCTAGAATTAAAGTAAATGCGTTTAATCGACTGGCTAAGTGTCTTACGACGCTTGGCTTGTGGCGATACATGATTCTGCTGATGTTCATAGTAAGTTGAGCGTGGAACTGAGAGTACTTTACAGGTTTCTTTGATACTATGGTGCTTCAAATTAATATCAACGGCTGTCTGCCAGTCATCTGGGTTTACTTTTTGGCGAATATGGTTAAGGCTTTTTTTAAGATGTCATTCTCAATTTCTAGCTGTTTCAAACGTTTTTGCAACGCTAAAACATCTGATTTGGAAATTCCACTTCCTTTGTCTTCTTTATATAGATTAATCCATTTGTAAATAGTTACATTTGATACACCATATTCGTCTGTAAGATCAGCTACCGGGGCGCCATCCTGGTACAGCTTGACAATCATTTTTCTAAAATCTACTGAGTACTTTTTCTTGGTCATAAAAACACAATCCTTCCTATTATGGAATTATACTAAATCGTGTCCATGATTTCATACTACCTTCATAGGCCTTTATGCGTACCAGCTTTAGCTACTGTTTTGGTTAAAGCTGGTACGACCTCACTTATTCTTGCTATAACATTTGAATCCTTAATTTCATAAAGCTTTCTTTCATCAAGTGTTCTTTCAGAAATTAGATCTAATGTGATAGGAATTTCAAATGGTTTGTCATCTTCCACCGTAAGACTAGGTGAAATCGATATATTTTGTTGTTCATCGTTATTGCAATTCATATTTTTTAATTTTGATTTTTTTAGTACAAGATATATTATGATAATTACAAATAATATAAAAGTAAAAAACAAAAAACTTTTCATTAAACATCCCTCAATTCACTTGGTATCTAAATCATTATACCCTTTTAAATGCTAACAATAATATTTGTAGTTTATTAAATTTATTGTTAGTAGACTATTATCCAAAATCAATTTGATCGAGCATAGTTTCTCGACTGGCTTGATCTAGACCAAGATAGGTTAAGGTCATGGCTTCGCTTGAATGGTTTAATAAATGCATGACTAACCCAATATTATAGTTTGATTGCGTATAAACACGATACGCACCTATTTTACGCATGGTATGCGTTCCTAGATAGTTAATTCCTAGAAGATCACCAACTCGTGCCATAATCTTATAAAACTGTTTCTCCGTGATATGACGGTCAGGGTGTTGAATGGAAGGAAAGAGCCACTCAGAGGCTAGTCTATGATCAAGTAGCCATTGACGGTACAATAAGAGCTCTGTTTGAACTGGTTTAAGATACAAGGTATTCGGTTTACCAGTTTTTCGATCGTGAATGAACGCATTTTGTTTAATAGAACCGTCCGGATTAAAAATATCGGTTTGTTTTAAGCGCATGACATCACTCACTCGCAGTAGCGTAGCTTTGCCAACTTGAAAAACTGTATAGTTACGCCGGCCAGCTTTAAAGTTGTTGAGTGAGGTATCTTGCACCTCTTTGAGAACGTTTGAATCTTTGATGGGTAAGACAACTTGTTGCATAAGCTGTTAGTTCCTTTACTTTAAAATTAATTTAGTTGCAGAAAACCTAAAAATCGAATATTATAATGTAGTACGATGGTAAACTTAAAGGAGGCGGATTAGAATGAGTAATACTATTATTAAAAACAAGACAATTTCAACTCGTGTAACACCTGACATTAGTGAACGGGCTAAAGCTAATCTAGCAAAACAAGGGCTAACCGTTTCTGAGTATATACGCTTATCGTTAGTTAAAGCGGCCAATAATGAAGTTCGATTAGTCAGCTTTTTAGATTCTCCGGAAGCCTTAGCCGCTAAAAAAGAAGCAGAAACAGGGCAGGTCAAAAACATTGGTTCATTGACTGACTTTGAAGATTGGATCGATAAGTTAGATGCAAATTAAACAGACCAAATCTTTTGAACGTGAATTAAAAAAACTAGTCAAAAAACATTTTCCAATAACTGTCTTGAAACCTTGTTTAAAAGCAATTGTTGAACAAGATGTACTTGTTTTGAAACAGATTAAAGATCATGCATTAAAAGGAAATTGGCGTGGCTATCGTGAATTTCACCCTGCCAGATATGGAAACTATGGTAAAAATTATGACAACTGGATTGTTATTTATCAGCTAGATCATGATGAATTGATTTTGTTATTGGTTGCAACTGGCTCCCATGAAATCTTGAATCAATAGCTATAGTTTAGGGGCACTTATAAAAAAATAAATTAAAATAGCCCCCAACATCTAAATTATAGATATTGGGGTCTATTTTTTCGATGTTTTCGAGGGGCGATTTGTTAAAAATGGACCCTAATATTAATTTAAATGTTTCTGAAGTCGTATAAAAGATCAGATAGTGTCTGGTTTTTTTGTATGAAATTTAGTAAATACTTTCTAGTTATTATAAATTGTTCACCGGAACCTCTAACTTTAGTTGCTAATAGTTGCTCTTGATCAGGATTTGGTTCTGGGCCTGTTATTTGAAAACTATGGATTATTCGGTCACGCTGCTCTACAAGTTCTGAAAACAGACTAATTATATTTTCTGGAATAACATCGGAATATTGTTCTTTCATAACTTTATGCAGAATATTCCCTGAAGTTCGATCAATTAATTCCCACCAGTTGTGTTGATCACCACTTATTTTAAGTATATTTTCTATAATAAAAGCATTGTTGGAGTTAAAAACACTTATAGCAGAACCAAGAAGCTCCCTATAATCATCATTCGGTAATGACTGTCTTGTATATTTTTCGTACATTATGTTTCACCTCTTTTAACATCTAATATAGAAACGTAAATGATATAATGATTAAGTCGTTCGTCACCCTTGTCATGCGGAGAGGGGGTGAAAGCCATGTACGATTTAATCGACAACATATCTCAACTTGGCAATGCACTTATTATCGTGTGGTTTACGTGGTGGCTAAACAACCGTAAACATTGATATTAGTGTAATCGAACGACTCTAACTACGCAAAAAGCCTTCAGCAACTTAGGGCCTTGCTGAAGGCTTTTGTGTTTGTCATGTGCCATGCACTCGACAACATATCTCTAAGATTATTATATCATGCTTTAGATTAATTACTACTATTGGGTCTATTTGATAGTTATGGACCCTCGATAGTTTAGACTAAAGTATAAAAATAAGGAAGATGGCTAAAAGAAAACAACAAAAACAAGTCCCATAAATTGATATAAGTCGATTTTTTTTATCCTTGTTTGAAACTTTTAAATCAGAATCGTATTTAATTTGCTTTTTTTTGAGCAGTTTGGTCTTTAAAAGTTCCACAAAAAAAGTAAGGGATATCGCAAAAAAACCAATAGAGTCTGTAAGTCCAAGCATTGATAAATTATGGTCCATAATTGTAGCATATACACCAATTGTAAGACTAATCAATGCTATTGCTCCAAATACATTACGAAGTTTATCTATTCTTTTAAAAGTATGATAGTGTTTTCCGTATAAGATTGGTAAGTTACCATGTTCAATAACAAATGCTTCACGTCTTCTTATCTTCTTTGTGCTGTAAATATAAAGAAATAGAAAAAATAGTGTCACTAAGAGTAATAAATAAATAAAAGTAACCATGTAAAATCTTCTTTCATTATTTGAGTAGATATCTTTTTATAATTTTCCCATAAGATCAATAAAAAGCAAGGTTTCTATAGAAACCTTGCTTTTTATTTTTATACAGTTATTGCTAATACGCCCACTAATAAAATAGTAGCACTAAGTGCAAAAGCAAATGATGTCTCTGGTTCAGGAACTTTAGGAATTGCCTCTAACGCAGACGACAAGAGCGAAGATTTATACTTTTCAAGACTTATTGCAAAGTTTGCTGCATTCTTAGTTGCGTTGACTAAATTATCTAGATTGTTATTATATTTTTTAACATCTGTGGCTGTAACACCAACTGGGACAGAGGAACCAGTATATTTATGCATATGAATTTTTAGAGTTACGGCATACCCCAGGTCATAGGTGGTATTATCTGACCCTTTGTGTTTAATTGAAGATTCAAGTCGTAAAGTGAGGACATGTTCACCAGCACTAATATTGCTGGTTGTTGTAAGGGTCTAAACTTTCTGGTATTGGTGAAAGCCAATGCCAGTTTTTTATTGTCTTCTTTTGGGCATACAAAAAGGACCTCACAGTCCAATGTTATGATTTAAGCAACCAAACCAAATCGTACAAAGGAGATACTGTGATGCCCCAATTAAATTCTATCTTAAATCTTCTAAATATAACAGACACAAATATCGACATCTTAAATTCAAATGACAAAGTGATATTCCGTGGCAGTCAAAAGCTCCATATCAAGGTCATCGAAGGAAGATTATCGTATCGCTTGAAGAAATGTCCTAATTGCGGGTTCGATTGCTTAATCAAGAACGGAGCTAGAGAAACCAATGTCCGCTTAGGCAGCCTCAACGGTTCCGAATATCATTTGAAACTCTGGAAGCAGCGCTATTTGTGTAGATCATGTAAAACGACTTGTGGAGCACACACTAACCTGGTAGAAAAGAATCAATCAATGTCTCGTCAAATAGATCAACTGATCATACTTTTGGCAAAACAATCCTTTACCTTCAAATCCATCGCTATGATGCTGGGGATATCTGCTAGCACAGTCGCCAGAAAGATATATGGCAGACTTCAATTACCTAAAAGAGCACGTTTACTACCAAAGAATATCTGCATCGATGAGTTCAGGTCTGCCAATCATTTGTTTTCTTTTATAGCTTGCGATGCAGACTCTCACCAAATGATCACCCTTTTGCCCAATCGTCTTTCGATGAAGATAATCGAACACTTTAAAAGAGAGTATTCATTATCTGAGAGACAACAAGTCGAATCAGTCTCGATAGACCTGAATGCCAATTATCAAGGTGTCATAAGAAGATTATTCCCAAACGCAAAGATAATCGTTGATAGATTCCATATCGTTCAACTGGTCGGAAGAGCGCTGGATAAAGCACGTTTGTCTGTACTGAATAGTCTCAGTGACAAAAAGTCTCGTGAATACAAAGCTCTTAAAAGCCAATGGCGGATGTTCCACTTATTTGATGATGAATTGGATCAAGCCAACATTAGATATATCTTTGGTATCAACGAGTATATGACTCAACAGAATCTTGTAGACATTGGTCTTGATGCCGATCCAGTATTCAAAGATGTATACCAGACTTACCAGAACGTTCTACGTTCAATAAAATCTAAGGACCCTGAATTGCTTAAGCAAACATTGCAAGAATATAAAAACAATGGGAGCTCAATGGATACTGCTATAACCACTTTTAAGAACAACTACAAATATCTAGTCAACAGCTGCGAATTGCCATATTCCAATGGTCCTCTTGAAGGATTGATTGTAAAGATCAAAAAGCTTAAACATAACTGCTATGGGTTCTGCAATCTCCATAACTTCTTTGTGAGGATCAGATTTTAGGCCTCATCTCAAGATGTTTGAGGGCGATCCGTTAGGGTACAATCTAACGGATCAATTTTTGAAAGTTTATCAGTTAGTAATCATTGAGCCACAAGCTGTAGCCATGTTGTCAATATCGCCGTCCCAATCATTAACAGCATCTTGCTGAGAATCCAGCGTTTCTCTCCTGCAGTATTCTCTACTGGAGAAATATTAGACAGAGGAAAAACCAACAATTTTTTGTGCCGAAATTCTAGCATCATCTGCACAATGGTTAAGATAACAAACAAGACAATTGATGTCCACAAAATCATTACACGGACACTATCGTCCAAAGAAATTATCAGAAAATCGTTTATTGAATAGACTATCCAGCCACCTAAGAAAAACACCAATGATAAAATCTTTGTTGTGCTTTCCAATTTGACTAATTGGTTCACCTTCTTAAATAAAGTTGGATTTTCACCCAGATATTTAGCTACTTCTATATAGGCTTCACTACGCTTTTGATGCGAAGCTTGTCGCCGTACCAATATTGTCAAAAAAAGAGAACTTAATAACACTGTGAATCCAAGCACACCAAGCATTAATTGTAACAACCCCAATTAATCGCCTCCTTAAAAGCTAAGCAGCAATGAATGTCGCTGGTAATAGTTTAGCAGTCGTTCCAACAAGCGTAGCCGCTACTTCTGGAGCCATAATAATTGTTGCTATTAATACAACAGCTCCTGCCGCCAAAATCAACCCAATGACGACAAGACTAGTTATCTTGGTTTTTATCACAGCTACTCCCCCATAATTTTTATGAATATTAAACGACAAGTTAGTGCCATTCTATAAATATAGACCCTACACAAACATATTTTGTAAAAAGCCTTTTTTTGTTCTTTCAACAAATCTAACTTACGCTGATGAAGAGTGATAGTGTTGTCTAACTGTTTGAAAAATAACCCAATTTTTTGTTGACGACTTTTGTCTCGCACTCTTCATTATTTATCACGATGATAAAAATCTTTTGTATTAAAGAAGTCATTTAGAACCGTGTTCTCACCAATCATTGTTTCATGTAAACGAATACCATCGACATTTATCCGCGCATTACGATAATAATCATTTGTTAATTGACCCCATGATGTCTTTGACGCATCAACATTATCGAAAATACTGAAACCGCTACTCTTAAGATAAGTGTACTTTGCATTATCATTTGTATAATTTGTAAATGAGCCAATATCTGCTCCAAATGGGAAAATCAATACTGGTGTTTTACCAACAATTGGTTGTACTTCCTTTTGCCAAAGTGCAGTGTCCTTTTTGATATGATCAACACTGGCCGTAGTCATATTTATATGACCCCAGGAATGCGATGCAAACTGCCAACCTTCCTTTTTCATAGCGTTAGCAACCTTTGTCGCTTTCTTAGCTTCGCGATGTGTCTTTTTTGTATCACCATATTGACTCTTTGATGAACGATAACCTAGCACCCCATTATAACCCGTTTCAGCAATCACACCCTTTGAGCCACCGTATGAGAAATCTGGATGCTTTTTGATGAAGGTATCAATAATCGGTACCATGTCATAATCACCAATTTTCTTCTGACCATTATTGGTATATTGATTTTTAACATCACCTTGCTTATTGACGACTAATTTATCTGCAAATCCAGAATTCTTCATATACTCATAATAGTTAACATCATCCTGTGATATAATTAAAGGCTTCTTGCCTTCAGGTAATTTGACTGGTTTGAAAGTCACCTTCCCTTGTTTATCAATCGAAATGATATCTTTAAAGTTAATTAATACATAGCCATTATCATATAACTGATTCAGCATCGGCATAAATTCGTCGATGGTCGCCATATAATCTTTGTATCCCTGTGCCTGCTCAGATGAGAAAGCTTTACCAGGATCAACAATTAGTGAATGATAAAAAAGATGTGAAATTTTTGTCGGATCATCCCACGTGACCAACTTTGACTGTTGCTTATTAATACTCTTTTTTAGATGATCAACTGTTGTTCCTTTGTGCCCCGATAACACTGATTTTGCTTCTTTATATTGGTACTGTTGACTTAATGATTTTGCCTGCTTTACTGCCTTAGTTGTTTGACTATCAGTTTTTACCTGCTTTACTGTCTTAGTTGTTTGACTATCATTTTTTGTAGTCATAACATCATCATCAATATTGCCATATAACCATAAGCCTGCCCCCAAAATCAACCCAATGACGACAAGACTAGTTATCTTGGTTTTTATCACAGCTACTCCCCCATAATTTTTATGAATATTAAACGACAAGTTAGTGCCATTCTATATCTTATTACCTCAAAAATAAAATTATTCGTAAATTGCTTTAGTTGAAACCTTAAGGCTTACATTAACTTTTACCAGAATTTCCACCAACGTTTAATAGCTCTATTTGTGTGTATGCCATCTTTATTACTACCAGATTTAACAATCTTCTGTTTAGCTATTTTGCTTTTTTTATCTTGGATGTTAAAAAGATCATTTCCGGTCGACAAGTTGTCGTTAGTTTTTTGAGTTAGTTGCCCACTTAGCTTTTGTACATGATCTTTTAATCGACGGTTATCTGCTAATGTTGCTAATTGTAATTGTTGCTGCTGATCCACCAATTTTGTTAGATGATCTATTTGTCGGTCTTTGGTCGCAAGCTGTTTGTCACGTTGAGACTTTAAATCTTCTATTTCTCTTCTTAGAGTGGCAATTAGCTCATTATTTTCTTTGCTAGTCTTTGTCACTTTTTTGCTACCTGTTTGTTGGGTATTTGCTACCAAAGGCTTTGCTACCTTGTCCCTAACAATCCTTTCAGCTGTAAGGCTGATCATGTTTGTACCTTGACTATCTTTTTGTCGGTTCTTTGTTGGTAGTCTTTGGTAGTGGTATTGAATAGTTTGTTTAGAGACCTTCAATTCGTCAGCAAGTTCCCTAATAGTTTTAGGCATGATTTCCAAACCCCTTTCGGAGTTCAGCAAGTGCTTCTGGTCTTGCTTGATCTCTTATTTTTTTATCGTGCTCGGCCTGTTTATCAGCCAATGCTTGTTTCTCAGTAGAGCCTAAAGTTAACCCCTTAACCTTGTCAATGGCGCGCCATTTTTCCTGCTCTGTTAATTCACCATTATGCTGAATGTTAAAGAGTTTTTGACGTTCATCTTGAAATTGACCTTGTGAGAAGTGAGGTATACCTCAAAATTCCGTAACTATTTTTTTAGCTATTCATTTGATTTCAGAGCATCAATCATATCGATGCCCTTTAGTTTCCTGTGGGTCACGAGCATCACGATGATAGTGAACACGATGGTTAACAGAATCGAAGTGACATAGCCTACCACGCCAATTGTTAACGGGAAGATCACTTCGTCGGTCATCGCTTGTCGTAGTATGAACCACAACAAGCCATTACCAAAGGCGACACCTAATATGATACCAAAGATGGTTAGGACAATATTCTCACGCACAATATACATCGTCACCTCGCGGTCAAAGAAGCCCAACACCTTGATTGTGGATAACTCACGAATACGCTCCGAAATGTTAATGTTGGTCAAGTTGTACAACACGACGAATGTTAATAGACCGGAGAGTAGGATGAATACCGCGACAATTGGACCTAAGTTAGCAATCTGATCGTCAAGTACCTTCTTTTGCTCACGGACGAAGCTGACGTTCACGACCTGCGCATCTTCGAGCAGCTTATGACCCAAATTATCTTCCTGATTTGCTGAGAGCTGATCGTATTTCAACAGCCAGGAATTTACCGCTGGTTTACTCTTCATGACCCGCTCATAATAAGATGGCGTCATGTACATAAAGTGGCCCAGGTAATTCTCCGCCACCGCGGCCACCTTGACTCGTACTGTCTGGTTGTCACCGTTCACTACGTTGAACGTATCACCCCGTTTAACATGCAATAAACTTGCGGCTTTTCGCGACAAAAGCACGCCTTCATTTGTCAGCTTGGCGTTAACCTTCAAGTATCTGTCAAAATCCGCTTTTGCTGTAGGGACCATCACATTGACAGACTCAATGGTCTGCTTCTTGTTCTTGATGGTCACCGATTCGCTGTGCACGGGTAAATGGCTTTCGTGTTTAGTCTCCTTAGCTAGAATACTTGCTAGCTTATCCTGATCGGTGTTTTCGGTGATAGCCGAAATCGCCCGGTAGGAGATTACCTGGTCGAACTGTCTCACGCTAGTCTCCGCAATCGAGTCTCTGATACCAAAGCCGGTCAATATGAGACCTGCACCACCGGCAATCCCGACGATTCCCATCCACATCCGCGATTTGAACCGAAACAGATTCCGATAACTAACCTTACGGTTGAAACTTAGTCTGCTCCAAAGTGGTTTAATTCGTTCCAGTAGAATTCGTTTACCAACCTTTGGCGTCTTAGCGAGCATTAGGTTAGCTGGTTTCTCTCGGAGCTCTCGATAAGTCACTAGCAGGACTGCGCCAAGCGTGGCAAATAAGGCCAAAAGCACCGCTAGCAAGATAGTTAACCATTCAAATGTGACTGTTGTCTCTTTAAAGACGAACATGTTGGCCATCATTCTAGTCACGATTTTCGGCAGCGTAGTAATGCCAATCACACTCCCCAGAACAATACCAATAACGGCAGCGATGAGCGCATAGAACACGTAGTTTCGTTCAATCTCCCTCCTGTGGTAGCCGAGCGCCTTTAGCGTACCAATCTGGGTCCGCTCCTCCTCAACCATTCTGGTCATTGTGGTAAAAGTAATCAGAATGGCAATTAAAAAGAAGAACAAGGGGAAGACATCTGCGATGACCGAAATCTGTTCCGACAAGTCGCCGTAGGCTGAATAACCGGATAGAGCCGTGCGCTCATTCAGCTGATACTTAACGGGATGATCCGTCAACGATTGTTTATTAGCGTTCAACTGACTAAACGCCCGATCCAGTTGCTGTTGTTGTGCCGTCAACTCTGGTGTGGTAGACTGGCGGCCGCCACTAGCTGCAGTAATCTGTGCCTTTGCGGCAGTTAGCTGTTTTTGTGACTGTTCAATTTGCTTAAGCTGCGCGGCAATCTTCTTTAAGAGACTATCCTGCCGTGCTTCTGCCCTACCGGAGAATACCTGCTTAATCTTTTTAGTTTCCTGTGCCACCTGGGTTTGATAGTCATCCTTAAATGGATTCAATGCTGCCAGGCGGTTAAAGCGAAAACTAATCTGACTAGGCTCTCTTTGGGTGAAATTGTTCTGTCTGAGATAGACAAAATAGTCGACTGTTCCCTGACTAGAGCTCGGCCTAGAGTGCTTGTTCACGAACTGCGGTGAAGTTACAAACCCCACAATTTTGTATGATTGCTCCTTTAATAAATCGGTTTGAACCTTAACGTTCTCACCAATGCGATACTCCTTTTCTTCGCGAGCCAGATCATCAACCACAACTTCGTTGGCCGACCGCGGTAGCCGCCCCTTCGTCAGGCGCGGCAGATTCAGTTGTCGCTCGGCAGAGTATGAATAGAATTGCAGCAGGTGCTTACTGTCCGTATCAACGGTCGTGACAATCTTCTCAGCTTCGACTACAGCACCCTGAACCCGCTGGGCAAGCTCTTCATCTTTTGTCGTCAAACCAGCAGTGGACACCAACTGAACGTCACTCGCGTGTTGGGTATTCAGATAGATCCGTGCATTCTTGTACAAGTCGGGTCCGGCAGACTTGATACCGACGAACAGAAGTACGCCGAGCAGAATAATCAAAACTATGGCAATGAAGCGTCCCCGACTAGCTGCAATCTTTCTCAACAGCAATTTAGTTTGTAGTTTACTCTGCATAATTACCACTCAATCTCTTCTACTGGGACTGGGTGCTCGTTTAATTCAATCTTTCTTACCTGTGCGTCGTTAATGTAGATGACCTTATCGGCCATTGGCGCGATGGCCGAGTTGTGGGTGATAATGATCACTGTTTTTTGCTGCTTGCGACTCACATCCTGCAGGAGCTTCAAAACCTGCTTACCAGTCTCATAATCTAGTGCGCCAGTCGGTTCATCTGCTAGTACCAGCTTCGGATTCTTTGCCAAAGCGCGCGCAATGGCCACACGCTGTTGCTCACCACCCGATAATTGCGCCGGGAAGTTATCCAATCTTTTGCCGAGGCCCACCTCTTGTAAAACAGTGGTGACATCGAGTGCATCACTAGTGACCGCGGAGGCCAGCTCCACATTTTCTAATGTCGTGAGATTTGGAATCAGGTTATAGAATTGAAATACGAAGCCGACATCTGTCCGGCGATACGCCGTCAGCAAACGGTCGTTCATTTCGGCAATATTAGTTCCATCGACATAAATCTCCCCGTTCGTGGGTGAATCCATCCCGCCAAGAATGTTGAGAATCGTCGACTTGCCAGCACCGCTTGGACCAAGAATCACCGTTAACTCTCCTTGGTCAATCGTAAAGTTGATATCCTTATTAGCAATTATCTGGGTTTCGCCCATTTGGTAAATCTTATTCACATGTCTTACATCAATATATTTTGTCATCTTGCTCCTTCGCTATGAGAATTGGTCCTACCAAATCTTCAGAACTTGATCGCGGCGCATATTGGACAGGTTAAATTGATGCACGTTCTGCTTCTCGTTTGGCGGAAAATCTTTCATAAAATCCAGGATGTTGACTAACCCTGTACTGTACGTCCAGACACCCTTCTCTTTTTTGATTGGGCCAATCAGCTCATTTCTGAGCGGTTTAGCAGAAATCAAGAAATGTTTGTTGTGAAACTTAAAAACAAAGAATGGTAGCTTATATTCAGCAATTAATTCTGCATCCGTCTTGGCCAAGTTAATCACATTACGGTATGACCCGAACTTCCGTGAGAAATCGTCATTAAACGAGAAATAGAAGTTACTGATATGCACCCCAGGAAAGTTCGTTGCTGTAACCTGATCCGGGATGGCATAGACGTTGTTGTACTTAAACAGATTGCGCTCACGTTGAGCCAGCGCACTATCCATGGCATTTGGTGTAATCGAGATTACACCCTCCGGAACTGTTGGACTCTCCTCGTACCAATCATACATCTTCTTAATGACATCGGGCTTTACCCAGTGGTATTGCACCCGTACCTCGTTTCTGGATAATAGTCCCTCAAGCGTATTGTGCTCCATTAAATCAACCACAAAAAGCTCGTAGTGATACTTATCGGCCAGTGGCTGATACCGCTCAATTGATCCGGGCGCCACATGCGTGCCATCGACAATGACAGTTTCACCACGAGCCATCTTCCCCTCTACCAAACGGTCAACGAGTTCCCTTGTTTCGGCGTTTGCTTCCTGGGTGATGATGTGGTGTAACTGCTGGCTAGGCTCATCGAAACTGTAGGTTAAGTTCCGAAAGAGTAATCTGATTTCATCTTGTGAGATAGTATACGGCTGCAAATGGTGCCGTGAAATGAAGGACGATTTTCCAGAACCAGGCGCTCCCCGTAATAAAAATAATTTTCGCACTGTTTCTTCCTCAATCTTCTAGTTATGTCTAAATTTTAGCATAAAAACGGGCAAAAAAAAGAAACGATAACTATCGTCTCTTACTTTTATTACTCAAAGTAACTAATGAACTCTACTATTTCAGTTCATCTTCTGACACTGAATTAAGTTGGGCCTCAATATCCGCGGTGATTTCCTTTAGTGTATCTCCCTCAAATGGTGATGCCAAGTGGCCAATCTGCAGCAATTCCATCATCGTCTTTGAGCCACCTGCCTTGGCCATTGCTAGGTAATCACTCCAAGCGGCCTCATCGTGCTCAACCTCGCGCCGTTTCCAGAACTGTTGGGCCACAACCTGGGCAATCGTATAATCGATGTAGTAGAAAGGCACATCGAAAATATGGCCCTGGCGATACCACCAAGTACCCCGCTCAAGGTCAGGATCGGCAGAATAATCCTTGTAAGGCTGGTATTCCTGCTCCAGTTTGCGCCAAGTAGACTTCCTCTCTTCCAGTGTCATTTCCGGATGAGTGTAGACCTCATATTGGAAGTGATCAACCAAAACACCGTATGGTAGGAACGTCATCGTACCTGCGAGATGACTGAACTTGTATTTCGGTGTTTGCTCCTCGAAGAAGAGCTTCATCCAAGGATAGGCCATGAATTCCATGCTCATGCTAAAGAACTCTGCAGCTTCAGTCGTTGGGAACTGCATGTCAGGCATCTTGATCCATTGCGCCATATATGTTTGGAATGCGTGTCCCGCCTCGTGCGTAAGCACATCGACGTCACCCATCGTGCCGTTAAAGTTGGCAAAAATAATTGGCGCGTGCCACTTCGGAATAAATTCGCAGTAGCCACCGCCTTCCTTGCCCTTTTTGGTTACAAGGTCCATCGTCTCATTGTTCACCATGAAGTCAAAGAAACGACCAGTTTCAGGCGACATTTCATGATACATCTGGTTGGCTTTTGCCACCAGCTCCGCCGGCGTGCCCTTCGGAGTGGCATTTCCCGTTGGAAACTCCAGTCCGAGATCAAAGTAGTCCAGCCTATCCTTACCAAACCGCTTGGCCTGACGCTGGTAGAACCTCGTCACTGCTGGTGTGACGTATTGCTTGATCGCCGCACGATAGTCATTGATCATCTCTTGGTCATAGCCAAACCGGTCACGGTTAGCAAAACTCATCTCGGCAAAGTTAGCAAAGCCAGATTCGTGGGCAATCTTAGTCCGGAGCTTAACGAGCTCGTCGTAGATGCGATCAAAGTCGGTCTCGTGCTCAACGAACCAGGCGGTCCGGGCCTGAGCCGCAGCCTGCCTGACTTCTTGATCCGTGTCGACCGAGTATTTACCAAGTTGTGATAAATTCAGCAACTCTCCCTGAAATTCAATCTCGGCGCTAGCAATTAACTTATTGTATTCCGTATTCAACATACTCTCTTTTTGGTAGTCCGGAATCAATTCTTGTTTGAACGTTTTAACTTTATTCTGCGCCATCAGCACAAAGGGCTCTAGGATTGTTCCGTCGGCAACCAGGTCATCCCGAAAGGGTGACGCCAGAACCGCTCTCGCAAAAGCAGTCTGTAAGTCCTCAACGTGGGGAAAATTTGTGTTCCAGAAATCATTTTCCTGACTGTAGAACTCGTCACGTGTGTCGATTGTATAACGGAAGCTGGCTAGCTCCTGATAAGAAATCACATCGCTAAAATAGCCATTAATCTTCTCCACGGCTAGTTTCGCGCTGGCAAATCCACCGGCGTTCTGGAAGTTGGTGAGTTCAGCTGTCACCTGCTCTTTCAACAATTCTAGGTCGGGGCGTACGTATTCCACTTCGCTTAATTTAGTCATCAATCTACTCCTCGCTTATTAATTGTTCTCATTATACTCTAAAAATACCACGCGTAAGCGGTGGATTATTAAATAAAACTTTTTCGTGAAAACGTAGACAAAATATTTGAATTACTAACTTTTTGTAAGTATAGTAATGTTGTAAGTAAAATTTTTGAATATTCAATGATGGAGGTCATAACGATGACAGAGAAGATTAAATCAGGTATTTCAATGGTCAAGGTCCTTGAGGACTGGGGTGTCGACCATGTCTATGGTATTCCTGGCGGTTCATTCAACAGCATCATGGACGCACTGCATTCAGAACAAGACAAAATCAAGTTTATCCAAGTGAGACATGAGGAGGTAGGTGCATTAGCAGCTGTCGGTGATGCTAAGATCTCCGGTCAAATCGGTGTGGCAATCGGTACTGCTGGACCAGGTGCAACCCACCTATTACAGGGTCTATACGACGCTAAGATGGATCACGTACCAATGTTAGCGTTAGTCGGCCAAGTTGGCGCCCAGGCAATGAATACCGATGGGTTCCAAGAAATGGACGAAGTCCCAATGTTTGGTGATGTCGCTGTTTACAACAGAACGGTGATGACGCCAGAATCACTGCCACACGTTGTAGACCAAGCCATCAAGCATGCCTACGAGCAAAAGGGACCTGCAGTTGTTGTTATTCCTGTCAGCATGGGCTGGGTTGATATTGATGATACGTTTAAATCTACCGCCGCAAACTACACTGTTAATTATCCAGCACCAAAAGATGATGATCTCCATAAAGTACTGGACATGATTAAGGCAGCAAAACGGCCTTTAATTTATATTGGCCAAGGAGCAAAACGCGCATCGACTGAAGTACAAGAATTTGCGCAGATGTATTCACTACCAATTACATCAACTGCACCAGCAAAGGGCATCGTACCGGATTCAAATATTGCCTATCTGGCTAGCGCAGGCCGGGTAGCTACGAAACCAGCTGTTGAGGCGCTGCCCCAAACGGACCTGATCTTCTTCGTTGGTTCAGACTTCCCATTTGCACAGTACTTCTTCAACCCAGCTGCCAAATTCATTCAGATTGATATTGATTCATCGAAGTTTGGTAAGAGACACCATACGGACTTGGCAATCATGGCAGACGCTAAGAAGTCGCTCCAGCGTTTAATCGAGTTAGGCGAGCAACAGCCTGAATCTGCTTGGTATAAAGCAAATATCGAGAATAATAAGAATTGGAAAGCTTGGGTTAAGAAGATGGGCGAGAGCACGATAACCCCACTACGAGTTGAGCCAATCTTTAAGGAGATTAACCGGATTGCAAAAGACGACGCTATCTTTACCGTTGACGTCGGTAATGTAACAATCGATGGTCTCCGCTTCCTTGACATGAATCCAAAACAAAGCTTCACTACTTCCGGTTGGTTTGCAACTATGGGCTACGCAATGCCAGCAGCAATTGGTGGCCAACTCAGTTACCCCGACCGTCAAGTCTTCTCAATCTCCGGTGATGGCGGCTTCGCAATGGTTGCACAAGATATCATCACCCAGGTGAAGTACAACTTACCAATTACCAACGTGATTCTTTCTAACGAATCATTTGGCTTCATCAAGGCAGAACAAGATGACACGAAACAAAGCCATTATGGTGTAGATATCGCTGGCGCTGACTGGGGTGCAGTTGGAACTGCGCTTGGTGCTAAGGGCTTCACGGTCCACAACGTTGACGAGCTACACGAGGCATTTAAATTTGCGAAGGACACAAAGATTCCGATCGTAATTGATGTTAAGATTGCAGATGAGCGCCCACTGCCAGTGGAACAGCTCCAACTAGATCCTGATAACTTCAGTGCAGAAGAAATCAAAGCCTTCAATGAGATTTACGATAGCGCTGATTTAGTACCATTCTCTAAGTACCTCAAAGACTTCAATGCATAATTAATCCTGTCAAACATGGCAACATTAAAAAAACTCGAATCCATTTAAATTGGACTCGAGTTTTATTTTGCCCTACCTGATTACAATCAACACAATTGCGCCAATCATGAATGCGAAAGCCAGTAACATCATCAATACACCGTGGCGGGTTCTGTTGTCTCTAAATGCCTTAATTGCCATGAAAAAGTCGACCACGCTCATTAGAACGACGAAGAGAATGCCAAATATATATGTATCCATTATTTTACCCTCAAAAAAAAGGATGAAAATCAGTTCATCCAATAATAGTTTAGCGTTTTAATTTATCAATACGATCACTAATCTCATCACCAGCACGCCTGATAGTCCGCTTGGTATCTTCGTAGATATCTTGTGATTTATCCTTAATCTTGTCTGTGTCGATGTTCTCGGCCTTTTCTTTCACCTTCCCTGCGACGTCCTTCGTCGTTTCAGATACCTTCTTGAAAGTGTCGCTCTTCTTCACATCTTCTACACTCTCAGTAATCTTATTTTTGATTTTATCGAAATCAAATGCCATTGCTGCTACCTCCTAATCATTCTTACCAATCTCTATCATCTGTTCATCTGCACCACGCCGACATTCAGCCTGCAATGTGACGTGATTGATTGTAAACTTATTATACAATTGCTCGGCAACTTTGTCATAGATTGTTTCTAGCTCACTAACTGTCATGGCAGAATCGACATTGATATGCGCATCCATCATAATTTGCTCACCACTGAAGCGCCAAATGTGCACATGATGGATATTTTTGATTTCCGGAACCGCTAACACCGTCTCCTTAACCGCTTCAAGCGCAATATCCGGATTAGACTCCATCAATATGTTAATACTCTCAACTACTATTCTGACTGCCTCACGTAATACAATGAGCGCAACCAGAATCGTAATGGCAGGATCGAGCCATGTAATATGCCAGAACTTGATGAAGATTGCAGCAACAATGACCCCCACTGAGGAAACGGCATCTGATAACATATGCAAAAAAGTCGATTTAACATTTAGATTGCGTTTGCTGTCGGCATGCATCACGACCATGGAAATAAAGTTGCCTAGTAGTCCAACGATGGACACTACCAACATCACATTGCCACCAATCTCCACCGGCTCGCTGAACCTTCTTAAAGCTTCGACAATCAAGAAGCCGGAAATGACGAGCAAGATGATTGCATTAGTAAAGGCAGCAAGAATCTCCGCCCGTTTATAACCGAACGTCTTCTTGCTATTCTTGTGCTTTTGAGAAATTCTGTGGGACACGAAGCTCAGTAGGATTGCCCCCACATCTCCTAGATTATGGACCGCATCTGACAAAAGTGCGAGGGAACCAGAGACAACGCCACCAATAAATTCGGCCAACGTGATTACCACATTAAAGACAGTAACCCAGAGAAATTTTTTAGATAATCGATCGTGCATGTTCGCCCCTTCTTAGCTATTTTATCAGCCGTTATTTTTTACTTACGACCTCAGTATAGCAAACTGGACGAAAAAAAGAA
This sequence comes from Amylolactobacillus amylophilus DSM 20533 = JCM 1125, assembly GCF_001936335.1. Classification (GTDB taxonomy): domain Bacteria; phylum Bacillota; class Bacilli; order Lactobacillales; family Lactobacillaceae; genus Amylolactobacillus; species Amylolactobacillus amylophilus. The sequence continues at coordinate 376,839 of NZ_CP018888.1, forward strand.
GCTAGCTAATTACCCTAGCTTCAATATCAATTTCTGGACAACGGTGTGCTTGACGGAACTTATCAATTGCTCGTTGCATTTTCTTCTTCGCAATCACAGTACGATAAACCAGATCATATGCGTGTTCATCATCACAATTATCATATTCCAGGATGGTGACAAAGGCTGAGTTCTCATAGATTTTCTGGACACGGCCAGTAAACTCCTTCTCCATCACTCCGTTTGGTTGACAAATAACTAATTCTCCGACTTTAAGTTCTGACATAAACAACACCCCTTTCTATTTAACACATATTATACTTATGGTTTAGATAAATCAAAAGCCCTGTCAATAAAATGTAATAAACTACATTGTTATTTATTGATACACATTTATACTTATAGTCGGACCGGAAATGATGAAAATCCCTTATTATTCACGGTTTTGAGCAATTGCTTCTTCGTCGGATTTAACACTACAAGTTATTATCAGAATTATTTTTGTTATGTAACAAAATATACTGCAGGAATACCGCACACTCTCGTCATAGCAAAAATCTAATAAGCGTTATCAACTCGTGATTTTTCGGATCAATTTACTTCCCTTCAGCAGGAGCAACTATAATAAATAGTATTATACAAATGAGAAAGATACGTTCGTCTTCGCTGGGAAAACAGCTTTAGCTAAAGGTCCCTTGTGAAGCAAATTGATTTATACAGATAAAATAAGAAAAATGGAATTCTACACTCCTCTAGAAGGTAGAAGTTCAAACTTAGTTGCAAAGATTATGTGGCTGAGCATCTTTACAAGTATTATTAAACTCTATTCTGACCCTTTTGTCATCGATTTTGGGGTACCTACTTTTTTTATTTTTCCGAAAAATCCGGAACCCCAATAGATTGAACATTAATTATCCTATAATAATGAATTTTTTATCATTAACTGCCTAATCATGTAAAATATAAGTAAGCAGATAGGATGCTACCAACATTTATTATAGGAAAGGTGATGACATGCAGTATTCATTATTATTTGAGAAAGATGATCACCTCAAATATCAAATTATTCGCACAATTATTCATCACCCAGGTATGACCGTCAGTCAGAACCATTTATTCAGTCAACTAGATTGATCACCCTATAAACTCGAGCAATCGCTAAACGAACTGAATGCCGACTTCATCAGTCTTGGCCACTCCACAGACACACACATCGATTTAACGCAAAAAGGAATCATTCAGGGCTTTAAGCTGAGTACGTTATTACTACAAGAGCTAGGTCTCAAGTACATCAACAAATCACCCTTATTTACCGTATTGAAATACGAATTTTTCTACGACCAAGCCGTTACGAAGACTCGCTTTAGAGAATAAAATTACCTTAGAAGGATACGCATAAGACACCGGAAACGCAGGCCTTTCTTGATACTCAGGCTAAGACGCTCTCAGCTGCGACTGGGTTCGTCTCCTTTGACCCTGTTGTGCCAGACGGTTATGTGTTAGCAGACAAGTTGCTCTACTCTCATATTTTTACCTATGTGGGGAAACGAGCAGAAGGTGGTCTACATCCCCGTGGTTCACCAAACTGTCCACATGGATAATGATTGGTTAGACTATCTCACTAACCTTAGTTACGAATTCTATGACTCACAGGACCAAGAGATTAACGAAAACTTCGACACTTACAAGATTGCCTGCTTACAGGAACGTGACTTAGCCACCAAACAAACTAGGTATATTCCCTACTCTGGTCGAATCAATGGCTTACGTTTGACCAAACTACCTACTGTAGAGCTCCCGACGTTGCCATACGTGAAATATTTCGTCAACAACGTTACAGAAACACGCTCACTCGGTGGCTTCTGGGTCAGCTTTTCCTCGAATTATCAACTAGTAGATGGTGCGTTGCTCGAGCTACCACCTGAGAACATTCGGGTAACCATCAACAAGCAAGCAAATAATGAGACGGAGAAACCGGTAATGGCAATCCTGGCGAATCCGAGAACCCTGGTGATAAACCGGTGGATCCGACTGAGCCAGCTGAACCACCCGAATTGGTTATTCCGGAGAACCCACCAGAGACAGTGGCACCAACGATTCCAGCAGTGCCAATTACTCAGCCAGATAATCCAGCAACTGTAACAACACCAACAAAAGTAGCACTCGTTGATCCGCAACCAACACCTGTACTAGAACGGGATCTGGTTTCCAGTCCAACAAGTACTCCAAATTATGTTGCGCAAACCACACCGACATCGGCGGATAGGATGGCACCAGACGTACCGTCTAAGGAATCCAGTCGAAATAGTCAGGTCGGTCCCAGCTCCATCGTTAAAATTCAGCTACCAAAAACCCAAGCTGCAGTTGCCATACCTGCTAACTCCGACAAGAAGCATCAGAAACCGGATAAACCAGAACCAATGATTGCCTACCTTGGCGGAGGAGGCAGTTCAGGAGTAGCCTTACCTGGTGGTGGTACTGAATCATCCCAACTTGGGCTATACTTTGCTAGCCTCTCGGGTGTGGTGAACTTTGGTTCCAGATAGTATCAATCCTAGAGATGAGCCCATAAAAACTAGAAATGACGATGCTGATTAATTACATATCAGTGTCGTTTTTTTCTTCACTAGAATATTCCGGAAAACAAATAGAATAATATTCTAAATGAAATGCATGAATAATTTTTTTCAAGTATACTGTAGTCATAAGGAATGGTATTCAAGATGATTAATATTAAGAAATTTGTTAGTATTCGTAAAAAACTCGGTCTATCACAAACGGAATTATCTCAGGGCATATGTACACAGGCCACCCTCAGTAAGTTCGAAAACCTCGGCCGCATTCCATCAATTAGAATTATCACGCAACTCTGCGACCGCATGAACATCTCATTAAGCGACTTAATGGTGGACGCCACCGTCACCGCTGTTGATGCACTGTTTGACAAGGCTGATTTCAATCTCATTACCTATGATTATGATGCAATTCGAAATATTCTCAGCCAAATCGTACCTGAGAAGCTCACTGCTTCTGAAAAATGGCATTACAATTATCTGAAGGGTAGTGTGGCGCTATATGACGAGCATGATCTAGTGGCTAGCCTATTCTACTTCAACACCATTTTAACTGATCCAGAAATAGACGATACAAGCATTTACTACCTTCTCGCATTATCTGGCTGTGGTCAAATATACGAGAAGAAGAACGACGTCGAAAAGGCAGAGCATTATTTCAACATCGTCTTTGACAGCGTGATGCATAAGCATATTGATGATTCACACTCAGCAATTCAGATCCTCAGCATTCTCTTGAACGGCGGTGTCTTCTATGCACAAAAGCAGGACTACGATACGAGTAACTCGCTCCTCAACTACGCGTACCATACGTGTTCGGACAACCACATCACATATTATCTTGCACGGATCATCTACCAGCTGGCACAAAACGCCATTGCGACTAAGCAGCCACAGCATCTGATTCAGGAATATATCAGCGATGCTCGCGCATTTGCCCGCCTAAACAACAACACTACTCTACTCCAGAAAATTGCAGCACTCAACAAGAATTGAGTTGCATGATTCTATTAACACGTTATCATTGCCTTCAGTTTCTCATTTTGTCATGCTTGAATTAGATAAAATGCACTGGAGGTTTTTTTGAATGCTGAAATATTTCAAGGTTGACCAGAATGGACTCAAAGAAGCACAAGGGCAAGATCATAACATAATCCTTTTAGAAGAGGAGCACGACCCGAAATACACGGATCAATTAATCGAAAAATATGACCTCCCAAACGACCTCTTCCTGGGTTCCAATCTGCCTGAAGAAGTGACACGGTTGGAGCACCTCGAAGGAACGAAGCTAAATAACCCAACTTCTCTCGTCCTCATGGATTTGTCCGCCAACATGGAACATTCGATTGAAGAACGGCTACAGCCCCTCTCATTTATCAAGTCCGACGAATTATTAATCCTACATATCTGTGAGAACTCCGATTTCTTCGAACGACTCCTAGAGAAATTCGGTCCCCAAATCACGAATTACACCGAGTTTGTTGCGTGGAGTATCTTTCAGATTTCGACCCACTTTCTAAAGGACCTACAGGAACGTAAGAAGATTATTGACGATCTGGAGAATTCCGCTAAGACGACCGCAAAGAATGAGGAGCTTTTTCGCATGATCGATGCTGAACGCAACATGACATACCTCCAGGAGACACTCAATAACCAGCATTCCACGCTGAAAGAACTATTTGAAGAGACCGATTTCGTGGCAGAACTCGATAACGCAGGCCTGATTTACGACATTCAGCTCCGTGATCGGCAGGCAAAGAAGATGGTTGATGTCTATACTAGTCTGATGGAGAATATCAGCGGTTTATTCACAGATATGATGAACAACAATCTCAATCATTTGATGAAATACCTCGATTCACTCTCGATAGTGCTATCCGTTCCCGCGCTGATTGGGACCATCTGGGGCATGAATGCGGGTGGCCTCCTGTTTAAGAAAAGTAGTTATGGCTTTCTCATTATTTTAGCAATCTCGATTATCCTAGGCGCATTAATGGCGTTACACCTGTACAAGAAGGATTATTCTAAATGAACGATTTAGGAAAATCCTGTTGACATTTTAATTATAAAATAATATATTAGAAACATCTATATTAGAAACATCCACTTAATGAATTAAGGCAGCAAATGGTTAAGGGATAATAAATTTAGGAGTATTGAACATGCAAGATTTGTGTACTGCTCAATTACAATTAAATACCAATTTCTTTTTCGACTTCTTTGGATAGCGATTTGCATCATCGGGTGCAAATCGCGCAACCGCGCTATTGCATCCATGAAGGCGAACTATTAACGTTGCATTTACGCCACATGGACTCATAAATCCCATGTGGTTTTTATTTTCTCGAGAAATTATTGGCCAGCCACTTGGAATTTAAGTCCACAGGCTGGCCTTTTTAGTTTGCTAAATCACCTACCAGTCAAAGTGAAATCGCACTTAAAAAATTTTTGGAGGAAACAATATGATAAATAAGCGGGACAAGAAAGTAACACGGCAGAGTAACAAGTTAATGCTCGGACTAATTCTCACGGCTGCACTGGCAATTAGCTTCGTTGGTTGTGGCAAGAAAACGGCAGCTAAGGATAACGAACCAATCAAGATTGGCATTCTTCAACTCATCGACCAAACGGCCTTAACAGATGCGCGGAAAGGCTTTGAAGCAGAACTCGCAGCAGCAGGTTACAAGGGTAAGAAGATTAAGATTGATTATGTGAACGCCCAGGGTGATCAGAGTAACCTACGGACAATGAGTGAGAAACTAAAGAAGGACCAAAACGTCGTCAACTTGGCACTTGCAACACCAGCGGCCCAGGCCCTCCAGAAAGTGGACCCAGACACGCCCATGGTCTTCACCGCTATCACCGATCCAAAGGAAGCCGGCCTCACCACTAATCTCAAACAGCCGGATACGAACGCCACTGGTGTGACGGACAATGTTTCCATGAAACTGCAAATTAAATTTCTCCACCATCTGCTGCCAAAAGCGCAAACAGTCGGGATTATCTACAATGCTGCAGAATCAAACTCGCTTACGCAGGTCAAAGAGGCTGAGAAGGAACTGAAACAGCTGGGAATTAAGGTGAAGAAATTGACCGTGGCGACGACAAACGACGTGGATCAGGCAACACGCTCGATGGCAAAGAAAGTCGACGCCATCTACCTACCAACTGACAACACGATGGCCGCCGCGATGGTGACAGTGGGTAAGATTTCAAGAAAGACTAAGGTCCCAGTTATTCCTGGTGCAAGTACCATGGTGCGGGATGGTGGTGTTGCTAACGAGGGACTAGATTATGAGAAACTTGGCCGCCAAACGGCTAAGTTAGCCATCAAAATCATCAAGGGCCAGCAGGTTTCTGATCTCCCAGTCGAACAGCCAAAAGACATCACAATTATTAAAAATGAAAAGATGATGCAGGCGCTGGGTATTTCAGACGATCAATTAGAATAGATCCGCATCAGCTGAAAATTGGCACAATAAAAATTAGGCCAACACTCTTGAACAGAGATTGTCAGCCTGATTTTTCTATTCTTGGTGTGCCCGATGCCACTCCTTAATCTGTTCTAGACGTGCCTTAAACCGCACCTCTTGGCCCTCGATTGTCGGTAAATAATACTCGTGACCGGCGACCGATTCCGGCATTGTGTCCATCGTCGTTAACTTATCCTTAGTTGCATGGGCGTATTCGTAATCTTTACCATAGCCTAGATCCTTCATCAACTTCGTTGGTGCATTTCTAATCTGCAAAGGAACCGGATCATTCGCAGTCTGCTTGACGTCCTTTGCCGCAGCATTCTTGGCCGCATAAACCGCATTAGACTTCGGCGCAAGCGCCATATAAGTCACCGCCTCTACCAGATGGACATCGCACTCAGGCATCCCCAGAAACTGACAAGCCTGAAAAACGTTTATGGCTACGTTCAGCGCGTTAGTGTCTGCTAAGCCAATGTCTTCCGCTGCAAAGCGGACAATGCGGCGGGCGATATAAAGCGGATCCTCGCCACCTTCAAGCATCCGTAGTAGCCAGTAGATCGAAGCATCTACGTCACTATTGCGCATTGATTTATGCAGAGCCGAGATAATGTTGTAGTGCTCTTCACCGTTCTTGTCGTACAGGACAAATTTACGGGTAATTAGTTGGGCCAGGCTGGACGTGGTCACCGTAATCTCAGAGCCATTCTTCTCACCGTTCAAGACGGCCATTTCCAGCGTGTTGAGGGCCATCCTTGCATCCCCATCGGCGAAATTTGCAATGGAATGAAGTTCCGCAGCACCGATCTTGACATGCTGTTTCAAAAATCCAGCAGGATTGGTGAGCGCATTTTGCAGCAGCTGGCTGATTGCAGCAGTCGTCAATGCCTTCAGTACGAAAACCTTGCAGCGTGATAATAAGGCCGAGTTCACCTCAAACGAAGGGTTCTCGGTCGTTGCCCCAATCAAAATAATGCTGCCTCGCTCGACATAGGGCAAGAACGCATCCTGCTGTGCCTTATTGAAACGGTGAATCTCATCAACAAAAACCATCGTCTGTTGCCCAATCTCCCGGTCAAGCTCGGCCTGTTGCATGATCTTTTTAATCTTACTAATACTACTATCGACGGCGCTAAAGCTCAAAAAATTCGATTTGGTTGTCCGGGCAATAATCTCGGCGAGAGTGGTCTTCCCGACTCCTGGCGGCCCCCAGAAGATCATCGATGATACCTGGTCATTCTCGATGATTTCACGCAGGATTTTGCCGGGACCAAGCAAATGGTCCTGACCGACAAATTGCGCCAGCGTTTGCGGTCTCACCCGACTCGCGAGTGGCGTATTGTCTACTTGGTTTGCAAAAAGTGATTCTTGTTTCATGATAACCGCCTGTTCTTGTGCAACTTAGTTTAGCTAAATTTACTACCAATAATTATACCGCATTAACCAAACATCTGTTCACCTTTTGCCTAATAGAAAAAAAGCCATTCAAGTTTAACCTCCTCACAGAGGCAATTTGAATGGCTTAAATGAAATATCGTCACCTTATTTTTCGTATGTGCTCAGCTTGAAGACAACCTTGTCCTTTGGTGCAAGCTGGATCTCGCCTGCACCCTTTGTGGCATCCTGACCATTTACCGTGAAGGTCCAGTAAGCGCCAGCTTGGTCGTCTTGTTCTACACCATTGATCGCCGAGACGAATCCCTTACTTTCGGTCACCCGATAGCTCTTCTTCAAGGCGGCTAAAACTGACTCGCCCTTTTTGAACGACACCTTCTTGTTGCCTAGCACCTTGTTGTTGGTTCGATCAAACACCTTAATTGTTGCCGTTTGGTTCGCGACAGAACTTGATTTAGTTTGTGTATTGTCTGTTGACTTCTCCTGATTGCTGCAGCCCACTCCTAGGAGCAGTATTGGTAATACCGCCACAACCAAAATTCTTAGCAGTTTTTTCATTAAAAAATTTCCTTAATATTAGTATTACAGCCCGCACTTCAATTGTACTTTACAGTTGGTGCACGTGGTACAGCCACCAATCTTCTCCACAATTCCCTTGTGGCAGATTGGACAAATGTTTCCTTCGTCGACACCCTCGACACGGCCGGTAAACAGGCCTGTGAGCTCTTCATCAGTGGGGGCACACTGTTCTTTTGTGTCGTCCGTATCGGTAATTACGTGTAGCTCAACTTGTTCAACGGCCTTGACAGGTTCATCGGTCGTCTTAGCCTTACTTGTATCATCGTCATCCAGTAAGTTATCCATCGTGTTTTCTTCATTAGTGAGGGTCAGCACCTGTGAATCACGGCTACCATCCACGTAGACGGTACCCCCTTTTGCACCACCATCGTAGAGGTCTTGGTACACCTGGGCAACTTGTTCCACGCTGTAGCCTCTTGGCGCGTTGACGGTCTTCGAGATAGAACTATCAACCCAGCGCTGAATGACACATTGAACGTCAACGTGCTCCTTTGGAGAAAGCTCCATTGCCGAGACGAAGAAATCAGGTAAGTTTTCCTTAGTTGTCCCCGGATGACTTGCAAGGTATTCATCAACAATTGCAGCGTTTACTTCGATGAATTTGCCCAGACGACCTGAACGGAAGTATGAGAATGAGTAGTATGGCTCTAAACCGGTTGAGACGCCGGTCATAGTCCCAGTCGAGCCAGTAGGAGCAACCGTTAACAGGTGTGAATTTCTAATCCCATACTTCAAGACATCTTGGCGAATGTCCTCAGGCATCTTCTTCATGTAACCGGTATTGATAAATTTCTCCCGTAAAGCTGCTGTCTCTGCGGCAGTTTGGCCAACCAAGAATGGGAAACTACCTTTAGTCTTAGCTAACTCTATTGATTGTCGGTAAGCGGTCGTTGCGATAATTTCAAACAGATGATCGATCAATTGGTTACCCTCAACTGAACCATACCGTTTCTCACAGTAAATCAACAGGTCTGCGAGACCCATGATGCCCATGCCAATCCGTCGTTCTCCCTTAGCTTGCCGCTCGTTTTTGTCGAAAAAGTATGGCGTAGCATCAATAACGAGATCCTGGAATTGCACGGCGTGACGCACAACCCGTTTCAGCTTCTCTTCATCCACAGTCTTAGTTTCTTTATTCACGAAATTAGCTAGGTTCAAGGAAGCCAGGTTGCAGACTGCATATGGGGTCAGTGGCTGCTCACCACAAGGGTTGGTAGCTACAACCTTTTGACCGTAAGCAGTTGCATTCGTCATCTCGTTTGCGTTATCGATGAAGAAAATTCCGGGTTCAGCAGAGTAGGTTGCACAAAAAGTAATCAAATCCCAAAGTTCACGAGCTTTAATTGTTCTGTAGGTTTTGACGGCGTGACCCATTTTTTCCCATTCACGCACATCACCGACATCCTGCCACTGCTCGTCATAGATGGCCATCTCCGCTTCATCGTAGTTATCGACGTCTGGAAATCTTAGTTCATAGTTGCCATCAGTTTTAACAGCCTCCATGAATTCCTTCGTTAAACAAACCGAAATATTTGCTCCGGTCAAGAAGTCAGCATTTTGAACGGAATAGCTACCACCTAGACGGAGCTTCTCCTCAATCTCGTGTTTGAACTGACTCTCTTCAGTATGCTCAATTGCCTCTTGGTAGAAGGCTTGCTCATCAGAAGAGAGTGGCTTGAAGTCTAGCTTTTCACTCGCTAGTCGCCGGACCAACTTGCTCTTACTGTTGTTAATCAAGTACTGCAATACTGACGGATTTTGGATTTTGGCTAAAATAAATTCGAAGATGTCTGGGTGCCAGTCGGCCAACATGATCATCTGGGCCCCACGACGAGATCCGCCCTGTTCAACCAAGTGAGTTAAGTTGGCCAGGTCATTCAGCCAGGAAATAGCCCCGGAGGATTTACCATTGACACCATGGACCACTGCAGCCTTTGGCCGCAACGTTGAACCATTCGTCCCGACACCGCCACCGCGACTCATGATTTCCATTACTTCCTGTCTGTGCTTGGCTAGCCCACCACGTGAGTCCTGGATGAACGGCATCACGTAGCAATTAAAGTAGGTCACCTCAGAGTTTGTCCCCGCCCCGTAGATAACTCGACCGGCAGGAATAAAGTTCTGGTGCACGAGTTCATGGTAGAAATCTTTTTCGAGCTGGGCTTCATCACTAGCTGCTGCACTGTGAGCAATTCCTGTGGCTACCCGCTTAGCAACTTGTTCGTAGAATAACTCTAGTGGTTTCTCAATCTCCGTTTTACGACGGGTCACAATGCCATCAGCCTCATCTAGTACGCCACGGAATTCTTCCTCGACCAATATCTGGACGATCTCACCATTAATCTCGGTCACGTTACCAATACCACGCGTGGGGTAATTGGGATCATCCTTCACGGTAAGCACGACCAGATCACCTACAGCTAACGTGCTGTTACTAGGATCTTTATAGGTATACCTGTCGAGCATAATTAGGCGCGCAATGCCGGTAAAAGTCATGTGCATATCTGGCGTAATTAGCGTAATTTCAGGAAAATTTTGTGTAATAATCGTATTGAGGTTCGTATAGTCCATAACTCTTGCTCCTTGGTTAATCTACTATATTTTGTGGTGCATAATTCAATTCTATACTATATAAGGTGTAATTCAAGACTTTAAAAAATAATTTTTCTGTGCTATGGCACACACGAAGGCAACTATTTAATAACCAAATTCTGCCAAAGCACTTAAAAAAACCTGTTAGATTTTGTTAATCTAACAGGTTTTGACCGTCCGGAAAATTTATTTAAGATAATCCCGTAAGCCAGAGACTAAATCCTTGCTGCTACTGTATACTTGACCGTTTTGTTTGATTAAGCCAATCACAAAGAGGTTGATGTATGCAAACTGACTCTCTGCTACCTCCTGTAACGCCTCTAGCTTAGCCTGATTCGTTGCCCCCTGTTGCCGTGAGTCCGTGTAGAGACCGACCACCGGGATGTTTTTGCCGAAAGCTAGCCCAATCTCAGCCGCCACACCGGCATCAAGCCCTACTCCGTCCAGAACCGCTACCACCAAATCACTGGCTACTAACTCGTTCGTATCACCTTTTGCGATAGCGATGCTGTCTGCATAAGCGTTCTTGTCATTGATACTGGCGTTCTCCTGGGGTAAGTAGACCTCTACATTAGGATATTCATTTCTAATCTGTTCGACCATATAGGCGTTATAACGGGCTTCTTGCTCAGAAAAAAGACCGTTTGCAAAATAAATTTTCGTCACAATTAATTCTCCAATATCTTCTTTAGTTTAGTATTAGTATATTCCATCACGCGCTCACCAGAAGTAGGATCATAGTCCAAACCGATTTGTTGTGCATTCTGGATTGCCAGGGCCTGGTACTGTTCCTGGATCTCTACCATATTCTGCGCCACCGTCTCTAGACTCGACATGTTGCTAAAGCGCCGCAACTCATCCTGCTCGGCTACAGTCAGGTACGAAAAGAGATCGCCCACGTTCTTGCCGAGGTTAACCTGGAAATCGTGCTCGAAGGCTACTCGCCATTCGACCTGCATGAGGTACTCACCCAGAATTCCGTCGAAGTAATGGTCTACGGCGTAAAAAAATTGATTGCGCAATATTCCCTTAACGACGTACGGACCAATCCACCAGAATTCATTGGTTCGCCGGAAGAAGAAGCCCTGGGACGGTTTCTTGCGGAAGTAGCGCCGATCATCTTGGACCAACTCTAATCCGGCTAATATGTGTGCGGGATCAAACAGCACCTGTGCAATTGGATCAGCTTTAGCCCAGGCACCAATCTCAGATTCTGGTACCAGACCCAAATCCAGTCGATTGCCATCAGTGAACAGCATTAAGAAGTTAAATCTCTTCGTATAATCGATTGGTCTTGGGGTAAGATCCATCGGGGTCTGCATTACAATTCGTTCCCCAAATTCATCAAGCCAACCACGCTCATCAATTAAATGTTGCATCTGATCATCTGGCACCACATAAATGATGTCGAAATCGGTAAATTCATCACTTCTTGCCTTATAGACCCGTGAGCCATTGGCAGCAATCGCCCGCACAACACCAAGCTTCTCCGCCACAGCAAAGATCAGTTGTCTCATCTCAGCCTTAGTTCGCATTTTCACACAACCCTTCCACAATTATTGTTTAGTTAAAATTACCTCTTTGGATACTTTAAATTAGCAACAGCTACTCCCTCATGCTCTAACAGTTTAACTTTCCTGTCTAGCCCACCACTATAGCCGGTAAGTTGCCTATTTTGGCCCAGCACCCGGTGACAGGGAACTAGGATGACAAGTGGATTTCTTCCTATTGCTCCACCTACCGCCTGTGAGCTCATCGACTTTTGACCCAGGCGTTTGGCGCATTTGACCGCGATATCCCGATAAGTGGTTGTTTGTCCATAAGGAATCTGACTGATCTCGGACCACACAACTTTGGCAAACTCGCTGCCTGTTGTCCTAGTCCTCAGAACAGAAACATCCGGTTCTAAGCCAGCGAAATAATCTGTTAGCCAGTCCTTAGTTCGGGATAATAGTTCGTTATTAGCATCTAAGTGCGCAGTTTGTTCAATCTTACTCAAAAGTTCTTTCGTCAGGAAATCAATCCCGGTCAGATTCTCACCGTCACTGCGGAGTAACAGTGTGCCAAGCGGTGAGTCAGTTAGGCTGTATAAGTCCATCGTTAGTACCCCGTTTCTTAAGCGGTATTATTTACCCTATTCAAGCTCTTTAATGGTTCTTCTCAACTTATTCTGTTGCTTGACAATCCACATCTGTTCGGGGTAATTATTCACTAATTCGGTCGCAAATTCAACCGAATCTTCGCCAACGACATCCTTCAGTGGCACATTGTCCGCTGCAGCTTGTTCGAAAATTCCTAAACCATCATAGATTACCGTCATAATACCATCACCTGCTGCGAAATTGTAAATATAGCGCTCAATAGCTGCATAAGCCACCGCGTAATCATGGGGTAACTTGGCCAATCTCGCCTTGTATTCACTATATTCCTTCTTATCTCCGACCAACTTCTTTAAAATATTCTCCATTAATGTGTCTCCCTCAGTTGTGTCAATTTAGTACCAATAAAATCCCACTTCACCCAGAAATCATCTAAATATGCCTTTCCAGCCTCATTCAATGAGTAGAATTTACGCATTGGTCCCTGATCCGACTTTTTCTTCTCAATGGTCACGAGTCCCTTTTTCTCTAACCTAAGTAGAACAGTGTATACTGTTCCCTCCACCAGGTTATCAAAGCCGAGGCTTACCAGATAACTGGTAATTTCGTAGCCATAGGTTGCCTTCTTATTCTTGATTGTCTGTAATAGAACACCTTCTAGTATGCCCTTTAGAATCTCGGTCATTCCTTCCAATTAGTACACCACCCGTCAGATATTTAACTATATTGTGCTGTTAAGTACCACTATATAGTATCGTGAAGTAGATAAGTTGTCAATTATGTGCCCCCACTTGAGCGCAAAAAAAAGACCCGTAGGTCTTTGCTGATTAATTCATGTTTAATTATGCAACTTCATTTGCAATCTGGTTCATGCCACCTAAAACGTTAATCACATTAAAGTGTAGTTGTGCCAGAAATTCCGTTGCGGTAAAGGACCGACTACCAGAACGACAAATAACGTAGTACAACTCGTTTTGGTCTAATTCATCAACGCGAGCACCCATTTCACTCACAGGAAAGTTAATGGCGTTTGGAATATGGTGTTGTTGATACTCGTCTTCCTCGCGGACATCAAGGACGTTGACCGAGCCTTGCTGCAATAAAAGTAAAAATTCTGCACTAGAAATTGACTCAACCACAAAGATTTCCCCCCAACAGTTATCTCTAACCATTATTAAACAGGGATTTGCAGTGCTTGTCAATTATCTTTTGTGAATTATTGCTCTAACTGACCTGGCCAAGCCTTAATACCGCCAACTAGTTCAACCACGTCAAACTCTTGACTAGCTAAGAACGCCGTCACCACTTGTGAACGATGGTCAGTGTGTGCGACAAAATAATATGTTTGCTCTGAATCTATTCTCCCCAAGTACGTGACAATATCACGAATTGGAATGTTAATTGAGCCCGGAATATGACCAGAATTGAACTCCGGTGCCTCACGGACATCAACTATTGGGGGATTGCTCGGAAAAATATTTTCGTAAAAATCGCTCATGGACATTTGCTTACTCATGCTGAACACCATCTTCTTCCTCATTTGCCTTAATTATATCAGGCGAATAAGGAAAGCGTTATTGGTAAACGTTTTCAATTTAAAAATACAATCTTACATCGATTTCATGCTATACTAATTTTAAATTTAATTTTCATCTGACAGGGAGAATGGGGAGGTAAGTTATGGTAAGTATTTTCAATTCAAAGCATATTCACTTTAATACGGGGCACGATTTCGATGATGAAGGCTTCGACCAAATAAAGGAAGCACGTCGCTTGTTTGACGAAGGGATTCTAACTGAAGCCGAATTCAATAAGATTAAATCAGATCGACTTGCTGAGCACTTGGAACCAACAGATTCACTTGAAGAGAACCTTGAAGCATTGGCATCATTTAATGAGCTGAAAGAGAACGGCATTCTGACGGCGCCGGAATTTGCCCACCTGAAAACCAAGTTTCTTGCACCGGAAAATTATGATTTAGATCGCGATACCGACGAGGTGCTAGAAGCCATCTCTACTGTCCACAAATACATCAATACTGGTGTAGTGAACGAGCAGGAATTCACGAACTTTAAACAAGCTTTATTGGCGGATTTCTAGCCAAGAGGATAAAACACTGAAAGCCATCTGATCTGGCTTTTTATTTTGGAAGAAGGAGTAACCGCCACAATGAATGATTTAGAAATTGCCCAGAAAGCCATGATGTGGCCCATTACGAAAGTCGCCGCCAACCTGGGGCTTAATCCAGACGACTTTGAGCAGTATGGTAAATATAAGGCGAAGCTCAACTTAGACGTGATTGCGGACAAGGCACCGACAAAGCACAAATTAATCCTCGTAACATCTATTAACCCAACACCGGCCGGTGAAGGTAAATCAACGGTCATGGTTGGCCTGGGTGATGCACTCAATCTCCGTGGCCTAAAGACGGTGATTGCGATTAGAGAGCCCTCCATGGGTCCCGTTATGGGCATGAAAGGTGGCGCTGCTGGTGGTGGCTACAGCCAAGTAATGCCCATGGAGGAAATAAACCTCCACTTCACCGGCGATATTCATGCACTCACTAGTGCTAACAATACGCTCGCCGCACTGATTGATAACTACATTCAACGAGATAATCAAATCGGTCTTGATCCACGACAAATAATCTGGAAACGGGCAATTGACGTCAACGATCGCTCACTCCGCAATATCATCACTGGCCTGGGTGGCAGAATAAATGGCATTCCGCGTGAGGCAGGATTTGATATTACCGCTGCGAGCGAGTTGATGGCCGTCTTGTGCTTAGCGACAAGTATTAGCGACTTGAAACAACGAGTCGGCCGAATCATTGTTGGTTACACCACGGAGCAAGAACCCGTGAGTGTTGCCGACCTGGGTTTTGCCGACGCGATTACGATCCTCCTAAAAGAGGCATTAAAGCCAAACCTCGCTCAGACCTTGGCCCATACGCCCGCCATCATTCATGGCGGCCCATTTGCCAATATTGCGCACGGCTGTAACAGCGTTTTGGCAACAAAGGCCGCACTGACATTAGGTGACTATACCGTAACAGAAGCTGGCTTTGGCTCCGATCTTGGCGCAGAGAAGTTTCTGGACATCAAGACACCTGTGCTTGGTAGAACTCCAGATGCCATCGTAGTGGTCGCTACGGTGCGTGCCTTAAAGTACAACGGCGGGCAAAAGCTGGGAGAACTAACCAACGAAGACCTCGAAGCACTGAGAAAAGGGATGCCAAACCTCCTCCGGCACATCGCCAACATGCAGCAGTATGGTTACCAACCGGTGGTTGCAATCAATCGCTTCACAAGCGATACACAGGCAGAACTTGAGCTGATTAAACAGGAATGTGCGCAGATCAACGTGACAGCTGTGGTTGCTAATAGTTGGGCAAAGGGTGGTGCAGGTACACTGGACCTTGCAGATGCAGTCGTTTCTGCTACCGCGAATCCCGTCTCCTTCCAGCCGTTATATGACCATAACGACCCTATCGAATCTAAGTTACAGACCGTTGTGACCAAGACCTACGGCGGCAGCGGCATAGTTTTGTCGGCTCAGGCCAAGCGCCAGTTACGCCGCATTTCAGACAACGGATGGGCTAACCTTCCCGTCTGTATCGCAAAGACCCAATACTCCTTCTCAGACGATCCACAACAACTTGGTGCTCCAGCTGGTTTCGAAGTTACTGTACGTGAATTGATTCCGAAGATTGGTGCAGGATTCATCGTCGCGCTGACCGGTTCGATTTACACTATGCCTGGGCTACCAGCCACTCCGGCGGCAGTAAACATGCATATCGATGCAGAAGGCAAAGTCGAGGGACTCTTCTAGCCACAGAACCTAATAACCGCTAAAAAACAAAGAGACGTTACAGCAAAGATGGCGATGTTGCCAGTTGCTGTAACGCCTTTTTTGCGTCTGTCTCCTACTTTGCGCCCAGAATCTCTTCCTTCGCGTGCACTAACTGCGTGAGGAAGGTACAATACGGCGTACTGATCCCGTACTTCTTTCCTTTGGCAGCGACGGCACCATTGATGTAGTCAATCTCGGTTAATCGCTGATTCTTGATTAAATCCTGGTACATGGACGGATAATGGAGCCCAATTCCAGCAGGATCGTACGTTGCAGTAATGTGCTCGTATACCTCGGTTTGATCAAGCTCTATCCCTTCTTTTGCGGCGACTAAGGCGAACTCATTAATGATTGTTTGGACCATTTCGGCAGCAGTGGATGTCGTCCCCACACCCGTAATATTTGTATCAAGGATTGTACATAAGCCATTCAATGTACCGTTGACACAAGCTTTACGCCAGATAGAATACTTCACATTCTGACTGTATGTTGCATTAAGACCTGCATCATCAAAGATTTGGACCACGTCTTTTGTGAACGTGGCACCCGCAGGCGCGAGATTCTGCAATTCGATGTTGCCAGTGCCAAACAACTTAACTTTGCCTGGCCCCTCCATCGCAGCGGTCCACATCGTGACTCCCAGAATAATGTGGTCCCGATCCACAAACTCTGCTAAATCTTCGGCATGACCCAAACCGTTCATCAGGCTAAGAACATACGTATTCTCTGTAATGATCGGCTTAATTTCTTCAAACATTTCCCGCAGGCCCATCGACTTCGTCAAGGCAACAATCAGGTCAACTGACTCGTGTTTAGCGTCAATTTCCTCGGGTGAGTATATCTGCATGTGCTCGACGATATCTTCACCGTTATAGTTCGCCCTCAGTCCATGATCTCTAATCATCTGGATGTGAGCTGCCCAACGGTCAATCAAGATAACCTCGTTTCCGGCCCGATGAAGCATTAGGCCTATTCTACTTCCCATCGCTCCTGCACCAGCAATTGCTATTTTCATTTTTTTGCCTCCTACACTTTTAGTATGCACTTTTAGTATAGTCACTTTGGCAGCTCCGTGACAGGATTTAAACGTAAAAAGGGCGTTATGATTCGCATAACGCCAGTTTCAGTTAACTGATTATTTACCTTTGGCCTGCTTCCGTTGTGCTTCCTTAATCAGCTTCAACGCGCGTCCCTTGGTCTTTTTATTCGGACTCTTCAATTCGCGATAGGCCCTTCCTAAATTCGCTTGCTTCATTTGCCATCTCTCCTAAAAATCTATTACAGTGCGCCACGAGCCTCAATAATGCGCTGCCCGAGTTTGGTATCCGGCAGTGTCTTAACCATCGCAGTAAACTCATCCAGGGGTAGGTCGGCGCCAAACAGCGGACTGCCCGGCTCAAGAATCTGTCCGTGCCGTAGTTCACCTAAGTCATAGGGCTCAAAGCCAAATTGGCTAATAATATTGGCTGCCTCTGCTCTTACCTCTGGATGATCGGTGGCAAATGCAATGACCTTCTTGACCCGCAGATTTCTATCAGCCTCAATCTCCAAGTCATGGTAACCCATATGATTAAAGGCCTTCACAATCTTGGCACCCTTGAAATAATCCTGCATTACTTCACTAGATGACTTGTGGATACTCGAGACATGGTTGATGGTTCCGTCAACCTCCCACCAATAATTCATTGCGTCGAGAACCAACTTACCATCGAGAGCGTTGCTCTCTAACCGGTCATACTTGCTCAAGGGCAGCGCCAGAATGATTGTGTCGGCACCGGCTAACACACCGGCTGTATCTACGACCCGTGCATTATGCGCAACAGCATTGATAATCCAGGCACTTTCCTTTGCCGGCTTAGAGTTAGCAATTAGGACATAATATCCTGCTTGGTCACCCAACCGAGCTAGCGTTGTACCGAGCTTTCCGGCTCCTAAAATTCCGATAACTGGTTTTGCCATTATTCTGCATCTCCTAGTAATTCTTTCACACGAGGAATCACAACTTCACCATAAAGCTTGATGGTCTTCTCACGATCAGATTGGAATTGACCACCAGTACCGTAGACGAGATCGAAGCGTTTCATGCCGAGATCCTTCATGTTCTTAGCAATTTTTTGTGCAACCACTTCTGGTGTACCGACATAGTAAGACCCTTCGGCAACTTCAAACTCAAAACGTTCACGAGTCATCGGTGCCCAGCCACGGTCGATTCCAATCTTATCCATCTCTTTCTTAATGTACTCAAACCCAATCTCCATTGCCTCCTCTTCGGTATCAGCAATCACACCGTGTGAGTGCATCCCCAGTGGTTCGATTGGTTGATTAAACTGCTCAGCAGCACGATTATAAAGATCAACATATGGCTTGAAGCGAATTGGTTGACCACCAATAATCGCCAACATCACTGGGAAACCGTAGTGAACCGCACGCACGATTGACTCTGGCGTACCACCAACACCAACGGTTGTTCTAATCTGGTGTCCCTTGTCGACTTTCGGGTAAATTTCCACGTCGGTCAACTTCTGGGTCAATGTACCATTCCAGCTGAAACGTTCGCCCTTCAATAATTCAGCCCACAGCGCGACTTTTTCCTCAAAGAGTTCATTGTAATTCTCCAGGTCATAACCGAAGAGCGGGTAGGATTCCGTGAATGAACCACGACCAAGCATGATTTCTGTGCGCCCATTCGATAGGCCGTCGAGCGTGGCAAAACGCTCATACACCCGGACCGGATCGTCAGAACTGAGCACCGTTACGGCCGTCCCCAGACGAATATTATTGGTTTCCTGGGCCATCGCAGCTAACACAATTTCAGGACTGGAAACTGAGAATTCATCACGGTGATGTTCACCAAGCGCGATCACATTAATCCCCAGTTCATCGGCCAGCTTGGCCTCCTGGACTAGATTGCGCAAAGACTCACCGTAAGTCATTGATTCGCCAGTCTTATCATCTATCGCCACATCACCAAACGTATTTAAACCAAATTCATATTTCGTCATTTTGCTCTCCATTTTTCAGTTAATTGATTTACTTACTTTTTGTTAGTAATAATATAATTCATTTTATTAGAGTATGCAAGCAAAAAGTTTCGCATTGTTAGTTTGACGACGCCGAGCCTTTTTCTCCGTTTACTTATGTTGGCTAAAAAATAAGCATCACTAACGAACCTGACACTACTACTCGTTAATGATGCTTAAATTATTTGGTGGGAAATACAACATGAAATGTTTCGAGCACAACATGCGAAGTGTGCCGGTTGAAAACCAGCTTGTGTTTCTTATAATCTCGGTGGAAGAATTTGGCGTGATTGATCTGCCAACTCAAAAGCGCCCGGTCTCCTTCGCCCTCCTTGAAGGCGTGCTCAGCACTAACATGACTAAATGGCACGACCTCCACGGTATCAATTAGAATGATACAAACGGGCTTGTGATCATCGTCAAGCAGTACATCATAGGTGCCTGCCTTTGGCAGGGACTCATGCGTCACATCATAAATCTCAAAGCCACTTGATGTGGCCGTTTTAACTCCATGCAGTACCAATTTTGCCAAATCGGATGCGTTAACGCCGAATGCCCATGCGTCGTTCAGGTCGGCATCTTGCGGTACGGCATTTACTTGTCTTGCCTGCTCAAAAAATTCTTTTGCGTTCATCATTCACCATCTGCCTAACACATTCGCTATTATCATCAAGTAACAACTATAGTTTCCACCAATACTACATAACATTGTATACTTTTTTTGCGAAAAAACGATGAAGATTTTATTTATTATATTATGACTAGTAAAATACCCGTCAAATTGACGGGTAACTAGAATTTATTAGACTGCTAATGGTGTTTCTACAAGCATTGACGGGCTGAAAATGGCCTCGGCAATCCGGTCCGCCGTAATCAGGCTATTATCGTTCACACCCGGGCGGAAACTGACATTTGTGAACCAGTGCTTCCCCTCAGTTGGCACACCCCAGAGATAAAGATTAGCTACCACTTCTTTGTCTGCCGTGATTAACCGGTCCGTCTGTTGTTCAACATTAATTGCCCGAGTCAAAAAACTAGTGCCATCAGCAAGCTGACGGGCGTCAAGTGAAGCTAATCCCCGCTCCAACAACTTTTTGATCAACGGATTTGCTGTCACCTCGTTGTCATTGACCGGAATCCGGGCGTCCACCAAGTACCGTGCTTCATATTGGAACTGTGGCTTACGCTTACTAATCGCTTCGAAATGGTCATTAACTGGGCGCACCTGCATCCCGGCTGGCACCAACTCCACAATCCCCACCTTGATTAAAGCAACTAGCTGTTTCAGTCGCAATACTGGTGGTCCTGTCGCAATGAAATTCTGTAATGGGGTATATTTTCTAATCAAGAAATCGAGGTACTCATCGTTTGAAAGGTATCCCTGTTCAACCACGAAACGAATTTGGTCGCGCAGATCCTTGAAGGCCTCCAGTGCACCCGTGATTGGACCATGCTTATTTCCCGCAGTCGCATCCTTAATAAGCTGCTGCAAGAACTCGACCACAAAATCCTGATAATTTGTGCTCGCGAGCGCTCGTTGCTCAGGATTGAAGACGAAATCTAGATCTAATTGTTCTGCTCGATCAAACAGCCGGTCAATGAGAACGGCAGGGTCAGTAGTCGCCTGATATTGCGTTCTAAAGTCGGCAATTTCTGCTTCCCGATCTTTCTGGTGGAGCAATAACGAGTAATAGACCAGCTCGATTTCTCTTTTCATCAGACCAAACAGAACATTACCCGTTAACTCACCGGCCTCACCCAACTGCGTCAGCTTTTCCTTGGTGACAAAACTTGGTCTGATTTTCTCACCATAACCTTTCTCATTGTTTGGCTTCGGGTAATACGGAAAGCCCCTTCTGGAGCCCGCAATGATGTGTGGCTCACTCCCAGAAACATGATAGTGCAACTTGTTGCCCACCGGCTCAAACCAGCCGCCACGCCCGATGGTTAACTCCGCCATGTAGTCATAGAAGCTGAGCCCTAGCCCACGGACAAAGACATTCTCTTGTGGTTGAATCACACTCAAGTCAGCATCGCCAGGGAACATTGGCGGCAGGTAAGTCACATTGCTTTTAGCTGCAAAATCAATCAGCTCTTGTTGGTCAATCGTCGCCTGGTTTGTGAAATGGCCTGAGGCGACAATGACGTTATCTGCCTCGAAGCTGCCCTCACTCGTAACTACCCGAAACCCCGGGTTCAGTGGTACCAAGTCCTGAACCAAGTCCTGGACGAACGTTAGTTTAACTCCTGCTGGAAGATGCTGCTGCAGTTGTTTGAAAACGAACCTTTGATAAACACCATAGAGCCGCCGTGGGGCATAATCATTTGGTCCCAGGCGCCTGGCAACAGCAATTAAATCCGCCGCGTCAGGTTCACCCTGCTCCGAAATAAAGTCAGGGGCAAAGTCACGCAGCCACTCATACAGAGTCGGTCCAGTTCTAAGCGGACCGTGCATTTGTACGGTCTCGTCAGTATAGAGTGTCGTATGGGCAGTTGGCGTGTTCATAATCAACTCTGTGGGTTGGTCAATCCGCCAAATATGCCCACCAATAGGAAATTGATCGAACAAGCGCACCTCTAACTCGGCTATCGCTTCATTCTCTTCGTGTTCTCTTTCGTACCAAGCCACAATTCTCGTTAGAGTAGCGATTCCCCGCGGACCAGCACCAATAATTGAAACTTTCATCGTCATCCTCCTCCACCAATGACAATTAGCATACTAGACAAAAACCCCAGCTGAAATCAGCCGGGGTAGCCTAACTATTTAACTTCACGAAAAAGAGTTTTCCGACGCAGTTTCTGGGAGTACTTCATCAACTCCAATCGTTCTGGCTGGTTTCGTTTATTCTTTGTGGTCAGGTAAAGTCTTTCACCAGTTTCTGGCGCCTCAAATAGTATATTCACACGCATGTTCATTCCTCCAAATATTTTCCTCACATTAAGTAAGTGTATCTTTAGAAGAATATTAGCATGCTACAATTAATTCGTCAAATTTTCGAGTCGCAAATACCCCCAGTGGTGTCCTAATCAACCACCGCACTATTATGATCAAGGTAATCAAGGAGCTCGTAAGTAGCCTGGTAGGCCTCGCAAGCATCCTGTGGCACTGCATAATGATTGGTGACTGACTCCATTTGACTCAGCTCAGACGAGAAGTCAAAGTTTCCGGCCAAGGCCTTATCCCTCAGCTGGACAAATAGAGCACGGACCTGGGCTAATTCAGGGTGCCGTTGCCCGTGGACCTTCACAATCTATTTGGTAAAAAATTCTAACTTTGGAAATTCCTCCGCAATAAATTTGGTCATGTTCATATTAATCCCGTCCTTTCATTTTCTATATAGTCCATAATACACGGGCCACCCACGTATAAAATTGATTCAAATCAAACTTTTCGATTGTTTATTCGTAATCTTTTTGCTATAGTAAGTTCAATTAATATTATTCACATCGGAGTATTGCCTTATGAGCGGGTTAAACAACTAACCAATTAGTTGAATAGCTAGACAAATTGATGCTTGATCGTCAGTTTGTTTGGTGTGCCCACAGGATACCTCTGCAAAAGCAACAATTAATTAAAGGTAGCTTGCTACCTTTTTTGTGTGCTCAGGTACCTTTTTTACAGGAGAATACCACTACATGAATACCGCAATGCTTAATAAAATTCAATTCGACCAAATTAGAGAACAGGTTGCCCACTACGTGCTGGGAAATCACACAAAGGAAAGGCTTGATGCGACTTTGCCGTCGTCTAACCTGGCCACTGTTAGCAATTGGCAACAAGAAACTAAGGAGGCTCGTTTCATCTTAGACAGCGGGCAGCACGTGCCCTTCATGGGGATTACGAGGATCGATGCGCTTTTCAAAAAAATCGCCAAGGGCCTCATTCTCACTCCGAATGAGTTGAGCACGTTCTCCGCTCACGTGGCCCAGATTGCCACAATTCTCCGGCACACAGGACGAAACACGCTGATTCTGCTGGATGAGCTTGGGAGTGGCACGGAGCCAGGAGAAGGTGCTGCTCTCGCAATTGCCGTGATGGAGTCCTTGTATCGCATGGGCGGGCTAATCGTTGCTACCACCCACTATGCTGAAATCAAGAACTTTGCCGAGCGCCACGCGGACTTTATTCCCGCAGCGATGGCCTTTGATAATGAGACCTTAACGCCGAAATACCAACTGCAGTTGGGGCAAGTTGGCGCCAGCCAGGCTTTATGGATCGCCCGGAAGATGCAGATCACTCCCGCTGTTGTGCAGCGTGCTGCGCACTACATCAATCACGCTGATTATCAGTTAGACAAGATTGAATTTAAAAATATCACGCAAAAAAGTACACTAAAAAAGAACACACGTCCCCTATTTAAACGCGGTGACCGCGTGCTCGTGAAGACCAATCATACGCCAGCTTTGATTTTCAAGGATGAAGATGAGATGCAAGACACGCTTCTAATCTCTCAAGATGATGAAATTAAAGAGGTGCTGAAGAAGCGCATCGAGTTGATCACACCGGCTACAGAACTGTACCCTGCCGGCTATAATCTGGATAATTTATTTGGCAAATATTCGGACAGAAAAAAAGAGCATGATCTCCTACGCGGTGCAAAGAGTGCGCAAAAGCGGCTCGATCAAGAAATGCGTGCGCGGAGAAAGGCGCAAGCCTAAGCTAGGGATTAACTCAGTGGGTCACGGCAATATTAACACACTTTGTTATAGTTTAGCTAACACTTGTGCACCAATTCCTAGGCCTAGTCGATGGGCTTGTGCACCCCAGCTACGATAATCATAATGCAAAACGTCCGCCAAAGAGTCCGCCGCGAAGAGAATTGGGGCAAAGTCAATCTTTCTAAATTGCGCACATGCAGCCATCCCAGCACATTCCATTTCGACCATCGCCGCACCCAGCTGCCGAAATTCCTTCACCTTTCTTGGTGTCTCTCTGAAGAAACCATCCGTGGTCCAGGTCGTAATTTCCGCATATGTCTGGCCAAGCTCATTCAGAATATCTTCAATTTGATCCAGGAAAGCCGACTGTAAATCAACAAACTGACCGGGTTTTATGTAATGAAACGAGGTCCCCTCATCACGAAGTGCCCTTATGGAGATCAACATGGCATTCTCTGGTAAATCAATGAGTGCACCTGCGTTACCAAAAGCCAGAACCTGCTCTACGCCGTAGGAAATAAGCCAATCTAGCAATTGTGTCGCTGCCGGCGCACCCAGTGGTGCTTGGCACAGTGTGAATTTCTCACCGTGATAATCAACTTCGTAGACATTTGGGCTAAATGAGATGGTCTCAAATTTGCCTGCAATTACGTGGGGGACCTGCTCCAGGAAATGCTCAACATCCTCACGTTCAACGAATGCAAATAATAATCGTCGCTGAAATTTAAACGGGAGTTTCTCCGTCCGAGGCTCGAGGACCGCCTTTTGATCTGGGTCAAAGTCTAACAGGAACTAGTCTGCATTCATCTTTCGCGCCTCAATTCATTTTTAACTGATTATAGCATACAGGCTTACTAACATTAATGGTTATGAAATTAAAGGCATGAGCCCGGTTCATTGCCGAAATCATGCCTTAACAGTTTAATATTCTAAATTTGTCTAACTTTTATATCGCCCTACCAGCCTATTCCGGTTGAAACAGGATCTTTCCCTGATTACTTAATAACGGGCGATTGCCACCACGGGTTCTGTGGCAGGATAATCATCTTCAGGGAGAATTCGCACCCTTCCCTGATATTGGAGCACCTGATCACTCAGTTCTAGCAGCCAGTCGCTTGGAGCTGTCAGGACTTCACTCCGGTTAATCAATAGCGTATCAATCCTACCCATTCGAGCGGCTTCCAGGATTTCCGTGCGATCGCTTAGCGCTAATTGCTGACTGCGTGCGGCATCGTACCTGTCTTGCAAAATCGCTACTAACCCAGCCTGCCATTGTTTCTGGAGCGGTGCTATTTCACTTTTCATCTGGGTTAAACTGAGATTTAACGGCGATTTCTGGATACTTAACTGCTCAGAGACATATGGATTCTTATTAATCTGCCGGAAGAGGCTCTGATTCTCTGGCAGGGCGAAGAGAATCACAGCCCTTTTGCGCTCAGCAATCAGCCCATTCAGATAATCAGCCACAGCTTGATAGTAGTTGCGGTGGTCAATCTCTTTCTCCGCGTCCAAAGTGTTATGCCCGTGAACGCCGACGCCGCCACTCTGACCGTTCGTGAACGAGCGGAAGTTTGTCTCGCCACCGCTTAATTCCGTTCCCAACGCCTTTTGTAAGTTCGTCGGTGCATCCCCTGGCAACTCCAGCTCATGCACTTCACCCTCACTTACTTCAAAGAGCACAAATGAGTCCTGGTTGAGTGTCAACAGGTCGAAATTCACGGCCAATTGCTGCGTCCCAATATATGGTAGTAAATTGGGCCAGTCAGCCACGTTAACTTGAGGTTCAACGTCAATTTTCAAAGGCAAGACAACCTGTTGAGTGGCACTCACGATTACCCCGAAGCTTTGTGGTAAATCACTGTCAGCCGCTAGTAAATCATCAGGCAGTTGGTCTAACTGGCGGTCAAATTTCTCCCAGTCTAATGCGGGATAGTTGGCTGTAAATTGCTCGGCCGCAGATTTTTGTAGCTGTTTCAGAACCAACCGGTTTTTAGTACTTTGGCGTGTCTGTTCGATTGGCAAATAAAGCGAGATAAACGGTCCTTGGTCAAGTTTAGCTAGTAACGATTTCAAATTAGTCTGGGTAAGAGTTGTTGTCATAAGTTACCTCCTTAGTAAGCTAACAATGTAATCTCGTAACCTTATATACCTAGCGTATCATGGTCCAAAACATCGGTGCTACTTTGCGGTTTGGTAACAGTGTGATTTAATTCTTTGCTTAATATTTTAAAAAAACTGGCGTAGTCAGTACTTTCCATGAATCATAAACACGATCGGATTCGTCAAAGTCAAAAAGCCAAATTACATTCACGCTTTCAAAGATGCTGCACTATTGGCCGCGTTGTAGCGGTTACCCCACTTTTCCATTTCAGTTATAACATCCTCAAGCGTCATCGCAAAATCAGTCAGACAATACTGCGGATCTGAAAAGCCAACACGAGATTCTCAACATTATTGCTGATCTCCTAGATTCCGCAAAAATAAAAAGTACGGTCACCAAAACGCTCAGCCCAATCAGCGCCGTTAACTTGCGTGAGGCACTCAGATTTGTGGAAACAAACCACATGCTTGGTAAGGTTGTCGTAACTAAATGATCAGATAATCTTGCTGAATTTCCGTATTCATTGACAGACTAAAAACGTAAGACCTACAATTAGATTGGTTAGCGCTACAGAAGTTTCAAAGACACAAACGGTTACTACAAAACATCGTAGGAATCGTTTTTATTTTAAGGAAAGGAAAGCAAAATGACAGTACAAACAGAATTAATGCGTAAATTAGATGCTGCGGAGGAAGAGATGGTCGCAATTCGGCGCCACCTCCACGAACACCCGGAAGTCTCGTTTCAAGAGAAAGAGACGGCCGCATACATCAAGGCTTTCTATCGAGACTTGGACTGTACGGTCACCGACTTCGGTGAAGGCTATGGCTTTGCAGTCGATATTGATAGAGACCACCCCGGAAAAAAGCTTGCTTTACGTGCTGATTTCTATGCGTTGGCCATTCAAGAAGATAATGACCTCCCCTTCAAATCACAGAATCCTGTTGTCATGCATGCCTGTGGCCACGATGCCCACACGGCATATATGATGGTACTCGCAAATTCGTTAATCGAATTAAAGGAGCAACTCTAAAGGGGAGCATCCGGATCATTCAACAGACAGCTGAAGAGGTCTCACCCGGCGGTGCCAAGGTAATGCTCGCCGCCGGCGTCCTGAACGGGGTCCACAAGATCCTTCGGAGGATTTCGCATACTTCGCACAAGCTAAGCCGAGTAGCTTCATCTACGTTGGTGCACAAGCCGCAGATGGTCTGAATCATCCGCACCACAGCCCCGACTTTTTGATGAACGAAGATGCTATCTTGATTGTCAGCAAGGCAGTGGGTGCTGCTACACTGAGCTACCTGCAGTGATTATTTATATTTGGTTGAGAAAATCACGTCGTTTTCTCAACCTATTTTTGTGGTAATTTCTACAAAAAAATACTCACCAATCGGTGAGTATCTTGTCTAAAAACGCCAATCTGGATATTAACGTTTTGAGAATTTTAAGTTATTGTAACAGGAACAAAGTTACCTAACTATCAAGGTTAATCCATTTGAATCCATACAATTTTTAATTAATTAGCACATCATATGGAAAAAACTGGAACAAAATTCTTCTACTTGGAAAACTTTGTGACCAATTGTGACCATTTTAAGTCGATTATCTTACTGAATCATAAAAATAAGAAGACTATTAAATAAGCGTCATTTAGTTTTCTAAAATTCTATTTTTACATAAAAACACTGTTAAACCATGATATCAATCAGTCATCATTTAACAGTGTTTTTATTACTTTAAATTTTGAAGTTTTAGGTTACTTACTTTTTACTAATCGATATAGTTCCAAAACACCTAAAACTAGACTAAATCCTCCTAAAATAAAATAGTCATATGTCGATTCAGCTTTTCCGGTATGTACTAATCTTGCAGAAAACCAACCTGTAAAAAATATAAACATAAACGCTAATATGCTTTTAGCAATTTTACTAGTCAAAATTTTTCTCATAGTACTTTTTTATACTCCCATTTAACAGATTGCAGATGTTTTCTATGAGAATCAGTATAGGTATAAGTTTTCCACGCATAATACTCATATCCTCTAGTACAATATTCCTTTACCGTATACCATTTATTTTTCGGATTCTTTCCAAAAATATCATTATAAACAGTGTAGGCTAAACCACCACCAGAAACATAGGGACCAACTACAGGAACAAAGCCAAGTAAACCAATAATAATATCCTTAGTAGCTCCTTTTAATCTTCTTAATGTATCTGCACTATATTTCTCTGTCGTCAAGTAATAATACTTTCTACCTGCATGTTTAAATGCTACCTTACAATTTGCATATGTAAAATTAATAAACGGACTAAAACCGCCTACACTTGTTGTGGGTAACTGGCTATCATTTACATCAACTGAATACACTTCTTTATTATTCAAATAGATAGTATATATACCATTGTTTGAAATGATGTGATATGAAGAGATTTGACCGTTATACTTAATCTTCCCACTTAATTTTGAAGAATTATCTGGAAGAATTTGCATTTCAGTTCCATTCATTAACTTCACATTCTGCCAAGTATCTTCACTATTCTTATTATTCAAGCTACTTTCAGCCGAATTTAATGTAGAAGCATTAACAGTATTAGAAACCATTCTTCTCCTGCTGTCAATAACATTGTAGCTGCCATTAAAGACACAAAACTCTTAGATACGCTTTTCATGTTTTCATTCTTCTTGAATATTAAATATTTTCTGATGCTTATTCTACCTCTATTAAATAAAAATACAAGTAATAACTAAAAAATTTCTAAATAAGACAATATTAAGTGAACCCCTTAAGTTGGAGAAAAACAACTTAAGGGGTTCAGTTCACACGCTTCTTTTTTATTTAGTAATAATATACCTTTATCTTATGTTAGTCGTAGATTAGGACATGATTCAATCTTAACTACTGAAAAATATTATCTGGAATTACTGCCAGAAAAAAAGCACTCGCAAGATGCGAATGCTTTAAATCTATTGGAATCCCTATAGCATTGTGACCATAGGTGACCAACTGAAATCTCGAAAACGTTGATATAAAAACATTCTTGAACGTAAATATTAACGTTTTGAGAATTGTGAAGCTTTACGAGCCTTCTTCAGGCCTGGCTTCTTTCTTTCCTTCATCCGTGAATCACGTGTCAGCATACCTGCACGTTTAAGAGCTCCACGGAAATCTGGATCTACTTGAAGTAAGGCACGAGCAATACCGTGACGGATTGCGCCGGCTTGTCCAGTGAAACCACCACCGTTAACGTTAACGAAGATGTCGTATTGACCTTCTGTTTCAGTGATATCTAATGGTTGTTTCAAATCTTGAATAGCCAAAGATGAAGGAATGTAATCTGCAACATCTTTTTTGTTAACTGTAATTTGACCTTTACCAGGAACCAGACGTACGCGAGCTACTGAGCTCTTGCGCCGGCCTGTGCCTGTATATGCAACTGTTTGAGCCACTATAATTGTCCTCCTAGATTAATTTGTTAATGTCTAATAATACTGGTTGTTGAGCTTGGTGTTCATGTTCTGCACCTGCATAAACATGTAACTTAAGAAGTTGATCATGACCAAGAGAATTCTTTGGCAGCATTCCCTTAACAGACTTTTCAACAAGCTTCTTTGGGCTCTGTGCAAGTAATTCGCCAGCACTAATTGACTTCAAACCACCTGGGTAATCAGAATGACGGTAGTAAATCTTGTCAGTAGCTTTCTTACCTGTAAGGACTAATTTGTCCGCATTAATGATGATTACAAAATCACCTGTGTCAGTATTTGGTGTGAATTGAGGTTTGTTCTTACCTCTCAAGATAGTAGCAGCAGCAGTTGACACACGACCTAGTGAAACACCAGTTGCGTCAAGTACATACCATTTACGTTCAATTTCACCTGGTTTTGCTAATGGGGTTGTACGCAATGTTCTTTCCTCCGTTTTCATGTTTGACATACAATAAGTTCCGGGGCTTATCGGTGGACAAACAATACTTGAATAATGTACCTGATTTTAGAACGTTTGTCAAATTTTCGTTTTGTCGAATATGTGTCAATGTCGTTCGCAAGTGATAATGTCTCAAGTAATCGCAAACGAAAATGTCCTAGGCCAAATTTCCTCGTAAAATAAAAAAGTTTCACCCTATTTTCACGTATTTATTAACAAGGTGTTTCGTGGACCACATCTCTGCAGATTAAAGTTGAGGGGGATGGTGTCTATGAAGGAATGGAAAGGTAGAAGCGGCTAGTAAGTGGATTTATTCAACTTATTGAAATTCATCGAGCAGCTGGTTAATGGTTTGAAAGCCATCGACTGGTTGATCAAGAAGATCAAAAAAACTCTTAATCACAAAGATTAAGAGCTAAGCCTTCCACGAAATCACCCAAGGTCAGAGGTCTACGCCAACCTCTGGCTTTTTTCGTACCCCCAGTGTAACACGACGCTAAAGGAACAAGTCAAGTAAAATTCTCATATCTTTTACTTACACACAAATACAAAAGTGTGTATACTGGTTAATTGAAGTTCCAAAAAAGCTTCACCACTTACACTTACTGTAGGAATGCGTGTTTAAAACCTCCAATTCCGAGGGTTCTGTACTCTGCCAGATGCAGCGTACACTTCTGGAATTGTTGGCTATTTTTTTGCCATTTTTCCTAACGTTTAAGTAATCTAGAAAAAGGAGATTTGTTTATGCCTACAAATAAAAAAGAAGGTTTGATTTTTGGTTCGTTAATGTGTTTCTTGATGGTGCTTGGAATGAGTATTTATAATCTGGTAATTCACAATTCATTCAGCTTAGTTGCTTTAGCAACTGGCCTAGTTCCTGGCTTCGTTGTCGCATTTATTCTCGACAACTTCGTGGTGGGAATTGTTGCAAAAAAAATTGCATTTTCCCTACCTATTAATAAGGAAAGTAAATTACAGCTGATCCTGACCATCTCCACATTCATGATCCTTGGTATGGTAACCTTCATGTCACTGTTTGGCATGCTAATGGAGGGTGGCATTCCTGCCGACTTCCTCGGAACATACCTGAAGACTTGGGGCATGAACCTTATTGCTGCTTTCCTATATCAACTACTAATTGTGGGACCATTCTCACGACTTGTACTTGGTTGGGTTCAGAACAATGCAGCTGACGACAGCGCTGAAGAAGCAGCTTAATAGGATTTCTATCGAAATCTGTTCTACTAGAAAAGCCACTCGCAAAAAATCTGCGAGTCGCTTTTTTTGTGTGCGATGCACCTAACACTTAAAGTTTAGGTTCAGTAACAGCTGATTCATTCCATCTACTATATTTCGAATCGATAGTTTCAGTCATCGCTGCACCCCCAAGATCCAGCTTAATTTTCACTTTTAGCTGTTCGGGTAACGACGTCTTTTTGTCAATCACGTAGTGATAATTAACCGACTTTACCTTGGTCTTGGCAGCTACGGATTTTGACATATCGAGCGATTCATTCCCCTTCTTTATCAGCTTATCTGCGGCCTTACCAGTAAGCTTCATTTTGATCGTATAGTTACCATTTATTTCGGTTACTTTGGCTGCTTTCTTGGCATCAGCCGATAAATCAGCCGTATCTGCACCATTCGCGTGACTGATCAACGAATCCAAATCAATTCCTAAACTGTCAGATTGATCAGACATATCTTGCCATTCGTGCTCATCATCCTTGAGGTAAAATTTATCCTTTGCCGCATAAATTCTAAATTCCCGACTATCATCGTCAATTGCCATGCTATATTTGCCATCCATTGCTACTGGTTTAAAACTGAAATCAGCATCAACCAGCATTTTCATTTTTTCATCAGCAATACCAGCAACAGTATCGACTGCTAGATGAACGTTATCCTGCTTTTTCTGATTAGCGGTTGTCTTCTTCAGGATAGCGGAAGCACTAGGAATCTTTTCCTCGGCCTTTTGATTCGTGGCTTGATTGCTGCAGCCAACAAAGACGAATGTTAGCGCTGCTGCGGTAATTAAAACCTTTTTGTTCATTATATAGTTCTCCTCTAAGTATTAAATTTTATTCTGTTGACCTATTCGCTCAGAGCGCCGCATTACAATTTCTAATATTATTAGAACACTAAAGAGCGCAAAACTGAATATCAGGATTACAATTGCATTTTTTATGATAAATTGTGCGACATCCATCGCATCAATCAGCTTTATCAACAATTTAAGTCGCGCACCCAGGACCTCCGAATTTGGCGTGCAACGAGAATAAACATCCAGCATAGCTTAATTTATTCGACTACTGAAGACACCCAGCCTTTTGAAATAGCTTTAGACCAGTTACCTGAGCAAATGCAGGAGAACTGGGAGAAAATCACGCAGCAAGTAAGGTACCATTACGATGCAAAGAAAATGAAAAAATTCATCCAAGCAAATTTGCCCGACTATCAATTTAAGAATGTCCTGCTGGATGAACCCTATTCCAAACCGTATTACTGGCAAAAAAATGGTGGTCGTTGGGTAGCCGTTATGCCACATGGTAAAAAGCTATTCTACATTCAAAATAAATACGAAGAAGGCGGCCGTAAAGTCAAAACACCTTTGGGTCAAAGGTTGGTTAACATGATTTTTATGATTTTTTTTCACTAGCATACTCACGACCATTAAGTTGTTCTATGAACCTCATTCAATCTGTAAACTAAAAAACTCCTACCAAAATTTGTTGGTAGGAATTTTATTTGTTTATTCACAATTTCTAGATTGTTCTTTTCAATAGATGTGTTGCTAACCAAAATATTCCAGTAATTCTTGCTTCGTAATTTCGTTCTTTTCCTGTTGATTATAATCTGCCACAATCAGGCCCTGATCGAGCACAATCAGGCGATTACCATACTTCAACGCATCATCTAATTGGTGGGTAATCATGAGCGCAGTTAACTTATTCTCTGTCACAATCTGATTGGTCAACCCCATAATTGCCATACTCGTATGCGGGTCTAGTGCTGCTGTGTGCTCATCCAGCAACAAAAGCTCCGGCAACTTAATTGTGGCCATCAAGAGGCTCAGCGCCTGCCTTTGGCCGCCCGAAAGCTGCTCGGTAGGCTTATCTAACGCCAAGTCCAACCCGTTACCAGACTTTTGCGCCAATTCTTTAAATCGACTCATCTGTTGGCGTACTTGGCGCGACTGGAACATCAAACGCTCCCCGCGGTGCGTCGCTAACGCCAAGTTCTCCGCCACACTCATCCGGGGAGCCGTGCCCATCTTCGGGTCTTGGAATACCCGACTAATAAATTTCGCCCGTTTCTCCGGACTTTTCCTCGTCAAGTCGACACCAGCAATTCGAATACTTCCCTCCGTTGCCGCCAGGTTGCCAGAGATTGTGTTGAAGAGCGTCGATTTTCCGGCACCATTCGTGCCAAGCACGGTCACGAAGTCGCCTTCATCAATCGTCAAGTTGATATTATTGAGCAGCGTTTTCACCTCTGACCCAGCAGAGATTCTAACGGAAATATCTTGCAAAACTAGTTTAGCCTCAGTCATCCTTTCGTACTCCCTTCGTTAAAGTCTGCTTTAACCGAAATTTATCTTCTAACGTCGGCACCATGATTACTAACGCCAAAATAATGGCGGAAATGAGTTTCAAATCATCAGGATTGAATCCTAACGCGAGGACGATCAGCAAAATGAAACGGTAGATGATGCTCCCAAGAACAACGGCGATCAGGCGCTGGCTGAGGGTCAGATTACCGAAGCTCACCTCGCCAATAATAATAGCCGCGAGTCCAATAACAATCACACCAATTCCCATGTTAACGTCGGCGAAGCCATTATTCTGGGCGATTAACCCTCCCGCTAGACCAACGAGACCGTTACTAATCACCAAGCCCAGAATTTTCTGGCGGTCAGGATTGATTCCGAGACTACGAGCCATATTCGGATTGTCACCAGCGGCGATGAATCCTTGACCAAGCCTCGTATTCAGGAACAGCGTCAGCATGATTACCACGATAATCACGACTAAACCGCCAACTATAACACTCGCAAAAGCAGGTGGTAATTGCGGTAGAAATCCTTGTTTAAAGAGGTTGGGCTGGTTCAATAATGAGAGATTTGCGCGACCCATTACCCGGAGATTGATGGAGAATAAGCCAGTCATCACCAATATGCCAGCTAATAACACCGGAATTTTCCCCTTCGTCGTCAATAAGCCCGTCGAAAGGCCCGCAACCATGCCCGCTAATGTTGCCAAAATAGTCGCTACTAGCGGGTTAATACCGTTTGCAATTGCACTCACGGCAACGGCCGCACCAAAGGGAAATGTACCCTCAACCGTCATATCTGGAAAGTCCAATATACGAAAGGTGAGAAAGAGCGCTATGCCCAATATACCAAATAATAAACCTTGCCCGATGGCTGATACCCCGATTGTCATTTAATAATTTTCCCCTTTTCTTGTGCTTTTTGCATTACTGGCGCTGGAATCTTGAGTCCCAATTTATCCGCCTGTTGCTTGTTGATGATCAACTGCCCCGTTTTTTCAAAGTGGATTGGCGTTGTCGCTGGTTCGCTCTTCCCCTGCAGAATCGCCGCGACCATCTTACCCGTCTCCTGGCCAAGCTTAAATTGATTGATACCACTCGTGGCCACGCCCCCCTGTTTGACCATTGTGTCAACAGTCGGGAAGACTGGGATGTTCTGGGCGTTCGTGGCAGCTACTAACGTCTCCATCGAGCTAGCTATCGTGTTATCTGTTGGGACGAAAACTGCATCAACATTCTGGACCATTTGTGCGGCGACCTGCGTGATGTCGTTAGTCGAGTTCACACTATACTTCTTCACTGTTAAGCCTGCCTTTTGAGCTAGTGTTGCCATCATTTTCGCTTGGGTTGCTGCCGAATCGTCGCTTGACGTGTAGATAATTCCCAGGTTTTTCATCTTTGGTAATATTTCCTGCATCAGGTCGAGTTGCGCTCCTAGTGGTGCCTGATCGGATACCCCTGTAATATTACCGCCCGGGCGCCTATTGTTCGCTACCAGCTTAGCGCCAACCGGATCGGTAATTGCCCCAAGAACTATCGGTATGTCCATCGTCGCATTTGCCAACGCCTGAGCTGCTGGGGTAGCAATCCCAACGGTTACAGCCGCCTTCTCATTCACGAATTTCTCGGACATGCTCTTCAGATTACTCTGATCTCCTTGCGCGTTTTGAAAGTCAATCTTGACGTCCTGGCCTACTTCATAGCCCGCATCCTTCAAACCATCCTTGATACCGTCATAGATAGCGTCAAGCGCCGGATGACTCATCAGCTGTAAGACACCTACCGTTGGTGTATCTGTCTTTTGCCTGCTCTGTGAAATCTCCCGTTCACCAAAGTAAAATGCCACCCCAAGAAATGCTAATAATAATACGATAAAGCCAATCATTTTTTTCATTTTATCTTCTCCATTAATCCCATTAGTTTTCGAAAAAAAAAGCTCCCACAGGTCGTGGAAGTTTTCAGAGAAAATAAAAACGTCCACATAGTTACCACTAAATTGAGGTATCTATGCAGACGACGAATTGGAACCAACATAGACACGACCTGCGTCTGGCAGGACGTGTTCACGCCTGCCTACTGTTGGCTTTGCCAAGTTAATACTACAGTAGACAATGAATTTCTCATGTTGGTTTCCTCCTTGTTGTTGATGAATTTAAGGTTAAACTATTCGTAGCAGTTTAGCAAGGTTTTTTTTACTTGACTTGCTACTTGTGTGTCGTGTTACACTTTAGGTACGAAAAAAGGCCAGAGGGGGCTGATGTCCTCTGACCTTGGGTGATTTCGTGGAAAGCTTTAGCTCTTAATCTTTGTGATTAAGAGTTTTTTTGATCTTCTTGATCAACCAGTCGATGGATTTCAAACCATTAACCAGCTGCTCGATGAATTTCAATAAGTTGAATAAATCCACTTATTAGCCGCTTCTACCTTTCCATTCCTTCATAGACAACATCTCCCTCATCATTAATGTGCAGAGATGTGGTCCACGAAACACCGTGTTAATAACTACGCAAAAACAGGGTGAAACTTTTTTATCTTTGAAAAAATGATGCCACAAATATTTTAGATTATGATTTAGTGGTTTGACGGATGCATGTCATCTCTTAATTCAAACCACTTATGCTTTCTTAGACATTAGCCGAAATGTAATCAAGCGGCTCAGATAGATGAGGATTTGACCAATACCAATTAACTGGAAAACGCGCCAGTCTTTCAGATCAATTGTTGCGGCTAACAGACTACCGATAGGTACAAAAATTCCACTAATTACAAATATCAGACTGAATACTCTTCCGAGATAATCCGTATTGACATTAGTTTGCAGGTAGGACATCAGATACACGTTGAAAATAGTCACACTTGCAGAAAAAATACCAAACAGAACTAGCAACAAGATCATCAAAATTAATCTGGAGTAGTTTCGAATATTTGAACAAGCAACAATATGTTGCGTCAAAAAAGCCATGTAGACATGGCTTGATTCGTATTTTATTTCAACCGAAATTGCTCTGGAATTTCATCATAGTAGACTTCCTGCAGATAAAGTCCACTCGCTGGTGCCGTTGCTCTCGCCTCATTTCTATCACGGACCATAATTAACCGCTTGAAATCATCAATTGGTCTTCTACCATTGCCTATTTCAAGCGCTGTGGCAACCAGAATCCGTACCATATTATACAAGAAGCCATTTCCGACAAAGTCGAAGATGAACTCATTTTGTCCCTCATCATATTCGACGTTTGCATAATAAATCGTCCGTACCTTGTTCTTGATTACACCACCGCTCGCTGCAAAACTCGTGAAATCGTGTTCTCCAAGTAATGCGGGCAAAGCTAATTTAATGCGTTCAATGTCGACAGGATACGGATAATGACCCGTATAGAATCGCTTGAAGGGATCGGTGTAACGCCCGAGGTCAACACGATAACGATACCATTTACCAATCGTATCAAACTGGGCGTGAAAGTTTGCATCGACGATTGCCCCCGCCAAGAAGATGGTATCGAGTGGCATCATACTATTTAGCGCCCTAATCATATTCTGTGGTGGAATATTTCCCGGGTAATCAAAGTGAATTACTTGTCCCTTTGCGTGTACTCCTGCATCGGTTCGGCCCGAGCCGTGAACAGCCACTTCTTTCCCCTTCGTCATTTTGAATAGTGCTTTTTCGACAGTCTCTTGGACCGTGCGATCTTTTATCTGCTTCTGGAAGCCATGAAAAAGATGGCCGTCATAAGCCATCGTCATCTTATATCTTGTCATTAATGTGTCCTAAAAATAATTAGTAAGCCAGTCATCAGCGCAAAGTAGCCTAAATTGATTAAATCGAGCCAATGCCATTGGAGAATCCTGTATTTTGTCCTTCCGTCGCCGCCTTGATAGCCTCTTGATTCCATCGCCTGTGACAGGTCGAAAGCTATCTTTAAGCTATTCACAAATAATGGAATTAAGAGTGGAATGATCGACTTCATCTGTTTGAAAAGATTACCCTCACCGAAGTCCACACCACGTGCACGCTGTGCATTCATGATTTTAACCGTCTCGTCCATCAACGTCGGAACGAAGCGGAGCGCAATGGACATCACTAGTGCGATCTGGGTGACCGGAAAGTGAATTACCTTCAATGGTTTCAACAAAGATTCCATGGCATCAGCAATCGATAACGGTGGCGTTGTGAGCGTCAATACGGTAGAAATCAAGATAATTAAGACGAACCGGAGGAAAATATAGAAGCCGTTAATTAGTCCAAATTCTGAAATTGTAATGATCCCCCAGTGATAGTAGGTTTGGCCGCCAGCAGTAAAGAAGACCTGCAGTGCACTTGTAAAGAGGATTAACCAAATCATCGGCCGCACCCCACGCCAGAATACCTTGAGTGAGATTCTCGTCGCAACAACGGCCGCCAGTGAAAAAAGCGTGACAATAAGGTATGTAAGCCAATTATTCGCGAGAAATATAATACCAATGAAGAAGAATGTTGCTAACAACTTACCCCGGGGATCCATCTTGTAAACAATCGAATCACCTGGGATAAAGCGTCCTAAGATAAGTTTATCCATTGCTGCCTATCCTTTATCGAGATTTTGTACAATCTGTTGCGTCAAACTAGTGAGTGTCAGCGGGTTCTTGCTAAACTCAAAACCCCGCCTGCTCAATACTCTGCCATAATTGCTGGCTGTCGGCTCGTCCAAGTGATGTGCTGTCAACCAATCGCGATCCGCAAAAACACGCTCTGGGGTGTCATGGAGCAGCAGCTCGCCCTTTTCTAGCACCAGGACATCGTCAGCATAGTAGGCCACATCATCCATGTTATGCGTGATTAAGATAACAGTATGGCCCGCTGCTTGGTAATCAGTGAAAATTTTCATCATTTCGAAACGTCCCCTTGGATCCAGCCCAGCCGCGGGTTCATCCAATAACAAAACGTCCGGTTCGCTCGCCAGTACACCGGCAATCGCCACGCGGCGCATCTGCCCACCGGACAGATCAAACGGTGTCTGCTCTGCAACCTCTTCTGATAGGCCAACCCGTTCTAGCCATGTTTGTGCAAGTTGCATTGCCTCTTTCTCTAGTACACCAAAGTTTTTCGGACCAAAGGCAATATCACGCAGCACCGTCTCCTCGAATAATTGGTTCTCAGGAAATTGAAAGACCATGCCTACTTGTTTGCGTAGGGCCTTCAGGCTCTTATTGGTCGTATCCTTATTGATTTCAAAACCAGCAATTCTAATTGTGCCGGCGGTCGGCTTCAGTAGCGCATTAAAATGCTGTAGCAGGGTGGATTTACCGCTACCGGTATGACCAATTACGGCCACAAAACTGTTCTCTTTGAGTGTGAAACTTACGTCCTGTAACCCTTTCTTAGCCATCGGCGTGTTGGGTGCATAGGTGAAGTCTACATGTTCGAATTTAATTTCCACAGGTAATCTGTTAGCTCACTTTCATTGGTTACTGCAAGCGGAACATCGATGCCGTTGGCCCGCAGCTGGGCAATTAGCTGGTTGATGAATGGCACCTCGAGGCCCATCCGATCAATCAATTCCACTTGCTGAAAAATCTCTTTTGGTGTGCCAGTTTGAACTATTTCACCATCATTCAAGATGATGATATCGTCTGCCTCACTCGCTTCCTCAATGTCATGGGTGATTGAAACAACCGTGAGGTCATTTTGTTCCTTCACCCGCCTAATTAGGTCGAGGACATCTTTCTTGCCCTCAGGATCAAGCATACTGGTCGATTCATCCAGAATAATAATCTTCGGTTTAATGGCGATAATTCCGGCAATGGCCACTCGCTGCTTCTGTCCCCCGGATAAACGTGCCGGCTCGGACTTAATGAAATCCGTCATGCGGACATCGGCCACGACTCGTTGGACCACTTCCTGCATTTCTGCACGGGAAACGCCCCGGTTCTCCATCCCAAAAGCGACATCATCCTCGACGGTCGCTCCAACGAACTGATTATCAGGATTCTGAAAGACAATTCCAATATCATTCCTAATCTGCCAGACGGTGTCGTCAGTCAGCTCAATCCCGTCAATATAAATTTTGGACTTTTCGTCATCCGGCACGAGGAGACCGTTTAATAAACGTGCTAATGTACTCTTACCACTACCATTATGACCGATGATGGCGGTCCAGCTGCCTCTTTGCACACTTAAAGATACATCATGCAGTGCTGGTCTCTCAGCTTCATTATAAGTGAAGGTAACGTTTTGTACCTCAATAATATTGTCCTTTTGCGTCATGCCAACCACCTTTAAACACATTTATTACATTGTACCGTTTTTTGAGCAAAAAAAAATCATTCATGAAGGGATAGTTTAACTATCTAAGCTAGACTAGGCAAACGCCAACATCATCACGCTCATTCTCGCTTCTATGAAATGAATTTTTAAGGGTTGATTATTCAAATATCGATTAAACTAACTCGATAATAACCATAGGTGCGGCGTCACCACGGCGTGGTGTAGCCATCTTATACATTCTAGTGTAACCACCATTACGTTCTGCATAACGAGGTGCAATTTCACTGAAAAGTTTTTGGAGTGCAGATTGTACCACAACACCATCTTTCTCTTCGCGAATATCAGCAATTTCATTACGAACATAAGCTGCAGC
This sequence comes from Amylolactobacillus amylophilus DSM 20533 = JCM 1125, assembly GCF_001936335.1. Classification (GTDB taxonomy): domain Bacteria; phylum Bacillota; class Bacilli; order Lactobacillales; family Lactobacillaceae; genus Amylolactobacillus; species Amylolactobacillus amylophilus. Next base: position 417,261 of record NZ_CP018888.1, read on the forward strand.
TTGTCTTCTAGAGTGCAAGTCACCATGTTTACCAAGTGTAATCATCTTCTCGGTAGTCTTACGAATCTCTTTAGCACGAGTTTCAGTAGTGACAATGCGTTCGTTGATAATTAAATCAGTAGTCAAATCTCTCAACATCGCGTTTCTTTGAGATGAATTACGACCTAATTTACGGTATCCCATGAGTTTCCCTCCTTATTCAATCTTTTTAATCGTCTACACGTAGTCCTAAGCCAAGATCAGTTAACTTGTTCTTAACTTCTTCAAGCGACTTGCGGCCAAGGTTTCTAACACGCATCATGTCTGCTTCGGACTTCTCAGTTAATTCTTGAACTGTGTTAATACCAGCGCGTTTCAAGCAGTTGTAAGATCTAACAGAAAGATCAAGCTCTTCGATAGTCATCTCGAGTTGTTTCTCTTTCTTAGTATCTTCCTTCTCCACCATCACATCAGTGAACTCAGTTACAAGATTTGTATTCATAAACACGTTTAGGTGTTCGGTTAAAATCTTGGCACCAAAACTCAATGCATCGTTAGGTGTAATAGAGCCATCCGTCCAAACTTCCATCGTTAACTTATCATAGTCGTTGTTCCGTCCAACACGGGTTCCTTCGACTTGGTAGTTAACCTTTTCGATAGGTGAAAATAGTGAATCAACTGGCACAACACCAATCGGCATATCATCGGATTTATTCTGGTCCGCTGGAACATACCCACGACCCTGTTTAATGGCAACAGTCATCCGAAGATGTGCTCCCTCAGCAACCGTAGCGATGTACTGATCAGGGTTCAAAATTTGAACTTCATCATCAACTTTAAGATCGCCGGCAGTAACAGTTGCGGGACCTTCTACATCGATTTCTGCTAACTTTTCATCAGCCGCGATTGACTTTAAGGTAAGCTTCTTAAGATTCAAAATAATCTGTGTAACGTCTTCTAATACACCAGGAATTGTTGAAAATTCATGTAAAACACCATCAATTTGGAGATAACTAACTGCGCTTCCTGGTAAAGAAGCTAGTAAAACACGACGAAGTGAATTTCCTAAAGTAGTACCATAACCACGTTCCAAGGGTTCAATTACGAATCTGCCGTAATTTTTATCTTGTTCTACAGCGGTAATACTTGGTTTTTCAAATTCTATCATTACTGGGGCCCCCTTCAAAACGTATTGTTCGCTATTAAGTAAACAAATTGATAACTAAACACGACGACGTTTTGGTGGTCTTGAACCATTGTGAGGAACCGGAGTTACGTCACGAATAGCAGTAATTTCAAGACCCGTAGCTTGTAAAGCTCTGATAGCAGCTTCACGGCCAGAACCTGGACCCTTAACGGAAACTTCAACATTCTTCATGCCATGTTCCATAGCCTGCTTAGTTGCTGCTTCTGCAGCCATCTGTGCGGCAAATGGAGTTGACTTACGGCTACCCTTGAATCCAAGTGCACCAGCACTTGACCAAGAAATAGCGTTACCTTGAACGTCCGTAATCATGACCAACGTGTTGTTAAATGTTGAATGGATATGAGCAACACCTTTTTCGATGTGCTTCTTGACACGGCGTTTGCGTGATGCTTTTTTAACAGCCATTTTGTTCCCTCCTACTTATTATTTTTTCTTACCTGCGATAGAAACCTTAGGACCCTTACGAGTTCTAGCGTTGTTCTTAGTGTTTTGACCACGTGTAGGTAAACCACGACGATGGCGAATTCCACGGTATGAACCGATTTCTTGCAGACGTTTGATGTTCAAGCTAACTTCACGGCGTAAGTCACCTTCAACACGGTATTTATCAACTTCGACACGAATCTTGTCTTCTTGATCAGGTGTAAGATCTTTTGTCCGAACGTCAAAAGATACATCTGCAGCGTTCAAGATTTTTTGTGCAGTATTATCACCAATACCAAAGATATAAGTTAAAGCAACAACTATTCTCTTTTCTCTTGGTAAATCGACACCAGCAATACGAGCCATTTTTGCACCTCCATTATTTTATTTTTGTATTAGCCTTGGCGTTGTTTGTGCTTAGCGTTAGCAGAGCAAATAATCATAACGCGGCCATTTCTTTTGATAACTTTACAATGTTCACACATTGGTTTAACTGATGGTCTAACTTTCATTATTTTGCCTCCAGAATCTTACTTATTACGATAGGTAATTCTACCTTTTGTTAAATCATAAGGAGACAATTCAACTGTGACACGATCGCCTGGTAAAATTTTGATGTAATGCATCCGAATCTTACCCGACACGTGCGCCAAAATCGTTGCTCCGTTCTCTAATTCAACTTTAAACATAGCATTAGGTAAGGTATCAATTACCTTACCCTCAACTTCAATGACATCTTCTTTAGCCAAAGTGACCCTCCAAAAAAATTCAAATACGTCATACCTGAGAATTATAGCACTTTTTAGTTAAATTTGAAAAGAACAAGCCACCAATATTAGTCAGCCAAGGCTGCCTCGATGTCCGCAAAGACCTTCTCAGGTGCTTGGTTACCGTTGACATGAGTCAACAGACCTTTGGCATCATAGAAGTCAATTAACGGTGTGTTCATTTCTTTATTAACTTTAAGTCTGTTCTTGACTACTTCGGGTTTGTCATCTTCTCTTTGGTAAAATTCTTTACCGCCGCAACGATCACATACTCCCGCAACTTTTGTTGGATTAGAAATCTTGTTATAAGTCGCACCACAATTCTTACAAATGTAGCGTGCCGAGAGGCGCTCAACCAGAATGTCTTCTGGCACGTCGATACTAATCACTTTAGACAAAGGCTTATTCAAGCGTTCTGTAATTTGATCTAGTAGCTCAGCCTGGACAGTTGTCCGTGGAAATCCATCGAGGATAAAGCCATTTAGAACGTCCGACTTCTGTAATCTTTCTTCAACCAACTTAGCTGTGACTTCGTCAGGAACTAAATCTCCAGCATCCATATACTTCTTTGCTTCCAAGCCCACAGGTGTTTCTTCGGCCATTGCCTCTCTAAACATATCCCCTGTTGAAATGTGAGCCACGTGATATTTATCGATAATCGGTGCTGAGGCTGTGCCTTTGCCAGCACCAGGTAAACCTAATAGAATAATGTTTAACATTTTTTATAAGCTCCTATCTAATAAATCCAACGTACTCTTGTTTCATTAACAAACCATCGATTTGGCGTGAAATTTCTAAAGCAACCCCGATTACGATCAACAAGCTAGTTCCACCCAAGCCAATTGACTGTGGTAGACCCCAGATGTTTGATGCAAGTTGAGGTAGCAAGGCAACTAGGCCAAGGAACACAGCACCAACAGTTGACAGCTTCATCAAAAGGCTGGAAACATATTTTTCGGTTTCTTTACCTGGCCAAACACTAGGGATATATGCTCCCTGCTTTTGTAAATTCTCCGCCAACTTTTCGGGATTCACCTGAACGAAGGCATAGAAGAAGGTAAAGAGGATAATCAAAAATGTATAAATCAATGCACCAGTTGTCGTTTGTAAACTAAAGATTTCTGATAAAACCTTGTACCAAGTTGCATCACTGTAACTTGATTGGAAAGCAACCAGAACCGTAGCGGGTGTCACAATGAAAGAACTAGCAAAGATAACTGGAATAACACCAGCAACGTTTACCTTTAAGGGCAGATAACTTTCTGAACCGCTAACCGCGGCTCTTCTAGTATACTGAATCGGAATCTTTCTATTAGCCTGCTGAACGTAAGTGACGAAAGTTGTAACTAATAAGACAGCTACAACGACAGCAACGATAAAGATGATTCCAGTAGTACGATCACTAGCTGACGCGTTGATGATGTACTCCTTAATCAGTGCATATAAGCCACTTGGTAGACGAGCGATGATCCCGGCAAAAATCAGCATGGAAACGCCATTTCCCAGACCCTTATCAGTAATTTGATCACCTAACCAAGTCAGTAACATGGTTCCGGCGGTCATAATGATACCGATCTGAATATATGAGGTCACCGTTTGCTCTTTCACCAGCCCAGCACTTGTCAAAGCATTGAAACCTAATGTAATCCCAATACTTTGGATAAACGCCACAACGAGTGAAAGATATCTAGTTACTTGGTTTGTCTTACGCCGGCCAACCTCACCTTGTTTCCCCCATTCAACTAATCGTGGCACGATGTCCATCTGCAAAAGTTGAATAACGATTTGTGCGGTAATGTACGGCGAAACACCGAGTGCAAAGATTGAATAGTTAGCCAACCCGCCACCACTAACGGTGTCGAGGATTGGAATCAGCCCAACCTCTGCAACTTTACTAATTGCACCAGCGTTAATCCCAGGCACTGTGATATTTGATCCAATCCGATAAAGAAACAGAATGAATAAAGTGAAAAAAATCTTCTTTCTAATCTCTTTATCCGCAAATGCGTTCTTCAACGTTGAGAACATTAGATCACCTCGATAGTTCCACCAGCTGCTTCAACTGCCTTTTTGGCAGCCTCTGATACCTTGTTAACCTTCACAGTCAACTTAACAGAAAGCTCACCGTTAGCTAAAAGCTTTACACCAGCTAATTCTTTCTTAACTAATCCACTTTCAACTAATAAAGCAGGTGTAACTTCAGTACCTTCTTCAAATCTGTTTAAGTCAGCCAAGCTAACTACTGCATATTCTTTACGGTTAATATTCTTGAAACCACGTTTTGGCATTCTTCTGAATAATGGCATTTGACCACCTTCAAAACCAAGACGTGTTTTACCACCTGATCTTGCAAGTTGGCCCTTTTGACCACGACCAGCAGTTTTACCTGTACCAGATGAAGTTCCACGACCTACTCGCTTACGATCACTACGTGATCCCTCAGCAGGCTTCAATTCATGAAGTTTCATTAAACCGCACCTCCTTATTTATTATTTTGATTAATCTTTAACTTCTTCAACACTAATTAAGTGCGCAATCTTGAGTAATGCGCCACGAATAGCTGCATTATCGGGTTTTACGACGCTACTATTTACACGGTTCAAACCAAGCTCTTTAACAATAGTTCTTTGAGCTGGAAGACGATGAGCAGCGCTTCTGATTAAAGTAACTTTTAATTTAGCCATCTACTCTTCCTCCTAGTTTTGTAAACTCTTAGCATCGGCACCACGAAGGGCTACAAGATCTTCTCTAGTATTCAAGCTCTTCAAGCCATCCATCGTTGCGCGGATAACATTAATAGGTGTATTTGAGCCAAGTGACTTACTTGTAACATCGGCAACACCTGCAAGGTCCATCACGATACGCACTGGACCACCAGCTGCAACACCAGAACCTTCTTCAGCAGGTTTCAACATAATCCGACCTGCACCATAACGGCCAACAGTTTCATGAGGAATAGTTGAGCCAACAGTTGGAACTTCGATTAAGTTCTTTTTAGCATCTTCAACAGCCTTGCGAATAGCTTCTGGAACTTCTTGAGCTTTACCTGTACCAAAGCCAACGTGGCCAGCCTTATCACCAACAATGACGATTGCGGCAAATCTTAGACGACGTCCACCTTTAACAACTTTAGTAACACGGTTGATACCAACCAATTGGTCCTCTAACTCAAGTGTGTTTGGATCGATATGAGTTGTCATTAACTTTACCTCCCTCTTAGAATTCTAATCCGTTTTCGCGGGCTGCATCAGCTAGAACTTGAATACGGCCGTGGTATAAGTAACCACTTCTGTCAAAAACGATTGATGTGATATTTTTCTTTTTACCAGCTTCAGCAATTAATTTACCAACTGCTTCTGCTTGTTCAACCTTGGTAGCGTCTGAGCTAACAGACTTATCAAGACTTGAGGCACTTGCTAGCGTTACACCCGCTACGTCATCAATTAATTGAGCGTAGATGTTTTTATTCGAACGGAAAATACTCAAGCGTGGGCGCTCAGCAGTACCAGAAATTTTATTACGAATACGCGAATGACGTTTTAAACGTACATTGTTTTTATCTGGTTTTGAAATCACAATTTCACCTCATATAAAATTTTACTAACTATTTACCAGTCTTACCTTCCTTACGACGAACGATTTCATCGGCGTAACGAATTCCTTTACCTTTATAAGGTTCTGGTGGACGAACATCTCTAATTTCAGCTGCAAATTGACCAACAACTTGTTTGCTGATACCTGAAATTACGATTTCAGTATTAGATGGTACCTGAATTTCAATACCCTCAGGAGCATCGAATTCAACAGGATGTGAGTAACCAACGGCAAGAACTAACTTCTTACCTTGTAATTGGGCACGGTAACCAACACCAACTAGGTTAAGTGTCTTGGTGTAACCATCGGTAACACCAACAACCATACTTTCAAGGTTTGCTCTCATAGTACCATGTAAAGCCTTGTCAGATTCAGATGAACGTTCGAAACGAACTTGACCATCTTTTTCTTCAAACGTAATTTTAGGATCAAAATGTCTAGTCAATTCGCCTTTAGGTCCCTTAACAGTCACATCGTCACCATTCTTGGTGATTGTAACAGCTGCAGGAACTTCAATTAATTTATAACCAATACGACTCATTATTTTGCCCCTTTCTTTGATGATTTAGATATTACCAAACGTAGGCGAGCACTTCGCCACCAACATTTTTTTGTCTTGCTTCTTTGTCAGTAATAACGCCATTAGATGTTGAGATAATTGCAATCCCAAGACCGTTCAATACCTTTGGCACATTATCAGCTGGAACGTAACTTCTAAGTCCTGGTTTTGATATTCTCTTTAAACCAGTGATAACACGTTCGTTTTCACGACCATATTTCAGGAAGACCTTGATCATTCCTTGCTTATTGTCTTCTGAAACTTCGTAATCACGGATAAATCCTTCTTGTTTCAGGATTTCAGAGATAGACTTCTTGATGTTTGATGCAGGAATCATAACGGAATCATGTCTTGCCATGTTAGCATTTCTGATTCTTGTTAAGTAATCTGCGATTGGATCTGTCATGACCATAGAGCCAATGCCTCCTTTTCTTCAAGTATTAATATTACCAGCTTGCCTTTTTAAGACCTGGAATTTGTCCTTTGTGTGCCAATTCTTTCAAGCAAATACGGCATAACTTGAATTTACGATATACAGAGTGTGGACGACCACATCTCTCACATCTTGTGTATGCTTGCGTCGAGAATTTAGCTGGACGGTGGTTTTTTACAATTTGTGATGTCTTAGCCAATTAAATTTCCTCCAATTATTTTGCGAATGGCATACCAACTTGAGTCAGAAGCTCACGTGCTTCTTCGTCAGTGTTAGCAGTCGTAACGATAACAATGTCCAAACCACGAACGCGGTTTACCTTGTCATAATCAACTTCTGGGAAAATCAATTGTTCTCTTACACCGAGAGTGTAGTTACCACGACCATCAAAAGCTTTTGCGCTGATACCGTGGAAATCACGCACACGAGGAAGAGAAACACTAATCAATTTGTCTAAGAAGTCATACATACGTTCACCACGTAGTGTAACCTTAGTACCAATTGACATACCTTCACGTAAACGGAATCCAGCGATAGATTTCTTAGCTTTCGTAATCATTGGCTTTTGGCCCGAAATCAGAGTTAACTCTTCAACGGCTTCGTCAAGATTCTTAGCATTTGAAACTGCGTCACCAACACCCATATTCAACACGATTTTTTCAATCTTAGGTGCTTGCATGATTGAAGAATATTCGAACTTCTTCATCAATGATGGAACGATTTCAGCAGTATATCTTTCTTTTAAGCGATTAGTCACTTGTTGTCCTCCCTTCCTTATTTATCAATAGCCTTGCCAGATTTTTTAGCAACACGAACTTTTTTGCCATCAATCACTTCATGACTGATTCTAGTTGGTTGGTTAGTTTCTGGATCAATCAACATTACATTTGAAGCATCGATTGCTGCTTCTTGGTCGTTGATTCCGCCATTTGGGTTGGTCTGTGAAGGCTTTTGATGCTTCTTGACCAAATTGATGCCTTCAACAACCACTTTATTATTCTTCTTATTGACACTTAAAATCGTGCCTTCTTTACCTTTGTCTTTACCGGCAATAACTTTAACTTTGTCACCTGTTTTAACAAACATCAGTGCACCTCCCTGTAATAAATGTTTTTATAATACTTCAGGAGCAAGAGATACGATCTTCATAAAATCATGCTCACGTAATTCACGTGCGACAGGTCCAAAAATACGTGTTCCTCGAGGACTCTTATCTGCATTAATCAGTACTGCAGCATTTTCATCAAATTTGATATAAGATCCGTCTTCGCGGCGCGCACCTGACTTTGTTCTAACGATAACAGCCTTAACAACGTCACCCTTTTTGACAACGCCACCTGGTGTTGCTTGTTTAACAGTAGCAACGATGACATCACCGATATTCGCAACCTTGCGACCTGAACCACCAAGTACTTTGATAGTCAAGATTTCACGAGCGCCAGAGTTATCGGCAATCTTCAAACGACTTTCTTGTTGTATCACAATGTGTTCCTCCCTTCGCTCTTATTCAAAAACTAAATAATAACTGCCTTTTCAACGATTTCTGTCAAACGGAAACGTTTTGAACGAGATAATGGTCGGGTTTCCATAATGCGAACAATATCTCCAACTTTTGCTTCGTTGCTTTCGTCGTGTGCGTAATATTTCTTAGAATATTTAACACGCTTCTTGTAGACAGGATGTGTCTTGTAAGTCTCAACAACAACAGTAATTGTTTTGTCCATCTTGTCTGATACAACACGACCTTGATAGACGTGACGACTATTTCTTTCAGTAGCTTCGCTCAAGTTAATGACTCCCTTCCATTTCTATTTATTCAATTCTTGTTCACGTAGAACAGTTTTGATTCTGGCAATATTTTTACGAACTTGTTTCAAGCGAGCGGTATTTTCCAATTGACCAGTAGCTTGTTGAAAACGCAAGTTAAAGAGTTCTTCTTTGTATTGCTTTTCTTTGTCCAACATTTGCGCAGTGGTTAAATCTTTGATTTCATTAGCCTTCATTAGAATCGCCACCTACTTCCTCGCGTTTTACAAACTTAGTCTTGATTGGCAATTTGTGTGATGCAAGTCTTAATGCTTCACGTGCGACTTCTTCAGAAACGCCACCAATTTCGAATAAGATCTTTTCTCTTTTAACTGGTGCTACCCAACCTGCTGGTGCACCTTTACCAGAACCCATACGAACACCAACACCCTTAGCAGTGTATGACTTATGTGGGAAGATTCTAATCCAAACTTTACCACCACGTTTCATATAACGCGTCATAGCAACACGAGCTGCCTCGATTTGTCTGTTAGTAATCCAATGAGATTCTAATGCTTCTAACCCATATTGACCGAAATCAACATTCTTACCGCCTTTGGCAGCTCCGCGCATCTTACCACGGAACTCACGACGGTGTTTTACACGTTTAGGAACTAACATGATTAGTTTCCTCCTTTCACGCTCTTTTTCTGATCAGTACTTGCTGCAACATTCTTACGTGCAGGTAAAACTTCACCACGGTAGATCCAAACTTTAATACCAAGTTGGCCATAAGTGGTTCTTGCTTCAACCCAAGCATAGTCGATATCAGCTCTCAAAGTGTGAAGAGGAACTGTACCTTCTGTATGCCATTCCTTACGCGCAATGTCAGCACCGTTTAAACGACCTGAGATTTGTGTTTTGATACCCTTTGCTCCCGCACGCATAGTACGTGTAGTTGCTTGTCTTTGTGCACGTCTAAAAGCAATACGAGCTTCTAGTTGACGGGCGATACCTTCACCCACCAATTTAGCATCAAGATCGGGTTGTTTAACTTCCACGATGTTTACGTGAATTTGTTTGTTAGTTAAGTTGTTAAGTTCTTTTCTCAAACTTTCAACTTCTGATCCACCTTTACCAATAACCATACCAGGCTTAGCGGTGTGGATAGAAACGTTGATTTTATTTGCAGCACGTTCAATTTCTACTTGTGATACTGAAGCTTCTGCCAACTTAGTTTCGATATACTTTCTTACTTTGATATCTTCAATTAAGTTATCAGCATAATCCTTGTCAGCATACCATTTAGCTTCCCAATCGCGGATTACTCCGACACGGAAACCAATTGGGTTAATTTTCTGACCCATTGAATAACCCTCCTATTCCTTTTCTGAAACTACGACTACGACATGGCTAGTTCTCTTGTTGATTGGAGAAGCCATTCCTTTGGCACGTGGACGGAATCTCTTAAGAGTTGGTCCTTCGTTGACGTATGCTTCAGATACATAAAGGTTTGCAGACTCTAAATCGTAATTGTGTTCTGCGTTAGCAACTGCTGATTTCAAAACTTTTTCAACAATTGGAGATGCTGCTCTTGGAGTAAACTCAAGAATTGCGAATGCTTCTGCAACGCTCTTGCCACGAATTAAGTCCACAACTAGGCGGGCCTTACGGGCTGCGATGCGAATCGTTCTACCTTCAGCTTTAGCTGATGTAATTTGATCTGCCATCAGATTGTTTCTCCTTTCTACTTACCTGTTGTCTTTTTGTCGTTGCCTGAATGACCACGGAAGGTTCTTGTTGGCACGAATTCGCCAAGTTTATGACCAACCATATCTTCAGAAATAAATACTGGAACATGTTTTCTGCCATCGTAAACAGCTATTGTAAAACCTACAAATGAAGGGAAAATAGTTGAACGACGAGACCATGTCTTAATAACTTGCTTCTTTTCTTGATCAGCTTGAGCATCGATCTTCTTCAAAAGATGCGCATCTGCAAATGGACCTTTTTTAATACTACGGCTCATTTATTTGGACCTCCTTTAGTTAACTATTATTTACCCTTACGATGACGAATAACGAGTCTTTCTGACTTAGCCTTCTTATCGCGAGTCTTAACACCCATCGTCTTCTTACCCCATGGTGACATAGGAGATGGACGACCGATTGGTGCTTTACCTTCACCACCACCATGTGGGTGATCGTTAGGGTTCATGACAGAACCACGAACTGTTGGACGAACGCCCATCCAGCGAGTACGGCCAGCTTTACCAATCTTAATTAATTCGTGTTGTTCGTTACCAACGGCACCGATTGTTGCACGGGCTGCAGATAAAATCATCCGAACTTCACCGGAATTCAAACGGATAAGTGTGTATTTCTCCTCATGACCAAGAACTTGAGCTGAAGTACCAGCAGATCTAATCAATTGAGCACCCTTACCAGGTTTCATTTCGATGTTGTGAATTGTTGTACCAACGGGGATATTTGCAAGTGGTAATGCGTTACCTACCTTGATATCAGCGTTTGCACCAGATTCAAGAACTTGTCCTACTTCAAGGCCCTTAGGGGCCAGGATGTAAGTCTTTACACCATCAGTGTAGTGTAGCAAAGCAATATTTGCTGTTCTATTTGGATCGTATTCAATCGTCTTAACGACTGCTTTAACATCGTCTTTGTTACGCTTGAAGTCGATTACACGATACTTTTGCTTATGGCCACCACCACGATGTCTAACAGTGATATGACCGTGGGCATTTCTACCCGCTGTTTTGCTTTCTGATTCAAGCAAAGTCTTCTCAGGCTTTGTTGCTGTAATTTCAGCGAAATCAGATGCAGTCATATTCCGTCGACCGTTGGTCGTTGGCTTATATTTAATAATAGCCAATTGATTTACCTCCTATTATTTATTAATCTTCAAAGATTTTAATTTGTTTAGAATCGCTAGTTAGAGTAACAATAGCTTTTCTACGGCGACGAGTTAAGCCAACGTGTTGACCAACGCGCTTCTTCTTACCGCGAACGTTCATGATGTTAACTGATTTAACCTTGACGTCAAAAATTTCTTGAACTGCGTTTTTAACTTGAGTCTTATCGGCATCGGTATGAACGTCGAAAGTGTATTTGCCATCTTCCATCAGATTCATTGAATCTTCAGTGATTACTGGCTTTAAAATGATATCACGTGCATTCATTATGCTAATACCTCCTCAATTTGTTTAACAGCATCTTGAGTGATGATTAACTTGTCATAGTTGACAACATCTAAAACGTTTAAGCCTTTTGCTGGTAATACCTTAGTGTTAGCTAAGTTACGACCTGATAAAGCAGCGTTCATGTTGTCGTCTTCGACGATAACAAGTGTCTTTGTGTCAACATTTAAGTTGTTCAATACTGCTGAAAATTCCTTAGTTTTTGGACTTTCGAATGCTAATTTGTTTAAGACGATTAAACTTTCGTCAAGCACTTTTTGTGAAAGAGCTGACTTGATAGCTAAACGACGGACCTTCTTTGGTAACTTGTAGCTGTATGATCTTGGAGTTGGTCCAAAGACGATACCACCACCGCGCCATTGAGGTGAACGGATAGAACCTTGGCGGGCACGACCTGTACCTTTTTGTCTCCAAGGCTTACGGCCACCACCACGTACAGCAGATCTGTTCTTCACAGCATGTGTACCTTGGCGAAGGGAAGCTCTTTGCATGATTACTGCATCAAACAAGACATTTTCATTTGGCTCAACACCGAAAACATCATCGTTCAATGTCATTTCGCCAGCTTCTTTACCTAATTGATCTAAAACTTTAATACTAGCCATTGTAGTCCTCCTTCCTATTTAGCAGCTTTAACAGCTGATCTGATTGTGATTAATGAGTTCTTTGCTCCTGGAACATTACCAGAAACCAAAATTACGTTTTTATCGGCAACTACCTTAACAACACTAAGGTTTTGGATAGTCACGCGTTTGCCACCCATACGGCCCGGCAATCTCTTACCCTTGAACACACGGTTGATAACAGCACCCATTGAACCTGGGATTCTGTGATATCTTGAACCGTGGGTTTCAGGTCCACGTGATTGTCCCCAACGCTTGATGTTACCTTGGAAACCATGACCCTTTGTAGTACCAGTAACGTCGATTACGTCACCTTCCTTAAATGTGTCAACCGTAACTTCTGAGCCTACTTCATATTCACTAAGCTCAACATTACGAATTTCTCGAACGAAGCGCTTAGGTGTAGTGTTTGCTTTAGCAGCATGTCCCTTAGCTGGTTTTGTTTGACGAACTTCACGGACGTCTTGGTAACCGAGTTGAACAGCTTCGTAGCCGTCGCTCTCAACTGTCTTAACTTGAAGAACTACGTTTGGTGTAGCTTCAACAACAGTTACAGGTACCAATGTACCGTCCTCAGTGAAGATTTGCGTCATACCAACTTTTTTGCCTAAGATTCCTTTGGTCATGATGTACCTCCATTTTTTATTTGAAAATTATAATTTGATCTCGATGTCAACACCACTTGGTAAGTCTAACTTCATCAATGAATCAACAGTTTTAGGTGTTGGGTTCACGATGTCGATAAGACGTTTGTGAGTGCGCATTTCAAATTGTTCACGAGAATCTTTGTGCTTATGTGGTGAGCGAAGCACCGTGTAAAGTGTCCGTTCTGTTGGCAAAGGAATTGGACCTGAAATTTCAGCACCAGTTCTTTTTGCTGTTTCCACAATCTTAGCTGCAGATTGATCGAGAATACCATGTTCGTAAGACTTTAATCTGATACGAATCTTTTGACTTGCCATTTGAAAACCTCCTTCGTTTCTTTTTAAAAGATAACTTGCTCGACGAAAGTTACCGGACACCTGCGTGGCAATGCATCCTGGTGTGCCGCAATCTCTCGCGTCAACGCTTTGTCGTTGTGCCGGCTTACTAGGGCATAGTTCACCCCTCGGTAAAATCAACACTTGTAATATAATAATGCATTTGAGCCGAATTTACAAGACTTTTTGCCCTTTTTCAACAAAAAAACTTGGTCTTTGACCAAGCATTCGCGGAGAACCTGTTTGATATCCAATTAGTTTGGTTAATTTTTATTTTTCAGCTACCAAATTAGTCATCTGTTCCTCCGCAGAGTTATCTTCAAGAATAGACGGTGCATTGGTTGAATGACCTTGGCCGTCACCATGCGATTTTGGCATTTTTTCCCGCTTAAATTTACCACTACTATTTTGTTCGAAGATACTACTACCAGCGTAAACTGACATATAATATTCTTCATCAATATTATTAGCGCCCCGTGGTGCCCTTGATGCGACTATTGCGTAGGTTTTACCCATCTTAGGGAGTGGTGAATATGAATACTTGGCCGTGACAAGTACATTTATTTTTAGTTCTTTCTTTTCTTCCTTAGTTAAACCATCTTTATCTGCAATACTTTTGAAGAGATCACTTTTCTTGATATTTCCACCTGCAAATAAAATTTTAATATCTCAATTAATGAATGATTGGTCGCCATTCAACACCTGAGTAACATTGATTGTAGCCATAGTGTAGGCTGCTGTTGTCACTCCGAGGTAGGGTTTGTCTTCAAGCGCCTTAACCTTACCAACAAATGCCAATTCGCCAGATTCAATTAATTCTTGGAAATTATGTGGGATATTTGACTGCAACAATTCGCTGTCAATATTGACTTGCTCGTGATAACTAAATTTCGTCTGTGTCGCTTGTTTTACACCAGTGTGTTCGGGAGAAGCTTGAATCGAAGTGTTATTTGGGGTCCCATAAAAAAGTGTTAGTGCACCAAGGGTAAATATTACCGAAACACTTATAAAGATATTTCTTCTTTTAAACATACTTTTGTTCTCCATTCTAATAAAGGTGATTTATACCAGCCAAATCATTAATAGTCGGTCCATTTAATCCACTACCTATATGAGTTCTCGTTATAGTCGGATAATTAGAATCATCATTAAGCGCCAAAACCAAGACAAATTTATAGGACAATTATACGGATTTTATGATTAAATAGGCAACACTTTTGTGAATAAAAAAATCACCCTACCTAAGTAGGATGATTTCTAATTTATAGACTGTTCGAGATTATCAATTAATCTTCGGCAGGTTTGCCGCCATTTTTCTTAATGATATCTTCTTGGATAGACTTAGGAACTGGTTCGTAATGATCAAAGACCATTGTGAAAGTACCACGTCCTTGAGTTGCTGAACGCAATGTTGTTGCGTAGCCAAACATCTCTGATAGAGGCACAAATGAGTTAACGATTTGCGCATTACCACGTGCTTCCATACCCTCAACACGACCACGACGTGCAGTTACTTGACCCATAACATCACCAAGATATTCTTCAGGGGCAACAACTTCCACCTTCATGATTGGTTCGAGGATTACGGCACCAGCCTTCTTAGCAGCATTCTTCAATGCAATAGAAGCGGCAACCTTAAAGGCAGCTTCTGATGAATCGACTTCATGGTAACTACCATCGTATAGCTTAGCCTTAACGTCAATTAATGGATATCCGGCAAGAACACCATTATCCATTGATTCCTTCAGACCTTGCTCTACAGAAGGAATATATTCACGAGGAACAACACCACCAACGATGGCATTCTCAAACTCGAAACCTTTTCCTTCTTCATTTGGTGTGAATTCAATCCAAACGTCACCATATTGACCTTTACCACCTGATTGACGCACGAACTTACCTTGTGCTTGTGCAGGCTTAGTAAATGTTTCACGGTAGGCAACTTGAGGTGCACCAACTTTGGCATCAACCTTAAATTCACGTTTCATCCGGTCAACCATGATGTCCAGATGTAATTCACCCATTCCGGCAATCAGAGTTTCACCTGTCTCAGGGTTAGTTTCTGCCTTGAAAGTTGGATCTTCTTCAGCAAGCTTTTGGATGGCAACATCGAGCTTATCACGGTCTTCTTTTGAGTTAGGCTCGATTGAAACTTGGATAACTGGGTCAGGAATTTCAAGTGATTCCAGAATCAACGGATGATCGACATCAGTCAATGAGTCACCAGTTGTCGTGTTCTTCAAACCAATTGCAGCTGCGATATCACCAGAGAAAACTTCAGGAATCTCTTGACGGTGATTTGAGTGCATTTGGAGCAGACGTCCTACACGTTCACGGTTGTTCTTTGAAACGTTCATCACATATGAACCAGCTTCAAGCGTACCAGTGTAGACACGGATAAATGTTAAACGACCAACGAATGGGTCAGTTGCAATCTTGAAGGCAAGAGCTGCGAATGGCTTATCGTCGCCAGCCATCAGATCTTCTTCTTCTTCCGTCTTAGGATCCTTTGCATGGTAAGGCTTAACATCAAGTGGTGATGGTAGGTAGTCAATAACCGCATCCATCAACATTTGTACACCCTTATTCTTGAAGGCAGAACCCGCAAGAACTGGGAAGAACTTCAAAGCAAGAGTAGCACGACGAATTGCGGCTTTCAGTTCAGGAATAGTGATTTCTTCACCTTCCAGATATTTTTCCATCAGGTCATCGTCAACGTCAGCAACAGCTTCAACCAGCTCAGAACGACGCTTCTTTGCTTCCTCAAGGTACTGCTCGGGAACTTCAACAGTATCCCATTTTGAACCTAATTCATCTTCATCGTAGATATCAGCAACCATCTCAATTAGGTCAATGACACCTTCGAATTGATCTTCAGCACCGATAGGCATTTGGATAGCATGTGCGTTAGCCATCAGACGTTCGTGGAGAGTCCCCACCGAATAGTCAAAGTTTGCACCAATCTTATCCATCTTGTTAACGAAAACAAGACGAGGAACACTATAAGTAGTTGCTTGACGCCAAACGTTTTCAGTTTGGGGTTCAACACCTGATTGTGCATCAAGCACAGTGATTGCGCCATCAAGTACACGGAGCGAACGCTCAACTTCAATCGTGAAGTCAACGTGTCCTGGGGTGTCGATGATGTTGATTCTGTTACCCTTCCATTGAGCGGTTGTGGCAGCAGATGTGATAGTGATACCACGTTCTTGTTCTTGTTCCATCCAGTCCATTTGTGAAGCACCATCATGGGTTTCACCAATCTTGTGGATTTTACCAGTATAGTACAAAATACGTTCAGTAGTAGTGGTTTTACCGGCATCGATGTGGGCCATGATACCGATATTACGTGTTTTATCTAACGGAAATTCACGTTTATTTGCCATGTACTTATTCTCCTTTCAAAAGAAATTATCTTACCAGCGGTAATGAGCGAATGCACGGTTAGCTTCAGCCATCCGATGTACATCTTCACGTTTCTTGACTGCTGCACCAGTATTATTAGCAGCATCCATAATCTCGTTAGCAAGACGAACATCCATTGTGTGCTCGTTACGAAGTCTTGCATAACTAACAAGCCATCTGAGACCTAATGTAGTTCTTCTTTCTGGACGAACTTCGATCGGAATTTGGTAGTTAGAACCACCAATACGGCGAGCCTTAACTTCAAGTACTGGCATGATGTTATTCATTGCTTCTTCGAAAACATCAACAGGATTCTTACCTGTCTTTTCTTCGATGATTTTGAATGCGTCATACAGAATATAAGAAGCTTTTGCTTTCTTACCATCGTACATCAAGTGGTTTACAAGCTTTGAAACTAATTTTGAGTTGTAAATTGGATCTGGTAAAATATCTCTCTTTTGAACGTTACCTTTTCTTGGCATTGTCTGATCTCCTTTCTGCTATTAAGCTTTCTTTGCACCGTACTTAGAACGACCTTGTTTACGACCATCAACACCAGCAGTATCAAGAGCACCACGGATGATATGGTAACGTACACCAGGTAAATCCTTTACACGTCCACCACGGATTAAGACAACACTATGTTCTTGGAGGTTATGACCGATACCAGGAATATAAGCGGTAACTTCAATCAGATTTGACAAGCGCACACGAGCATACTTACGCAAAGCTGAGTTAGGCTTCTTAGGTGTCATAGTACCGACACGAGTTGCAACACCACGCTTTTGTGGTGCTGGGTTATCTGTTAATGTTTTCTTCTTACTGTTGTATCCAAAGTTCAAGGCAGGTGAGTCAGACTTTGAAGTTCTTGACTTACGGCCTTTTCTAACCAATTGATTAATTGTTGGCATGAAAGTGATTCCTCCTATTTTTTGTTCACACATCCAGGAGTTTCTTTTTGAGCTCAAGGATGTCCATTGCAATTAAGCACGTCCACTAATTTACCACGATTTCCACCAATCGTCAATATTGAAAAATGAAAAAGACCAGTTTTGACGTATTTATTAAGTGGAGGTTGAAATATGATTTATATTTACGCATTTATTGGCTGTTGCATCTCATCGCACGCCGCCGTCGTCTTTGAACGGTTGGAGCGCGCGGAGGACTTCGTTAGCCTGCCATCACGTTGCCAGAACTGCCAGCAGCCTATCTCCTGGTTCGACCTAATTCCCATCATCAGCTTCGTTTTATTACGCGGTCGCTGTAGCAATTGTCATGCACAGATTCCAGGCGCGCTTTTTATGACAGAGCTCTGTGGTGGTTTAATTGGTACTTTATTCTATATCCTTGAACTGCCAATTACAACTCAACTAGGCTATGGCACGCTCCTCTTCTTTGTCGGCATCGCAGCACTGCAGGACCGGCGTCAGCAAGAGTTTGACTTAAACCTGTTGCTAGCGCCATTAGCAGTTGGGATGGTCCGATTGTTCACTAATCCACCGGACCAGATAATCCTATTGTTTGGGACCGTCACCGCACTTGCTCTAGGCTGGCTTGTTTTCAAAAAGCAACTGGGCGTTGGTGACCTACTGGTTTATTTCATCATGGGATTGGTTACAGATTTCCCGGTCGCAAATCGGGTGCTTTTGCTGGCATCAGTCATCGTCATCGCGACCAACATCCCATTACTAGTCAAGCCAACTACTAAACGAGCTCAGCGTGTTGCTTTCATCCCGGCACTCTTTCATGGCTTAGTCCTTCATCTCATCATTCGGGCAATTATCATCTCTGTCTGAGTAAATAATTACCAGCAAATCAAAAAAGTCAAAACCACATCTCTGCGATTTTGACTTAATTTAGCTATTAACTTTTACTCTTGTTCGTTCTTAGCCATTTCTTTCTCGATATCAGCGATTGAGTACACTGATTCTGGCTTATTAGTTTTAACCTTTGGCTCCATCTCACGGTAGACAGGCATACCTGTACCAGCTGGGATGATCTTACCAATGATGACATTCTCCTTCAAGCCAATCAGTGGATCATTCTTACCACGAATTGATGCGTCTGTTAGGACACGTGTCGTTTCTTGGAATGATGCGGCAGACAAGAAACTGTTAGTTTCAAGTGAAGCCTTAGTGATACCAAGCAGTACTGATTGACCAGTAGCTGGAATGCCACCACTAATGATAGTTTCTCGGTTACGGTCAGTGAACTCACGGATATCCATGAGAGTACCTGGCAAGATATCGGTCTCACCTGGATCAAGAATCCGTACTTTTCTAAGCATTTGACGTGCCATTACCTCAACGTGCTTATCTGAGATTTCAACACCTTGCATTCTGTAGGCCTTTTGAATTTCGTCGAGTAAGTAGTTTTCAGTTGAGAGGACGTCTCTGACACGAATCAGTTCCTTTGGATCAATCGAACCAATAGTCAACTTCTCACCACGGTGAATCGTGTCACCCTCAGCGACAGCCACGCTGGCTGTGTAAGGAACGCTGTAGGTTCTTGTATCGGTTTTACCCTCAACGGTAATCTCACGGGTATGCTCTGCTGGGTTCTCCTCAATGGCAGAAATTACACCGGTAACTTCTGTAATCGTTGCGCGACCCTTAGGGTTACGTGCTTCAAAAATTTCTTGAACACGAGGAAGACCTTGAGTAATATCTTCACCGCCAGCAACACCACCGGTATGGAAGTTTCTCATAGTCAATTGAGTACCTGGCTCACCGATTGATTGTGCAGCAACAGTACCAACTGCCTCACCAACTTCAACTTCTTCACCAGTAGCAAGGTTTCTACCATAACATTTCTGGCAGACACCGTGCTTAGTGTTACAAGTGAAGACGGAGCGAATTGTAACCATCTGCACACCAGCATCAACGATTTGTTGTGCTAAGTCTTCGTCAAGTAGAACATTTCTACCCACGATTTCTTCGTGTGTTTCTGGGTTAAAGACAGTCTTCTGTGTGTAACGACCAACCAGGCGATCGAACAATGGTTCAATCATTTCGTTACCTTCAGTGATTGAGCTGACATTCAAACCACGGTCAGTGCCACAGTCTGCTTCACGCACAATGACATCTTGGGCAACGTCAACCAAACGACGGGTCAGGTAACCTGAGTTGGCAGTCTTAAGTGCCGTATCGGTCATTCCCTTTCTTGCTCCGTGGGTTGACATGAACATTTCGAGAACTGACAGACCTTCACGGAAGTTCGAGGTAACGGGAACTTCCATCATTCCGCCATTAGGTGCGGCCATCAGACCACGCATACCAGCAAGTTGCGTAAAGTTAGATACGTTACCACGGGCACCAGAATCACTCATCATCGAGATTGGGTTGTTTGAATCGAAACTATCAACCAATTTCTGTTGAATAGTATCCTTTGCGTCAGACCAGATACTGATTACTCTATCATGGCGCTCCTCATCGGTGATTAATCCCCGCCGGAATTGCTTAGATACAGTGGCAACCTTCTTATGTGCCTCATTAACGATATCTTTTTTTTCATTCAATGTTGGCACGTCGGCCACACCAACGGTGATTCCGGAAATAGTAGAAATCTCATAACCTAATTGCTTCATATCATCAAGTAACTCAGAAGTACGTTGTACCTTGTAAATCTTAAACACTTGGGCAATGATATCGCTCAAGAAGCCCTTCTTGAAGGTACCTACAAGTTCCATCTCAGCGAGTTTATCATGGATATCCTCACCTTCATTCAAGAAATACTTAGCAGGCGTACCATTAACAAGATTATCTGTAGTCGGTTCGTTTAAGTAAGGGAAGTCAGCAGGGAGAATTTGGTTAAAGATGGCCTTACCATAGGTAGTAACCATTACTTCGTTCTCTTTACCCGCTGGGAATGGTTTCTCCGGCATTGAAGCAGCCGAGATACCAATTCTTGAATGATAGTGAATTTGACCATTTTGGTAAGCAATTGTTGCCTCATCAGTCGAATTGAAAATCATTCCTTCGCCTTCACGATTCTTCTGCTCTTGTGTCAAGAAGTAGTTACCTAACACAACGTCTTGAGATGGTGTAACGATTGGTCGACCATCTTTAGGGGCTAGGATGTGGTGCGCAGCAAGCATTAGCATTCTTGCTTCAGCTTGTGCCTCATCTGACAACGGAACATGGATGGCCATTTGGTCACCATCGAAATCGGCATTATAAGCTTCTGTTGCGAGTGGGTGCAATCTAATTGCCTTACCACTAACTAGCACAGGCTCAAATGCTTGGATACCAAGTCTATGCAACGTAGGTGCGCGGTTCAAAAGAACCGGTCTTTCCTTAATTACATCTTCCAAGACATCCCAAACTTCATTATCCTGACGATCAATCTTACGCTTAGCATTTTTGATGTTTGAAGCAATTTCTCTAGCGACAAGTTCATGCATCACGAAAGGCTTGAACAACTCGAGCGCCATTTCACGAGGAAGACCGCATTGATAGAACTTTAAAGTTGGGCCAACATCGATAACCGAACGACCGGAGTAATCAACACGCTTACCAAGTAGGTTCTGACGGAAACGTCCCTGCTTACCTTTTAGCATGTGGGACAATGACTTCAATGGGCGGTTACCAGGACCGGCAACTGGACGTCCACGACGACCATTATCAATCAAGGCATCTACAGCCTCTTGGAGCATTCTCTTCTCGTTTTGGACGATAATACTTGGTGCATTTAAGTCAAGCAACCTCTTCAAACGGTTGTTCCGGTTAATAACACGACGGTACAGGTCGTTCAGGTCACTTGTGGCAAAACGGCCACCTTCAAGTTGGACCATTGGCCGAAGATCTGGTGGGATTACTGGAACGGCATCCATGACCATCCACTCTGGCTTGTTGCCAGAACTTCTGAAGGCCTCAAGAATATCCAGTCTTCTAATTGCACGAGTCCGTTTCTGTCCCTGTGCACTCTTTAAATCTTCTTTTAAATCTTTAACTTCTGTTTCTAGATCAACATTATGGAGTAACTCTTTAATTGCTTCAGCA
The DNA here is from genome assembly GCF_001936335.1 of Amylolactobacillus amylophilus DSM 20533 = JCM 1125. GTDB lineage: Bacteria > Bacillota > Bacilli > Lactobacillales > Lactobacillaceae > Amylolactobacillus > Amylolactobacillus amylophilus. The sequence goes on from NZ_CP018888.1 coordinate 439,191, forward strand.
CCCATCTTAGCGTTGAACGCATTACCAAATTGTTGACGTTTCTCACGGTATTCTGCCTCAGTAAGCAGCTGCTTATCCTCAAGGTCAGTATCACCAGCGTCGATTACGACGTATGCTGCAAAATAGATAACCTCTTCAAGTAAGCGTGGGCTCATATCAAGTACAAGTCCCATTCTGCTAGGGATACCCTTGAAGTACCAGATGTGTGTTACTGGTGCAGCAAGCTCGATGTGACCCATCCGCTCGCGCCGAACTTTAGAGCTCGTAACCTCAACACCACAGCGATCACAAACAATTCCTTTATAACGGATACGTTTGTATTTACCACAGGCACATTCCCAGTCTTTGGTTGGTCCGAAGATTCTTTCATCAAACAGACCGTCTTTTTCAGGTTTTAAAGTACGATAGTTGATGGTCTCAGGCTTCTTAACCTCACCATAAGACCAACTTCTAACCTTGTTGGGCGAGGCTAGACCTATTTGCATACTTTCAAACTTATTTACGTCGATCAAAAGCGTAACCTCCTATTATTTTGAAACCTCATCATTGAGCTTGTCTTCTGCTTTCTTGGCTTCTTCTGCAAGCTTCTTAGCCTCTTGTTCCTCAGCCATCTTGGATAGTGCGTCAACGTTTACGCTGTCTTGATTCTCATCGTCCATATCACGGAGCTCAATTTCTTTCTCATTAATATCGAGCACCTTCATGTCTAATCCGAGTGCTTGTAATTCCTTCACAAGAACACGGAATGATTCGGGAACACCAGGTTTTGGAATCTTATCACCTTTGACAATTGCTTCGTAAGTCTTTACACGACCAACAACGTCATCTGATTTGTATGTCAAAATTTCTTGAAGTGTATATGCGGCACCATAAGCTTCAAGTGCCCAAACTTCCATTTCACCAAATCTTTGACCACCAAATTGTGCTTTACCACCTAGAGGTTGTTGTGTAACGAGTGAGTAAGGTCCGATTGAACGAGCATGGATCTTGTCGTCAACCATGTGTGAGAGCTTCATATAGTACATGACACCAACGGAAACACGGTTGTGGAATGGCTCACCGGTACGTCCGTCATAAAGCACGGTCTTACCATCTTTAGGCATATCAGCTTCTTTAACAGTTTCCCACATGTCTTTCTCGGATGCACCATCGAAGACGGGAGTGGCAACGTGGATGCCTAATTTTCTAGCAGCCATCCCTAAGTGCAATTCCAGTACTTGACCAATGTTCATCCGTGATGGAACACCCATTGGGTTCAAGCAGATATCAACTGGTGTGCCATCTGGAAGGAATGGCATATCCTCTTCAGGTACCACGATTGATACAGTACCCTTGTTACCATGACGGCCAGCCATCTTGTCACCGACCTGAATCTTTCTCTTTTGCGTGATGTAAACACGAACCATCATGTTCACGCCTGGTGCTAACTCATCGCCGGCTTCTCGGGTGAATACCTTGACGTCTTGAATAATTCCGCCGCCACCATGAGGTACACGGAGTGAAGTATCACGCACTTCGCGGGCCTTTTCACCAAAAATAGCGTGTAACAAGCGCTCTTCAGCAGATAGTTCTGTCACACCCTTCGGTGTAACTTTACCCACCAGAATATCACCATCATGTACTTCGGCACCAACACGGATAATTCCCTGTTCGTCGAGGTCCCGTAGTGATTCCTCACCAACGTTTGGAATCTCCCGGGTGATTTCCTCAGGTCCAAGTTTAGTATCACGAGCCTCTGATTCGTATTCTTCAATATGAATTGAGGTATATTTATCTTCTTTAACAAGCTTTTCAGACAGAACGATGGCATCCTCAAAGTTATACATGTTCCAAGTCATGAAGGCGATAATTGGGTTTTGACCCAATGCTAATTCACCCTTTTCCATGGCTGGACCATCTGCGATGATGTCACCCTTCTTAATTTCCTCACCCTTAGTGACGATTGGTCTTTGGTTATAAGACTTACCAGCATTAGAACGACGGAATTTTTGAATAGCATACTTATCGAGTGTTTGATCTGCACGACGAATTCTAATCTCTCTTGCGTCAACGTACTCGACCACACCGTCGGCTCCTGCCAAAACAGCAGTACCTGAGTCATGGGCCGCACGGTATTCGATACCAGTACCAACAAGTGGTGCCTTTGGATCAATCAAAGGTACAGCTTGTCTTTGCATGTTCGCACCCATTAGGGCCCGGTTCGAGTCATCGTTTTCCAAGAAAGGAATACATGCAGTGGCAACTGAGACCACTTGCTTTGGAATAACATCCATGTAGTCAACCTTATCGTGACTGATTTCGAGGTTCTCATCACGGTGTCTTGCAAGAACAACATCGTCAACGAATGAACCATCTTCGTTCAGAAGTGAGTTGGCTTGTGCCACGATAAAGTTATCTTCCTCATCAGCTGTAAGGTAGTCAATTCTGTCGGTAACCTTGTGTGTGTTCCAGTCAACACGACGGTATGGTGTCTCAATGAAACCATACTTATTAACCACGGCATACGTCGCAAGTGAGTTGATCAGTCCGATATTTGGACCTTCTGGTGTCTCAATTGGACACATACGGCCATAGTGGGTGTAGTGAACGTCACGCACCTCATATCCGGCACGATCACGAGTCAAACCACCAGGTCCAAGCGCTGAGAGACGCCGTTTATGGGTCAATTCACCAAGTGGGTTAGTTTGATCCATGAATTGTGAAAGTTGTGATGAACCAAAGAATTCTTTGATTGAGGCCACCACAGGACGAATATTGATCAGTTGTTGTGGCGTAACAGTGTTAATGTCTTGGATTGACATTCTTTCCTTCACGACACGTTCCATCCGTGACAGACCAATTCTGAATTGGTTCTGCAAAAGTTCACCAACTGAACGAATACGCCGGTTACCCAAGTGATCGATATCATCGGTTGTACCGATTCCTTCTTGAAGATTCAAGAAATAGTTAATTGAGGCGATGATGTCGGCAGGAATAACGTGCTTAACCTTCTTGTCAACGTGTCCATTACCGATTAACTTGACTTCTCTTTCTGGATCAACTTGTGAGAAGACTTTGATTACTTGCACGGTCATCGGTTCAGCCACAACACCCTCGTCAGATGGGGTATATGTGACTGTCTTAAAGTCCTCGCGGTCAAGGTAAGGTGCGAGACGATCCATCACTTCGTGCGTGATAATTTCGCCCTTTTGCACAATAACTTCACCAGTATCTGGGTCTGCCAATGTCTCAGCTAAAGTCTGTTTCAACAAACGAGTCTTCAATGAGAGCTTCTTGTTGATTTTGTAACGACCAACTGGTGCTAAGTCGTAACGCTTTGGGTCGAAGAAACGAGCATACAGCAGTGAACGTGATGAATCAGCGGTCTTAGGTTCACCCGGACGAAGACGCTCATAAATATCCTTCAAGCCTTCGGCAACACGCGAATCAGCCGGATTCTTGTGAATATCCTTCTCAATTGTGTATGATAATGAATCACTCATCCCCAAGATGTCCGTAATCTCGCTATCTGAGCCGAAACCGAGTGCCCGAACTAGGACAGTAATTGGCAACTTACGGGTCCGGTCAATCCGCACGTAAGCAAGTTCCTTAGCATCTGTTTCGAATTCAAGCCAAGCACCACGGTTAGGAATCACCGTTGTACCATATTGAGTCCGACCGTTCTTATCGATATCTGAGTGGAAGTACACACCAGGTGAGCGAACAAGTTGTGAGACAATAACACGTTCTGCACCGTTAATGATGAATGTACCTTGCTCTGTCATCAATGGGAAATCGCCAAAGAAGACATCTTGTGTCTTAATTTCACCAGATTCATGGTTCGTCAACTTTAAAGTTACGTGCAGCGGTGCAGAGTAGTTTGCATCGTGGTCACGTGCTTCGTCGACGGTATATTTAGGTTCAAGTAACTTGTAGTCTACGAACTCTAAAGAAAGATTGCCTGCAAAATCGTCAATGGGCATGATGTCGGCAAACATGTCGCTTAAGCCTTCATCTAAAAACCATTTATACGAATCCGTTTGGATATCAACTAAATTGGGTAGTTCAAGTACTTCTTTGATTCTGGAAAAACTTCTTCTTGTACGGCGTTTACCGTAGTTTACGTTGGTCCCTACCAAATCAAACATCCTTTCTCATTCAAACAAATATTACATTTGCGTTACATTTTCAAAAAAAGACTTTTTGAGCAATAAAAAAACAAAAACAATACAAAAATATCGTTTTTGTTCTTATCATTCCACCGGACAATAGATCGGGGAATACTGTACTAGACAGCCTTTTAACAGATTGATTATACTCGTTAATTTCAACTTTGTCAAAAAAGAGTCTTGACATTTAAACAGTTTGCGGTTCCATTGTTTTAATCGTTAAGGTACCGTTCTTCGAACCAACCTTGATGGTTGAACCGGCGGTGACGGACCCATCAATCAGCAGTTCACTGAGCCGATTCTCAAGGTCCCGTTGCAGTGCCCTCCTGATTGGCCGGGCACCGTTCTCTGGGTCGAATCCGTTCTTTGCTATCACATCGAGTGCAGCGGTAGAGAGATTTAGTGTAATGCCCTTTTCTGCGAGCCTATCTTTGATCTTTCTCGTCAACAATGTCACAATCTGCCGTAGCTCTGGCGCTGTCAATGAATCGAAGATGACGGTCTCGTCAATTCTATTAAGAAACTCGGGACGGAAGAACTCTTTAGTCGCCTCTCTGACCTTCTCCTGATTAATCTTATCCTCAGCAACAGCACTAATGCCGAATCCCACTGTTTTGTCATCGCGCAGAGCTCTCGAACCCAGATTAGAAGTCATAATGATGATTGTGTTTCTAAAATCAACTTTTCTCCCCTTAGAATCCGTTAGGAAACCATCATCGAGTACCTGCAACAATAGATTAAAGACGTCAGGGTGCGCCTTCTCGACCTCATCCAGTAAGACAACGGAGTAAGGATTATTCCGCACCTGTTCACTCAATTGGCCCCCCTCTTCGTAGCCCACGTAACCCGGAGCTGACCCAATCAGCTTAGAGCTACTATAAGATTCCATAAATTCGGACATATCTACCCTAATCAAGTTGCTCTCGGCACCAAAGACTGCTTCCGCGAGGCTTTTTGCAAGCTCTGTTTTACCAACACCGGTTGGCCCAAGGAAGAGAAACGAACCAATCGGACGGTTCGGATCCTTCAGTCCTGCACGCGAACGGCGAATCGCCTTCGCCACAGCCTTAATTGCCTTATCCTGGCCAATAACCCGTTGGTGGAGCGTTTTCTCCAGGTTAAGCAGTTGCTTAGTTTCACTCTTCTTCATCTTGGTTACCGGCACGCCGGTCCAATCGGAAATAACCTGTGCAATATCTGCCCCACTAACAATCGCTGTCTTGCGTCGCTTCTCCGTCAGATTTGCCCGGAGCTGATCTTCTTTTTCGCGTTCTAGTGCCTCTTGCTCACGTAGCTCGGCAGCTTTCTCGAAGTCTTGCATGTAGATGGCATCTTCTTTATCTGCAATAATCTGCTTGATTTTGGCATCGTGTTGTCGCAATTCCTCGCTGCTAGAAATACCCGTGTTAATCTTGACCTTGGCCGCGGCCTCATCAATTAAGTCGATTGCCTTATCTGGCAAAAAGCGACCGGTAATGTAGCGCACACTGAGGTCCACGGCATCACTAATGGCTTCATCCGTAATCACCACGTCATGGAACGCTTCATACTCCGACTTCAAGCCAGTCAGAATTTGCTTAGTATCCTCTGGACTCGGTTCCTCCACCTTCACTTGGGCAAAACGGCGTTCGAGCGCAGCATCTTTCTCAATGTACTTCTGATATTCGTTGAAAGTCGTCGCACCAATCACCTGAACATCGCCCCGTGCCAAGGCTGGTTTTAGAATATTGGATGCATCAATCGCACCTTCTGCACCACCGGCACCAATTAATGTATGCAATTCATCGATGAACAAAATGACGTTACGGTCTTCCTTAACCTCATCCATAATCTTCTTCAGGCGGTCTTCAAACTCCCCCCGGTACTTGGTTCCAGCCACTAGAGTACCCATATCAAGTAGCATGATGCGTTTCTTCAGTAAATCATCGGGCACTTGTTTATTCACTATTGCCTGTGCGATAGCCTCGGCTACAGCAGTCTTTCCGACACCAGGATCACCAACCAACACGGGATTCTTCTTCGTTCTCCGAGAAAGAATCTGGATTACACGCTTAATCTCGGTTGTGCGTCCAATAACTGGATCGATCTTACCATCGCGCACACTCTCGTTCATGTTCGTCGCCAGCGAATCAAGCGTTGGTGTAGTAGACTTATTGTTTTTACCGCCAGCCTTAGCGTTGGCCTTTCTAAGACTCTGCGCCCAGGATGTCGGTGCATCACCTGCATCAAGGTTACTCTTGATACTTTTCTTCAGCTGAAATAGTTCTACACCTAGGTTTTGGAGAATTCTCGCGGCTAGAATCTCGTCTGAGCTAATTAGACCAAGCAAAAGATGAGCCGTACCAATCTGCTTGCTGCCAAATTCACGTGCGTGATCCGCTGCGTATTCGATTACTTCATTGACCCGTGGTGAAAAAGGCAAATATTCATCCTCAACCGGTTTCCTCTGACCTTGATCAACCTTGCCGTAACCGGTATAGCGTTCGATTTCATCCCGCAGAATCATCGAATTGAGGCTTAAGTCACGCAGCATATTACCCGCCACGCCCTTCGATTCAATGGTTAATGCGAGCAACAAATGCTCCGTACCAATCACGTGATGGCGAAAGCTGAGCGCCTGTTCTTGTGCAATTTCTAACGCATTTCGTGCGTTATCTGTAAAATTCTTATCCATGTAATCACCGCCTAACTTAGATTAACAGTTTAAACCTCTTAGCACGTTTCGTAAAATTTTTTGATTGATTAATCGCTTAATTAGCTCTTTCTTTAACTTTCACATCCCTTATACGGACCACCAAAGAAAAAAAGAGCACAAAAAAATCGGGAAAACAGGATTTGAACCTGCGACCTCTACGTCCCGAACGTAGCGCTCTACCAAGCTGAGCTACTTCCCGTTGAAATATAAAAAACCCACCTAGGTGGGTTTTAAATTAAAGCGGAAGACGGGATTCGAACCCGCGACCCCCAGCATGGCAAGCTGATGTTCTACCACTGAACTACTTCCGCATAACAAGAATTTTACCATTAAACCCTATTCATGAAAAGGTCTAAAATAAAATTTCTTGAATTTTTTTATTATTAGTCTTTTGCTTTATCAGGACGCATGGTTGGGAACAACAAAACGTCTCTAATCGAGCTCGCATTGGTAAAGAACATTACCAGACGGTCAATCCCGATTCCTAGCCCGCCAGTAGGTGGCAGACCGTACTCAAGTGCTTCGATGTAATCCTCATCGATGCCCTCCGCTTCGTCATTACCAGCGTCACGCTCTTTGACTTGGGCCTCAAAACGCTCGCGTTGGTCGATTGGGTCGTTCAATTCGGTAAACGCGTTCGCGAACTCGTTACCGGTGATGAACAACTCGAACCGGTCAGTGAACCGGGGATCCGCCACATTTTTCTTTGCCAGCGGTGAGACCTCGATTGGATGACCGTAAACGAATGTTGGCTGAATCAAGGTATCCTCGACGAATTGTTCGAAGAACTCATTGATGATGTGCCCCACCTGCCAATATGGCTCGTAGTGTACATGGTGTTCATCTGCTACTTTTCGCGCTTCTTCTAGGGTCATCTGCTGCCAGAAGTCTACCCCTGTTTCCTGCTTGATGGCATCAACCATGTGTAGCCTTCTAAATGGCTTGCCTAAATCAATCTCGTGGTCCGCGTAGGGGAAAATCTCCTGGTCAAAGACGTTCTGGGCCACATACAGGAAAATTCCTTCGGTTTCATCCATCACATCTTTGAAATCAAAGTAAGCAGCATAGGATTCGAGCATGGTGAACTCGGGATTGTGCTTGGTATCGATTCCTTCATTTCTAAAGACACGGCCAATCTCGTACACGCGCTCCATCCCACCGACGATCAACCTCTTCAGGTGCAGTTCTAAGGCGATGCGCAAGTAAAGACTCATGTCGAGCGCATTATGATGGGTAATAAACGGTTTCGCAGCCGCACCACCAGCTTGGGTGTGTAAGACCGGTGTTTCCACTTCCGTGAACCCCACCCCATCAAGATAGCGTCTGATTGCGCTAATAATCTTGCTGCGTAATTGGAATCTTTCAAAGCTATCGTCGTTCGCAATTAAATCTAGGTAGCGTTGCCGATAAATTTGCTCCACATTGCTCAAACCGTGGTATTTATCGGGTAGTGGGCGCAATGCTTTGGTCAAGAAAGTCAGATGAGTAGCCTTCACCGTGAGTTCACCAGTATCGGTCTTCATCACTTCACCCTCGATGCCGAGAAAATCACCCAGGTCAGCTTTTTTGAAAATCTGGTAGTTCTCCTCACCAACCGCATCTTTTCTAACGTAAATTTGAATCCGTCCAGAACGGTCACGGATATCGGCAAAGCCGACTTTTCCCTTGCCACGTTTAGTCATCATTCGCCCAGCAATAGTTGCCGTTGGAATAGACTCCAGGAGGGTATCCTTCTCATCCTGGTCGTATTTCTCGTGCAAGTCACGAGCTAAATCCGTCCGCTCAAATCGTTGCCCAAACGGGTCGATACCCTGCTCCCGCAAGTCAGCCATCTTCTCGCGCCGAACGCGAAGCTGATCATTCATCTCGGGTTCCTTGTTTTGTTGTGCCACTTACATTGCCTCCTGTGTCGTTGCTCGTTGAGCTCTTTGTTGTTCCTGTGCCTCGTATTTTTCAACGAATTGGTCCAAAAGATCGTAGACCTCTTTTTGTGTCCATATCTCATTTATTTTAGCACGAGTACGGGTCGAACGGGGAACACCTTTTAAATAATATGCTGCCTGCCGCCGAAATTCCGGTACAGCAATTTTCTCACCCTTCAACTCAACCAACGCCGTGAGCTGTTCCTTCGCCGTTGCCACCTTTTCCCGCGGTGTCTGTTCTGGCAAAAGCTCACCGGTCTCTAGGTAGTGTTCCATATCCTTAATAATCCACGGATTTCCCAGTGCTGCACGGCCAACCATGACCGCCGTACTACCGACCTCATCGAGCATTCTCTTCGCGTCCTGTGGTGTCACGACGTCGCCGTTACCGATGAATGGAATGGTTAGGGCATCGTTGACCTGTTTCAAAATATTCCAGTCAGCCTTACCGGTATACATCTGTTTTCTAGTACGACCATGCATTGCGAGTGCGCTTGCACCAGCACGCTCAGCAGCGAGTGCGTTTGAAACGGCATAGATGTGCTCTTCATCCCAACCGGTACGCATCTTCACGGTCACGGGCTTATTCACCACATCAACTACGGCCGAGACCATCTCGTAAATTTTATTCGGGTCAAGTAGCCAGCGGGCACCGGCATCCGTCTTAACTACCTTCGGTACAGGACAGCCCATGTTAATATCGATAATATCAGCTTGGGTATTCTGGTCGATAAATTTAGCGGCCTGAACAAGCGTCTCTTTTGACCCGCCGAAGACTTGAATACTCATTGGGTGTTCAACTGGATCGACGTACAACATGTCCAGTGTTTTAGCATTGTTATGTATAATTCCACGATCGGAAATCATCTCACAGACAACCATGCCAGCGCCAAATTCCTTACAGATTACCCGAAAGGCAGAGTTACTAATTCCAGCCATTGGCGCAACTACAACCTGGTTTTTAATCTCTACATCCCTAATTTTCCACATACTGTTCTCCTCAATTCACTCGCACTATTCTAACAGTTTAGAAATATTCCTACAAGCCAGCCTATTTAGCTGAGAGCATTTGCTGTAGTTCGGCTTCACTAAACTCATAATGATTACCACAGAACTTGCAGCTAGCTTCCGCTCCATGATCCTCGTTAACCATTTCCAACAAATCCTTTCGAGCAAGCGTCGCGATTATTTTACCAAACTTTTCTTTGCTGCAATCACATTCAAAAGCAACAGGACTAGTCTCCAAAAGTTTGCAATCATCGCCGAGAATTTGTGCCAATAGCTGTTCTGGTGTTACACCAGCAAGAAATTGTTCTGATAGTGGGCGTAAATTTTTAATCCGTTGCTCCACCGTCGTAATCTGGGCTTCCGTGGCACCGGGCAAAGCCTGAAGAATAAAGCCACCCGCTGCACCAATCGACTCATTCGGATTAACAAACACAGCCAAGCCAACCGAGGAAGGTATCTGTTCAGATTGGGCAAGATAATAGGTTAGGTCCTCGGCAATCTCACCGGAAATTAAGGCAGATTGACCCGTAAAAGGTTCCTTTAATCCTAAATCTTTGGTGACTGCTAACAGTCCCTGACCAACAGCGCGGCCGACGTCAATTTTACCCGCCTTCGTGGTTGGCAAAGCAACATGCGCATTCTGAATATAGCCCTTCACTGTGTAGTCGGCCTTGCCCGTGGCAACAATCCCACCAACCGGTCCGTCTCCTTGAATCCGCACGGTCAATTCTTCATCATCCGTCAGTTCAGCCGCTGCAAGCAAAATCGTACCGGTCAACGTCCGGCCAAGCGCCGCGGAAGAAGCACTCCAGGTATCATGCCGTGAATGTGCATCCTCGACTAAGTTAGTCGTCCTAAGAGCAATCGCCCGGAAATTCTTCGTGCCATCAATCCCTTTAACTAGATAATCTGTCTTCTCGTCCATTTATTCCTCCACAAAAAATAGAGCCAACAGGCTCTATCTTGTTAACAATGATTAATTGTCTTTATTTGCGTCATCTTTGTCAACTGTTTTATCTTCTTCACTTGACTCTGAAAAATCTCCGCCTGTATTTGCTACATTAGTTGGCGCGGTTTGCTCATTGATGGCGTTCGTGTCATCCTCAGCAACTTTAGCATGATCTTTCTTCTCGGCAGCCTTCTTAGCTTCCTCGTAAGTCGATGCTTTTTCGCTTGGATATTCTTCACTGCCATCATCAGGCATGGAACCGGTATTGAACAATGAAAGAATTTGATCTTCATTCAGAGTTTCATACTTCAACAATGCCTCAGCAATTACCTTATGTTGTTCACGATGAGCTTCAATAATCTGTCTTGCTTGTTCGTGTCCTTCGTTAATAATTCGGCGAATTTCACTATCAATTGCAGCGGCGGTGGATTCACTGTAGGCAGGTGACTGACCATAGCCAGCTCCCACAAACGGTTGACCCTCTTGCTCCAATTGAACAGTACCGAGCTTCTCGGTCATCCCATATTGGGTCACCATGCCCCGGGCAATCTGTGTCGCCTGCTCGAAGTCATTTGAAGCACCGGTAGAAATCACGTTGAAGATAATCTCTTCAGCAGTGCGCCCACCCATCAAACCAACGATTTGTTCCATCAATTCCTTCTTAGTTAAGAGGAACTGGTCGTCCTTAGGTAATGTGATGGCATAACCACCTGCTCGTCCACGCGGAACGATAGTTACCTTCCGGACGGTACGGGAGTCGTTCAACACTAAACCGATAATGGCATGTCCAGCTTCGTGGAAGGCCACCATTTCGCGTTCTTTCTTAGAAATAACCCGGTCCTTCTTGGCTGGCCCGGCGATAACTCGGTCCTCCGCCTCATCAATATCCTCGGCATTAATCACATTTTTGTTGCGCCGTGCTGCGACAAGTGCAGCCTCATTCAACACATTCTCTAAATCGGCACCGACGAAACCTGGCGTTTGCCGCGCGATCATCTTCAAATCAACATCATCACCCAAAGGCTTGTTCTTAGAATGCACCTTCAAGATAGCCTCACGGCCCTTAACATCTGGCCGACCAACGAGAATCTTCCGGTCGAAACGGCCCGGACGAAGCAGCGCTGGATCAAGCACGTCAGAACGGTTAGTAGCCGCCATCACGATCACGCCCTCGTTACCGGTAAATCCGTCCATCTCAACCAGCAATTGGTTCAATGTTTGCTCACGTTCATCGTGGCCACCACCCATGCCGGCACCACGTTGACGCCCTACGGCATCGATTTCATCAATGAAGATGATTGCCGGCGCGTTTTTCTTCGCATTCTCAAATAAATCACGTACACGAGACGCACCAACACCGACAAACATCTCGACGAAGTCAGAACCGGAGATTGAGTAGAACGGTACACCAGCCTCACCGGCAACAGCTTTGGCCAGCAAAGTTTTACCAGTACCGGGAGGTCCCTCAAGCAGGACGCCAGCCGGAATCCGTGCGCCTAGAGCTAAGAATCTTCTCGGATCCTTCAAAAACTCGACGACTTCAACCAATTCTTGCTTCTCTTCCTCTGCACCCGCAACGTCCGAGAATCTTACCTTATTCTTCTTCGAATCTTGTGGCTTAGCTTTTGACTTGCCGAAGCTCATTACACCACGGCCGCCTCCACCGCCACCTTGACCACTCTGGCTCATCATCATCCAGAGCATCACAATGAAGAGGACGGTTGGTACAAGCATCACGATGGTTGAGATCCATGCACCTGATTGAGATTCACCCTGACTATTAATCTCGGTGCCACTCTTTTGGGCAAGATCCGAAACCTCTTTAACGGTCGAATCGTTACTCAATATTGTGGTAGTGAATCCAGTTACCTTACCCGATTGGCTGCCACCGAAGAAATCAAAGCTTGTGCTTGCTTTCTTCTTTGGTGTCTGCGCTTTTTTGTAATTACCAGAGACTGTATAAGCACCGTTTGACGGCTGAATATTAAATTCGGCAATCTTCTTTGATTTTAAATCTTTTACAAATTCCGTATATTTGATTGTTTCACTTGAACCGCTCGAATTACCTGAGCCGAGTGCCCAGTTAATACCAGCAAGTAGAATTACAAACACCACAATATAGAACAGACCATTTCCTAACAGTCGATTCTTATTATTTTTCATAGATAACCTCCGGAAATCCTCTTCGAATTACTAAAAAATGATACCACAAATACTAATAATCCACTAATTATTTATTTTTCTTTAGAGTTTTTTAATACCTGATAAATTGCATAGTGACAACTATTTTTTGGAATCACCTGATTGGTGTAGGCACAGTCTATCCATAAATAATCACGTGTCTCTTCATCGGTTAGCCCCCAGAAGTAATTGCGCACACTCGCTGGAATGCCCTGCGGCGCAAAACGCTTTTTGACTAGCTGATGTGCACCGTCACTGAGCCGCACCTTATCGCCAGGCTGCACTTGCCTAATGCCAAAGGTCTTGGTCTCACCGGCATAAAACGTGCCCAGCAGGATATGGTTTGGCAAAGCGGCCTTGTTCTTTGTAACAACGAAGACGTCACCGCCCACAACAAACTGCTTGTCGACTGCAATGTGCTTCGGTAAAGTCTGCAATAGCAGCTCCAACTGAGCGGCATCAACAAGAAAATAATGCTGTCTTGTAACAACCAGTTTAACTTGTTGTTTCAGTTCTAATACTTGACCTCCGTCAATTTTTGCCAGACGGGCCAATCTTTTTGCATCAACCTTCACACTTTTCTGGAGGTAACGGGCAATTAGCTTCTCGTACACGAGTGCCTGTTGGGCAGTTTCAAGGTCAGATAGTGCATCCCTTGGACCGACAAATAGCCCACGATGCCACTTGCCAAGTAGTTCCGGCTGCGGAATCCGTTTGACCAGGCTACTAGCAAGACCATCTAGTTGCGCCACCTGCTCCTGCATGAACAGCGCATTCTGCAAAATCTGCGAATTTTCTCCTTTAAGTAACGGCACCAGGTGGTGTCTAACCCGATTACGCATTGTGAAGTCTCTCTGATTAGTTTCATCCACGATGAAGGGAATCCGATTTACCTGACAGTAATCGAGTAACTCCTTCTTAGAGAAACCCATGAGTGGTCTGACAACGATCCGTTCTTGTTGCCTAACTACCGCCCTCGGACTAGTCATCTCGCGCAAATCACCCGAGCGAATCAACTTCATCAGAATATTCTCTAGCAGATCATCGGCATGATGCGCAGTAGCGATGAAACTGGCATTATACTTACGCATAAGCTCGGTAAAAAAAGAATAGCGAAATTCTCGCGCAGAAGCCTCTAGTCCCTTTGGCGGATGTTCTGCAATCGGCCACTGCTTATTCAAAACAGTAATATCTCTTGCAACGCAGTATTCTCGAAGCAACCGATATTCCGCCGCACTATCGGGCCGCAACTGGTGATCGACGTGCGCCACAATCAGTTTCATGTCATATTGGCGACTAAGCTGATAGAAGCCCGCCAGGAGTGACATTGAGTCTGGACCGGCAGAAACAGCTAAGATCACCGTCTGATTACTAAACGCTAGCTGTTGCTCTTTCAGAATTTTTTTGATTGAATTGCTAATTTTATCCACAAGTTTGTCCACTGATAAAAAAAAGGCCTAACGGCCATTGTTCTGTTCTTCTAACTGCTTAATCGTCTGATTTGCCTCGTCCAGCGTCTGACTTAGTATTGCTTCAAATTCTTCTGGCGCAGTCAAAGAGAAGATGTTAGTTGTATCCACTAACGCAGGATCATCTAAGCGAGATAGCGATAAACCAATTCGGTTGTTTTCATTACTCAATACAACCACGCGAACCTCGTCACCTATTTGATAACGTTCGTGGTCATTTGGCCAGTCGGTAAAGTCACTTCGGTGAACAAGACCAGAGTGGCCACGATCAATGGTCACGAAGATACCTAATGCGGTTATGTTGTTAATCCGCCCATAAAAACGCGAGCCCACACTAATATTAGCTAAATTAGCCACTGCTTTTTGCGCCATGTTACTCGCCATTCTGCGTTGAAAGTTCAAAGTCCCTTGTTGGCAAGTTATAGATTGTCTCACCGGGTTTTGAGTAATAATATTTGTAGCGAATCAGTTTCCCGACGTAAGTCTCATCCTTTAACTGCTTCACTTGGCCCTTTAGGACTTTGTTCGTCTGCTCAGCCTTTTGATATTGAACCTTGCTGGCACTGACCTGAGAATTAATCTTGCTGGTCCGCAGGCTCACCATTGCAATCTGAACAACGAACACCAAGATAAGCACGCTAAAGATGCCGATAATCCGGTTACGTCTTACACGGTGCACCTCACGCTCACGACGGGCCGCCTTCTTCTTTAAAATTTCATACTGTTGAGCCTCAGTTACTTGGTTGAAGATCCGGGGCCCGCTTGGGTTCTGTTGTGTATTCACAATAAACACCCCTTCGTGTCTACTAATTCTGACCCTCTGAATTGCAATATTTCTAGTCAGATACTGTTATTTTGAGTATAGCAAGCGCTACCTCAATTGTCTAGCAGCGATTTAGTCCATCACCTCGTATAAAGTGTTGGCCTCATCCTTCTTCGTCGTGTCCAGGATGTTAATGATCTTCACCTTCACATCCCTCGTGCCATAGTGAATCTCCAGCACATCGTTCACGGCAACGTTCGTCGAAGATTTTGCCACTTTATCATTGACGGTGATGCGCCCTTGATCGGCCATTTCCTTGGCGATTGATCTGCGTTTGATCAGGCGCGATACCTTTAAAAATTTATCGATTCTCATTCTTTACTCCAATCACTTCTTCAGTTTGGTTGAGGAAGGTTTCTAACTCTGCAAAAATCTGGCGTTCTTTATTCTGATCTGTTATTAATAACACTTCTAGCTCACCACGTTCATTTAAGTGAACCTTCACTCTTAGCTTAACATCATTAAGAGCTTTGAAGATGTTCTCTCCTTGCAATTCTTTGCTAATCTTCTGCGTGAAAACCACGTTGATGCCGATTTTGTTCTGCCTAATATTATGTACTTGTGCAAAATCAGCAGCGAGCTTGATGCGGGCGACCAAGAGCAAATGCTCAACGGCACTTGGATAATCACCGAAACGATCGATTAGCTCATCTTCAATTTGCTCTAACTCTTCGTTCGTCGTTACTTGTTTAATCTTCTTGTAGAACTCAATCTTTTGTCTTTGGTCATCGATATAATTATCAGGAATATACGCCTCGAGGTCAAATTCTACCTCTGCATTCGTCTTTTTAGCAGTCTTCTTCCCTTGCCTATTCTTGATCGCCTCATCAAGCATCTGAGCGTATAAATCATAACCCACAGAATCGATGAATCCGTGCTGCTGTTTACCTAAAAGATTCCCAGCGCCCCGAATAGAAAGGTCACGCATCGCGATTTTGAAACCAGAGCCCAGCTCTGTGAAGTCCTTGATCGCCGTCAGCCGCTTCTCTCCCACCTCGGTCAGCACCTTATTCTGCTTGTATAGGAAGTACGCATAGGCAATACGGCTTGATCGTCCAACACGCCCGCGGAGCTGATAAAGCTGTGATAACCCATAATGATCCGCATCCTCGACAATCAAGGTGTTGACGTTTCTCATGTCAACACCGGTCTCAATGATCGTTGTGGTCACAAGCACATCGAAGTCCTGATTCAAGAAGCGATACAGGATATCCTCCAATTGACGCTCGTTCATTCTCCCATGAATATACTCAATCCGCGCCTCTGGCACGAGCTGTTCTAGGTTAAAAACCACATTTTCGATATCATCGATTCTGTTGTGCAGGTAGAATACTTGGCCCTGACGCGCCATCTCCCGTAAGATAGTCTCCCGCACAATGCTTGGAATCTGTTCCGTCACGTATGTTTGAATTGGATACCGGTTACTTGGTGGCGTCTCAATCACCGATAAATCGCGCACACCGACCATCGACATGTGCAAGGTTCTAGGAATTGGGGTCGCGGTCAGCGTCAAGACGTCGACCTGTGCCTTAAGTTCTTTCAGCCGTTCCTTGTGTTTAACGCCGAAGCGCTGCTCCTCATCGACAATCAATAATCCTAAGTCCTTGAATTTAACGTCCTTAGACAGGATTCGGTGGGTCCCGACAACGACGTCAATAAGTCCTCGCTCGAGCTTATAGATAGTCTCCTTCACCTGGGCCTTACTCTGAAAACGCGAAAGAATCGCGATATTAACCGGGAAATCCCTGAAGCGTTCCTGCATCGTCTCATAATGTTGTTGAGCCAAAATAGTTGTTGGCACCAGAAATGCCGTTTGTTTACCATCCTGTGCCGCCTTAAATGCTGCTCTCAGTGCCACTTCCGTTTTACCAAAACCCACATCACCGACTAACAGCCGGTCCATCGGTCTGGGTCGCTCCATATCGGCCTTAATTTCCGCTATACTACGCAACTGGTCCGGCGTCTCTGGGTAGGGGAAACTCTCCTCGAACTGACGCTGCATCTCATTATCCTGCGAGAAGGCAAAGCCCCGCTCGCTCTCCCGCTTAGCATACAAGTCAACCAAATCATCGGCAATATCCTCAATTTTAGTGGCTACACTGCGTTTGGTCTTTGCCCACTCGGAGCCCCCAAGTTTGTTAATCTTTGGGAGCTTCCCCTCACTTGCTGTATACTTTTGCACCAATGCGAGTTGTTCTGCGGGGACGAAAAGTTGATCATGCTTCTGGTAGGTGATCGTGATATAGTCCCGCTTGTTCCCATCAACGGTCAGGGTCTTAATCCCCTCAAAGCGTCCGATACCGTGGTTGACGTGAACGACGAAATCACCGGGCTTTAATTCCGTATAGTTCCGAATTCTTTGCGCATTTTCGAGCGTGGGCATCCGCTTCTGTTTCTTCTGGCGCTGGTTGAACAGCTCTCGTTCCGTCAGGTAAACCAGGTTGACATCCGGCAGGCTGAACCCGTTCATAAACGAACCTACAGCAATCTGTACTTCACCCGGTGTTACCTCGTTCTTCTTTTGTTGCTGGCGGACGTCCACACCAAACTCCACGAGCGTCTGATTAATTGCCAGCGCCCGTTTATTTGAATCTGCCTGCAACACAACAGTCTGTTTTTGCTTTTGGTACTTAGTAATCTCCGCCTTAATCAGTGGCATTTGTGAGAAAAATTGCTCTACCTGACGCGTTTCTAAATTAAGCATCTGATCAAGTTTCAGACTACCCATGCCCTTTTGAAACAACGAAAGGTAAATCTTCGACTGCTTACTTGCTTTCACCACCGCACCGAATTCAAATTGATTCTGTAACCGTGGCGCTAACCGCAAGCCCTTCACCTCATCATCGATGAACGTCTGGTTCTCCGTATCCGACTCCTTGACGTCTTTCAACAAATTGTTCCAGTCATCGAAAATCACCAGGCCATCCTGGCTCAAATAATCAAGGATGCTGGCAGGTCTAGGTAACAGAAACTGGAGCAGTAATTGGGCGTGCTCCGGCAACTGCTTCTCCCTCAACGCTGCAAGTGTTGGAGCATAGTTTTGCAATAATTCATCTAATTCACTGACGTCTAGCTTGCCCTGATTCTGCTTGATAGCACCCTCAATTTGGTCTGCTACTTCGGGCAGTCGTTGCCGATCGTAGACACGGTCAAGTGCTGGCAAAACAGTGAAGTTGTCTAGACTCTGGTCGCTTCTCTGGGTAGCTAAATCAAACTCTTTAATAGAATCTAACTCATCGCCGAAGAACTCCAACCGCAGTGGTTTCTCTCTGTTTAGTGGATAAATATCAAGGATATCACCGCGGATTGCGAACTCGCCCGGCCGGGCCACCAACTTATCTTTCGTGAAACCGGCGTACACAAACCATTCGTTAAGTTGCTGGATATCATATTCCCGCCCCAATTGGAAGTCGATTTTGTTGGTCAGAAAATCCTGTGGCTGACTAAGCTGATATTGCAGTGCCTGTGCCGTAGTCACGACTACACCGCTTCTCTTACTGCCCAGAAAATCTAAGGCGAGGATACGTTCTGCTAACTCATCTGGTGAAGAAAAGGCCCCTTGGGTCGCCAGCAATGGGTCAACCGGGAAGGTGTAACTTTCGTTATCCTGTAGTATTCCAGCTAATTGCTCTGTCAGTTCCTGCGCTCTGGCCTCACTTTCAGCCACGTAGATAATTGGTTGTTTAATTTGGTACAACAACAATTCCAGCACCAAGGAAACAGCATTGGGATTTACGCCTGTCAGTAGTGAACGTCCTTTGGTCGGGACCGCCTCAATAAATTTCTTCAACTCACGATTCTGTAGGACTAAATCTAGCAGCTGCATCTGGTTTCTACCTCGTATTTCATCGTGGCGACTACCACGTCTATTGCCAAAACTAATTATACTTGTTCATCAACTCCTGCACACTCACGCCGGCGATAAAGTCGTCCAGCGCACCCTGCGCAACCGAATATGAGTGCTGCATCAGAGCTGCATCATCCTTTTCAAAGGGCGTTAGTACCCAGTCGATTACCTTCTCCCGCTTTGGGTGTTGAATCCCGATTTTTAAGCGCAAAAAGTCTTGGGTACCAAGGTGAGCAATCACGCTCTTGATACCATTATGGCCACCGGCAGAGCCGCTCTCACGAATACGCAGTTTGGCTAATGGCAAATCCATGTCGTCTTGAATAATCAGGATATCAGCTGGCGCAATCTTGAAGAAGCGCGCGTACTCTCCCACTGCCTGTCCGGATTCATTCATATAAGTTAGGGGCTTTAATAAGATGACGTGCTCGCCGTTAATTCTGGTTTTCACATACAAACCATTAAATTTCTCGTTCAAGAGACTAACATTTTTCGCATCCGCATACTGATCAAGTGTCATGAAGCCGACATTGTGTTTCGTATTCGCATACTTAGCGCCTGGATTCCCCAGGCCAACAATTAATTTCATTACTCTGCACTCCTTTTGTCGTTTGAAAATTATAGCACATTGGCAGCCATTGATTTAAGCCACTACACCCTATTAGTGAAAAATTTAACCAAATTCTTTTTCTATATATGTTATACTTTTACTTGGAAAAAGATTCCAATTATCTATTGAAGGGACGTATATTCATGTCAAGAAACGAAGAACCACAAAAAGTTATGCTCGTCGGTGACGGTGCTGTTGGATCAAGTTTTGCATTTGCAATGGTTCAACAAGGTGTTGCCCAAGAGTTCGGTATCATCGATGTTGCAAAGGACAAGACCAAAGGTGATGCAATCGACTTAGCCGATGCCATTCCTTGGACTGCACCAAAGAACATTTACTCAGCAGAATACTCAGACTGTAAAGATGCTGACGTCGTAGTCATCACAGCTGGTGCACCACAAAAGCCAGGTGAAACTAGACTTGATCTAGTAAACAAGAACCTTAAGATTTTGAGTTCAATCGTTGAACCAATCGTTGAATCAGGTTTCGAAGGAATCTTCGTTGTTGCTGCTAACCCAGTTGACATCCTGACTCATGTAACTTGGAAGCTTTCTGGTTTCCCTAAGGATCGCGTAATCGGTTCTGGTACTTCACTTGATTCTGCTCGTCTTAAAAAGCGGATTGGTGAAATGGAAAATGTTGACCCACGTTCGGTCCACGCATATATGCTTGGCGAACACGGTGACACTGAATTCCCAGCTTGGTCACACGCAAACGTTGGTGGTGTAAAGGTTACTGATTGGATCAAAGCACACCCAGAAGTTGGCGAGAACAAGACTGAAGAAATCCACAAGCAAGTTGCTGATGCTGCATACGAAATTATCAACCTTAAGGGTGCTACTTTCTATGGTATCGGTGCTGCACTTGCAAGAATCGTCAAGGCTATCTTGAACGACGAACATGCTGTGCTACCACTTTCAGTTCATTTGGAAGGCCAATATGGCTTGAACGACATCCATATCGGTACACCTGCAGTTATCGGACGTAAAGGTTTGGAACAAATTATCGAAATGCCATTGAACGAAGAAGAGCAAGCTTCAATGACTGCTTCAGCTAAACAGTTGAAGGAAGTTATGGACAAAGCTCTTGTTGAAACTGGTATCAAGACTCGTCAATAATCTGCCTTTTAGAGAAGTGCCAAACGGCACTTTTTTTTTGCGCTAATTCAACTCCCGGTGTTCCGTGCCCTCTACTCAAAAAATATTTCATACATTAATTTATTTTTAATGTAAAGTATGATATCATCTGAGAGTAAACAACCTAATTGGAGGATAACATGTTAATAAAATCACTCGTTCAAAAAAAGGATTATTTAACGACAGTTTCTGAGAACGTAACTTTAGCTGAGGCGTTAAAAGTTCTGGAAGACTCTGGCTTCCGCTGTATTCCTATCCTGGATGACACAGGAAAGATTTTCCGCGGTAATATCTATAAGATGCATATTTACCGCCATAAGTCACAAGGCGGCGACATGAACATCCCAGTGACCTATCTCCTAAAGAATGCCACGAAGACCATACAGGTTAACTCACCGTTCTTCCAGGTATTCTTCAACATCAAAGACTTACCTTATATTGCTGTACTTGATGATGAGAGCGGCTTCTACGGTATCCTGACGCATGCCCGACTGCTCGATATGCTGTCTGAAGCGTGGAATGTCAAGGTCGGTAGTTACGTGTTGACCACCCTTTCTGGAGACGGGCAAGGCGACCTCTCGAAGATGGCCAAGATTATCTCGAAGTACACGTCCATTGCAGGATGTTTGACCTTGGATGCAAAGCGGGACGAGTTCGTGCGCCGAACGCTCTTCACTTTGCCGGCTGGCGTCTCACGTGAGCTCTTAGATACTGTCGTAACCAAGCTTGAGAAAAAAGGATTCATTGTCTCAGAGATTGAAGACCTCCAATCCGGCCAAGCAATTAGGTCAGACGATCAACCATATGCTTAATCAGTCTTTTTCCAGAATGAAAAATCTGTTCTCCGTAAAGTTGGAGAACAGATTTTTATTTTTTTATTAATAATGACCAAGGGTACCGAGTCGCTGTGCCCTATTAGATGCAACCTGATAGCAGATAATTCCACCAGTAAACCATACGAGGGCATTTACGACACTGAATAGTAGTTGCCACCTATTTGGATAGAACATTGATTGGCTGCGAGTAATGTTCGTCAACCAGACATAAATTGGCGTGATTGGCATGATGTTACCCACAATCTGGGACAAGATGTTTCCATCTGAAAATGGGTACATAATCAGGAATATAAAACCAAACTGAATAATCGTGAATAACTGTGTGACCTTTTTGAACAAAATTGCAAGACTCGCGACGAGTAGGCCAACACCCATTGCTACTATCAATGCCAATACAATTGGCAGAATAATCAGTTCAAATCTAACATGCAAAGAGATGCCCATCACAAGCATTAATAAAGTCATAACAATCAAAATAAAAAGTAGTGAGAAAATTATATTGACAACGCTACGGATCAAGAATAGCTGTGTGGGATTGTATTTTGATAAGTAAAGTTGCTCTAACGTTCCAGCTTCGGATTCATCAACAACACTAAAGCCACTATCACCAATTGAATTGAGAATCAACATCCACAAAATGTAACTGATAACCAGGTCGCTTAAGCGTGTTCCCATCAAAGGAATTCCACTCAGAAAACTGCCACCTTTTACTAAAGCGATGAAACCACCTGCTGCAATGAAAATCTGCGCAATTGCCTCAGTTGGGTATCTTTTGTACGAGAGAAGAATCCGACTAAATTCAGCAACAAAAATACGTCTCATTCAGCCACCCCCTGCTGATTAATCAGCTTCCTAAATAGAACCTCAAGATCTATCGTCTGCTTATTTACAGCGGTAATTGGTGAACTAGCTAATACCTGTAATAAATTCGGTAATTTTTGCGGTGCATTAAGCGCTACTTGATACTCCATTCGGCCAACCTTTTCCACTACACCTGTTTGAGAAATTAAATCTATCAGATTATCTGTAATCTCCTTGCTAAAACTAAGTGAGTAGATATCCTGATCAAAGCTAGAAATAACAGATGGCGCAAGTTGGTCAAAAATAATTTGTCCTTGCCTGATCATAATGATTCTACTGGCAAGGTTTTGAGCGACAGACATTTGATGCGTAGTCAATAATACGCTCATATTTTCCGACTGTACTAGATTGCTAATGACTTCTTGTATTTTATCGCTCGCGTTGACATCCAAGCCAAGTGTTGGTTCATCCAAAAAAAGAATCTTTGGATGATGAAGCAAAGCACAACAAATTGAAACTATTTGTTGCATTCCTCGACTTAGCTCACGTACTGGTATATCTTTCTTATCACCAATACCAAACATATCTAAATAGGAGAGACCGTTTAAAATAGCATCCTTATTGGAAATTCCACGAATACCTCCCCAGTAAATAAAATTTTCCTTCGGTGACATTCGCCAATAGAGATTGCGACTCCCTTCAAGAACAGCTCCAATGTTTTCAAGTAAGTAGTGGTGTCTATTATCAAGCTTTTCGCCAAAAACTTCTATCTCACCTGACGTTGGGATGATCAAATTAAGTATCATCTTAATAGTTGTAGTCTTACCAGCACCGTTAGGACCGAGAAATGCCAACACCTCACCAGGATTCAACTCAAATGAGATATCGTGAACAGCTTCAAAGCCTTGATACATCTTTTTTAAATTAGTCACTTTGAGCATAGCCACCACCACAGTTCAGTTCGTTGTTTAAATCTACTTATAGTCATATTAAGCTTTTAAAAGTAAATGTCAACGAGTTTAGAAAATTAAATTAATTTAAATTCACTGATACAAAAAAACTCCTAGTTTCAGTTTTATAGACGCTAATAGACGTCCATAAAACTGTTCTAAGAGTATTTTACTTTTCATCAACTAATTCTCATAAATACGTGGTAATCGGTCTTGCAAGAGGCAAGCAATCTCGTAATGAATCGTCTCCGCATAATCCGCGACAGCTCGGAGCGAATTTGGTGCAGTAGAATCAGCCGCAATCAGTTCAACTTCAGTTCCCACCGGCATTTCGTATGGTAACCTGACCATGAACTGGTCCATGCAGACCCGACCAACAATCTCACACCACTCATCTAGAACTCTGACTTTGAATCCCTGCATCCGGCGTTGCCAGCCGTCGGCATAGCCAAGCGGCAGTGTTCCAATCCATTCATCCTCTTGCGAATTGTAGGTTGAGCCGTAGCTGACACCCATTCCCGGGTGATTCTGCTTGACGAACACGAGCTCACTCCGCAGACTGAGCGCCGGTTGTAATTCATATGGTAATGGTAAATCCGTCACACCCTTCGTGCTCGAAGGGTTTAGCCCGTACATTCCGATACCAAAGCGAATTAGGTCGCTGTGACATGCTGCATGAAAGAGGCTCGTGGCCGAATTGGCAACGTGGGTATACTTTGGTCTCACTGTTAGTAAATCATGCAGGTGATTGAAACGTTTGACTTGATAGTTGAAGTAAGTTTCATCTGCTGAATCAGCTGATGCGAAATGGGTGTAAATTCCCTCTACTTCAAATAAATCCTGATTCTTTAACAGAAACTCGTTAGCTGCGCTGAACTCATCATCCTCAATGAAGCCAATACGCCCCATTCCGGAGTCAATTGCCAGGTGGATTCGCAACTTCTTATTCACCAAATTAGGTTCATTTGCAGCTAATAAGCCTTGCTTCGCTTCCTGTAACCACGAAAGGCTCCCGACTGTCAGCGAAATGTCGTTCACTAAAGCCTCTAGAGCCAAGCTTGATGCAGTGATTCCGAGCACCAGAATCGGTAGTTTAATATCATGCTTGCGTAACTCCAGAGCCTCATCTAGCACAGCCACACAGAAACCGGTTGCTCCATTGGCTGCTGCAACACGTGCAACGGGGACTGCGCCATGTCCATAACCATTAGCCTTCACCACCGCAAACATTTGCGTTCCCTTGGGTAGATGGTCAACCGTGCTGCGAACATTTGCGGCAATTGCGCCTAAGTTGACGTGCACCGCTGTCTTACGTTTCATTGCTTGTACCAAATTTTCTAATCCTCCAACAATACTATCGTGTATGCTTCAGTTCTACTGTGGGTAATCGTCGTCAAAATTCGGCCATGGAAAATTCTGGCACTGGTAATCGGCTTACCCTGCTGATTATTGATTGTCTGGATGTCTTGAAAGGCCACGCCCTTTCCGATGCCGGTACCTAAAGCCTTCGCAAATGACTCCTTCACCGAGAACCGCCCCGCTAGAAAGCGCACTTGTCCCGTCTCCTCTAGCGTCTCGTATACGGCTAGTTCGGCAGGTGTCAGTACTTTACGAGCAAAGCCATCATTCTGCAGCACATGTTCCTTGAATCTGTCTAATTCAGCTACGTCATTACCAATTCCAATAATCATCTCGTCACCCTCAATATTACTAACAATAGCATACCAAAAAAAGCCCCAAAATGGGCTTTTGAATGTCTACTTCTTTTTAATGACGAATTCATGCCGCGCGCCACCCTTATTGTCTGAGCGACGACGGTCTGAAGAGTTACCGCGACTGTTGTTGTCATTACGACCGCCATTGCGACGATCATTCTGAGTATTAGATTGGCGCCGACGACGGTCGTTACGGTCCCCGCCACGTTTAAAGTTCCGGTTGCCACGGTTACCACCGCCACCATTACCACGTCTGAATGGTAGTGGGCGTTCTGAGGTCAACTTAACCGGCACGCTAGAGCTATCCTTGGCAATTTCCTTCAGGAATGCTGAGACAAGATCAACGGCTTCGTATTGTTCAAGCAACTTCTCGGCCGCATCATTATACTTGTCGAGCTCACCGTCAGTAATCATCTTATCGATTTGGGTTGTAGCAGCGGTCAATTGACCCTTGAAGGCCTCTGAATCTGAAGGTGGACGTAAAGGAGTCATCTTCTTATTGGTTAGACTCTCAATAGTTGAGAGGTAGCCCATTTCGTTTGGTGTAACGAAAGTAACTGACATACCTGAGTTACCGGCCCGCCCAGTCCGACCAATCCGGTGAACGTAACTCTCGGGGTCCTGTGGAATATCAAAGTTATACACATGTGAGACGCCAGAAACGTCCAGACCACGTGCAGCCACATCGGTTGCCACCAGAATATCCAGCTTACCTGCTTTAAATTGCTTCAAGACGGACATTCTCTTCTGTTGGGAGAGATCACCGTGAATACCCTCGGCATTGTAGCCACGTGCTTGTAAACCGCGTGTGACTTCGTCGACACGGCGCTTGGTCCGACCAAAGACAATGGCCAAATCAGGATCTTGCACATCGATTAATCTTGTCATGACATCGAACTTCTCAAATTCTTTGGCCCGCACGAAGTATTGATCGATTAAGTCAGCAGTCAGTTCCTTTGTCTTAATCTTAACGACAACGGGATCCTGCATGAATTTCTCACCAATTCGCTGAATTGGCTTAGGCATCGTAGCCGAGAAGAGTAATGTTTGATGTTCGTTTGGCACGTTCTTTAAAATACTTTCAATGTCTTCGACGAAGCCCATGTCGAGCATTTCATCAGCCTCATCAAGTACCACTGTGTGGACCTCATTTAGCTTAACAGTGCCCCGCTTGATGTGGTCTAATAAACGGCCTGGTGTACCAACCAGGATAGCTGGAACTTGTTTTAATGCACGTATTTGGCGCGAAATATCTGCACCACCATAGACGACCTGAACCTTTGCTTTCTCGTCACGGCCAAGTCTGAATAATTCTTCTTGTGTTTGAATTGCTAACTCTCTGGTTGGGGAGATAACAAGTGCTTGAACGGATCTTGCATTCTTATCAAGCTTTTGCAACATTGGTAGGCCAAATGCCGCTGTCTTACCAGTACCGGTTTGTGCCTGGCCAATCACGTCTTTACCCTCTAAGACCAGTGGAATGGTCTCGGACTGGATTGGAGTTGCTTCCTCAAATCCTGCGCGTTTAATTGCTTTTAAAATGGGCTCGCTTAAGCCTAGTTGGTCAAATTTCAAAAAAATCCTCCTATAATATCGCAGCAAGCACACGATCTAAATTCATGCTGTGGCTGCCCTTTAACAATACAATATCATCCGTATGAATTGTATCTTTCAACTGATTGATCAGCTGTGCTTGCTGATCGATATGGAACAAATGCAATTTCTCTGGCGCAAACTTCTCTTTGAGCTTGGCAGCCAGATTCTCCATTAATGTGCCGTACAGAAAGACTTCGTCTATCTCTGCCGGATTGATATCGGCAGCTAACTGCGCATGAAACGCCGGTCCCCGCTCACCGAGTTCTAGCATATCTGCTAAAACGATGATCCGCTGACCGTTTTTGCGCCGCGGCACAGCAGCAAAAGAGTTAAGAACTGCAGCGGCCGCGGTGGGGTTTGAGTTGTAGATATCATCGAGGATATCCTCACCCGCATCGCCCTTACGCCACTCCATTCGGTTCTCTGTCGCCTTAAACTTCTGTAGCGCACGATTAATGGTTGCCAATTGTACATGATAATGTTCACCGACTAGGATGGCCGCCAATGCGTTAGAGACGTTATGGCCGCCGATTAGCGGGATACTGAATTTATCATCTGAAGCGTTGGTTATAAATGACGCATGATATTTATATGAGTGAATATCGCTACCAACAATGTCGTTGTCTTCATTAAAGCCAAAAGTAAGTTTCTCTTGGCTCAGGGACGCTGCTAAATTTCGCAATAGCGGCTCATCGCCGTTATAGACCAGTAAGCCGTCCTCTTTCAAATGACTGGTAATCTCCATCTTAGCCTGCGCGATTCTGTCGCGGGTTCCAAAGAACTCGATATGTGCCTCACCAATCATCGTGATCACGGCCACATCAGGTTCAACCAGCTCACTCAAAAGCGCTAATTGGCCCGGCCGATCCATGCCCATCTCGACGACGAGCACTTCCGTGTTCATCTTCATCTGCAGAATGGTAAACGGTACGCCAATTTCATTATTGAAATTACCTTGAGTTGCATGAACGTTGAACTCTTGTAGAAGCACAGCGGCGATCATATCTTTAGTAGTGGTCTTGCCGTTACTACCGGTAACAGCCACAACCTTCGGATTCACCTTATTCAGATAGTACTTTGCTAGCAACTGCATGGCGGATAGTGTATCATCAACCTCGAGCACCGGAAACTTCACCTGTGGTAACTCGTGGTCATTCTGCCACAAGGTTGCACAGGCACCACTTGCTCTAGCCGCATCCAGGAAATCATGCCCATCTCGTTCACCAATTAAGGGAACGAATAGCGCATGCTCTGTTATCTGACGACTGTCGAATTGCACTTCCGTGATTTCAACATCTTTATACTTCTCGTTGTTGAACTTCGAACCGATTGCGCGAGCAATCTCTGAAAGCATCATTTTCATTTCAAAACTCCTGCACTAAAAATTGCACATGTACCATTATACTTTTTTTAACAAAGAAATAAAAGCTTTGAAATCGGGCCACTTGTAAAACAGCGCTGTCAAGCGTAAAATATTATCTTATCTGATAAAAAGGGGAGACAACAATGAAACGTTTATCATTTAACATCGGCAACAAGAAATTACCCGTTTGGAAGCAAAACCTGCACGTGCTCTGGTTCGGGAACTTCGTCGCCGGTTTAGGCTTTAGCCTCATCACCCCTTTTATGAGTTTATTCATTGATACATTGGGAAAATTTTCAAGAACTGAACTAAATCTCTGGAGTGGGGTCACTTTCTCCTCCACTTTTTTAATTACTGCTATTGTATCACCAATTTGGGGTAAATTGGCCGATCAGCACGGACGTAAGATCATGATGCTCCGGGCAAGCCTTGGGATGGCCATCATTATCGCCTTGATGAGCTTCGTCACAAATGTCTACCAGCTGATCGCCTTAAGGACCCTCCAGGGTGTCTTCTCCGGCTTCATTTCTAATTCAAATGCGTTGCTAGCCACGAGTGCACCAAAGGAGAAGTCCGGCCAGGCCCTTGGAACCCTAACCACGGGAACTGTGACTGGAACGCTGCTTGGCCCACTGTTTGGTGGCGTGATTGCCGAGGCGTTCGGTTACCGCGTGCCCTTTCTCATCACCGGTTCACTCCTTTTTATCGCCTTTCTCCTCACCGTCTTCTTCGTACACGAGGAGTTTACGCCGGTGGCAAAGAAGGACATGGTCAATGCCAGCTCGCTCTACAAAAACCTCAAGTATCCACACCTGATTATGGGAATGTTCATTACCACACTCATCGTGCAAGCTTCCAATAACTCGGTCAACCCGATTCTAAGCCTGTATGTGCGACAACTGATGAATAACGGTGACGGCGTGGCGCTCGTTAGTGGGATTGTCTCGTCACTACCGGGAATTGCTACCCTCCTTGCGGCCCCACGATTTGGCGCCTGGGGCGACCGTATCGGCACACATAAAATCCTGTTGGGTGGCCTAATATTTGGGGTGATAGTCTTTATCCCCCAAGCATTTGTGACCAATGTTTATCAGCTTGGCTTCCTCAGGCTCCTAGTGGGGATTTCGGATGCCGCCATGTTACCGCAGATTCAAACCCTGCTGGCCAAGTATTCTCCGTATGAGGCCACGGGTCGTATCTTCAGTTATAACCAGTCGTTCCAAGCGGCCGGCAACGTTGTCGGACCAATGCTTGGCTCTGGCGTCTCCGGTATATTCGGCTATAGCGCCGTATTCATCTCGACCAGTCTGCTGGTCGCCGCCAACTTTATCCTTGCATTCTTCAACACCCGCGAGATTCGGGATGAAGATAAATAGACTAATCCAGCAGCCAAAATAAAGAGCCGACCCACAATTGTGGGTCGGCTCTTTTTGAATACCAAACTTAATTAGTTTTCTTTGTTTTCTTCCTTCATGCCATACTTCTTGTTGAAACGGTCGATTCGGCCGTCGGCTTGAGCAAACTTTTGCTTACCAGTATAGAATGGGTGTGAATCTGATGAGATTTCGACACGAATCAATGGGTATGTCTCGCCTTCGAATTCAACAGTTTCGTTAGAAGTCTTAGTTGAACCAGAAACAAACTTGAAGCCTGTTGATGAGTCCATGAAGACTACTTTATGATAATCTGGATGAATATTTTCTTTCATAATTTTTCTCCTTTTGCCCTATTTCGTCTGCCGAAATAGAGATTATATTACGACTGATTTATGATAGCAAATTTAGCTCCCAATTGCAACGGCCTAAATCACATACCCTTTTTGGCCAAGTAGTCGTGATAACCCTCCTGCTCAGCTTCATTCGCATAAATGAAGTGACCAGGCTTAATCTCCACAAACTTCGGCTTATCCGTCTCGTAGTGGTGCATTGCGGGATCATAAACGATCAGTTCCTTCTTCTTGGCTAAGACCGGATCAGGCACAGGGACTGCAGAGAGCAATGCCCTAGTGTACGGATGAAGCGGATTAAGGAATAATTCCTCCGTCTCAGCCACCTCGAGGATTCGGCCCGCTCTGATCACGGCAATGCGGTCAGAAATGAAACGAACAACTGACAAGTCATGGGCGATGAAGAGGTAGGTCAGGTCTTCTTCTCTTTGGAACTTCTTCAGCAAGTTTAAGACTTGCGCACGAATCGAAACGTCTAACGCAGAGATTGGCTCGTCGGCCACAATTAGATCTGGCTCCATCACTAATGCACGGGCAATCCCGATTCTTTGCCTTTGACCACCGGAGAATTCATGTGGGTAACGGTACAGATGCTCAGGCAGTAAACCAACTTCCTCGATCATCTTGGTGACCTTCTCTAACCGGTCCTCCTCGGAGTCGAAGAGGTGAAAGTTGTACAGTCCTTCTGAGATGATGTAATTGATTGTGGCACGTTCGTTTAGCGAGGCCTGCGGATCTTGGAAAATCATCTGGATTCTGCGCGTCACGTCCTTGCGTTCGTTAGCTGACAGCTTCTTGTTGATTTTTTTATTCTCAAAAATAATGTCGCCATTACTTGTTGGGTTAATCCCGAGAATGGCCCGGCCGATCGTCGTCTTACCAGAACCTGATTCACCAACCAGTGAGAATGTTTCTCCTTTGAAAATTTCTAGATTAACATCATCAACGGCCACAAATTTTGATTTGCCATCACCAAAGGTAATTTGTAAATCCTTCAGAGAGAGTAAAACTTCTTTATCTTGGTTCAATGATATCTCCCCCTTCTGTAATCACCTTGTCACCAGAATTTTCACTGTACTCAAGCGCCAGCAGTTTCTCATGCAGATTATTAATAATCTCCGGTTTTTCGATTTTTGGTGCACGTTCGTCAAGCAACCAAGTCTTTGCATAATGCGTATCCGTAACCTTGAACATTGGCGGTTCTTTCTTGAAATCCACGGCCAAGGCCACAGGATTACGCGGTGCAAAAGCATCACCCTCAATATCTTTGTATAGAGATGGTGGGGTGCCGGGGATGGAGAATAATTCTCCACCACGATGGGCCAATTGAGGTAGTGAGGACAGCAGGCTCCATGTATAAGGATGCTTTGGATCGTAGAAGATTTCTTCCGCGGTACCTACCTCAATAATCTCACCAGAATACATTACGGCAATTCGGTCGGCAATTGATGCCACAACACCCAAATCATGCGTGATGAAAATAGTGGTAAATTTGTATTCAGCCTGTAATTCCTTAATCAAATCCAATATTTGTGCTTGGATTGTTACATCAAGTGCCGTCGTCGGCTCATCACAGATCAGAATATCTGGCCGACAAGCAAGAGCGATGGCAATAACAATTCTTTGACGCATACCGCCAGAGTACTCGAAGGGGTACTCATTATAGCGCTTAGCGGCGTCCGGAATCCCGGTCCGAGCCATCAAATCGATGGCAATTTCTTTCGCCTCTTTTTTACTCTTACCTTGATGCTTAATGACAACCTCGGCAATTTGTGAACCGATTGTTTTGATTGGGTCTAGTGATGTCATTGGGTCTTGGAAAATCGTGGTGATTTTGTTACCACGAATTCCCTCCCACTGCTTATCAGTCTTCAAACCACTGAGGATTTGTCCACGGTAGTCAATCGTACCACCAGTAATTCGTCCGTTTGATTCGAGCATACCGGTAAAAGTCTTTGTTAGTACAGACTTACCTGATCCCGATTCACCAACGATTGCTAGTGTTTCTTCTTCTTTTAATTCTAGTGATACATTTCTGATCGCCTTTAACTCACGTCCACGTACGCGAAAGCCAACAGAAAGATTGTCCACTGTTAAAACATTTTCAACCATCCGTTCTCCTCCTACATATGTGTCCTTGGGTCACTAGCGTCAGCCAGATTTTGCCCAACAAGATAAAGTGAAATTGTAATTAATGACAATACTATAACAGGAAGCCAGAAGAGATATGGGTAACTAGACATGTATGGCGAGTAATCAGAGATTAGACGTCCAAGTGAAGGCACGTCTTGACCCAGACCAACACCTAGAAATGACAAGAATACTTCCGTTCCAATAAATGCAGGCAAAAGCGATGAAACATTGGTCACAATGACTGACGTCAGGTACGGCAGAATATTTCTCGTGATCATTCTCCATGTCGACGTACCTAATGTTCTGGAAGCAATATTATACTCTTGATCTCGGCGAATCATTACTTGCACACGGATAAAGTACGCGGTGCCCAACCACGTCGTTAGTGTCATTGCGAGAATCAGGTTCCAAAAACCGGCACCTAAAGTGTATGAAAGTACCATGACGATTAAGAGCATTGGAATGTTTGAGAACACGTTGTAAATTTCCAACATGATGCGATCCATTGCCTTCGAGCTACCCCAAAAGGAACCGATCACAACACCAATTACCGTCGTAATGATAGTTGAGATAACTGAAATAGAAATTGAGGTTTTCGCTCCAGCCCAGATGGCATCAAACAATGACTTACCATCTTGGTCGGTTCCGAACCAATACTTAGCATCTGGCCAGTTATAACGAGCATCCAAATTATTGATATTGTCAACGTTCATCAAATCGTAGCCACTAAACAGCGGTTGAATAAACGACATCAGCAAGATAACAACAATTAAGATAAGCATGGCTACGGTAATCTTATTACTAAAGAAACTCCTAGCCACGGATTTCCAGTATGAATACTTGGGCGTATCAATTACTTCTGAGCTTTTGTCATCGAGTTTTACAAGGGTAAAATCATCAGCGGTAATCTCAGTATTTTCTTTTTCTGACACGATTATTTACCTCCTGAACTTGAGAGTTTAATTCTTGGATCAACGATTGTCATCAAAATATCACCAAATAAGATTGAGAAAATAGAAATTGTAGTGAACACAAAGACCAAGGCGATGACAATAGTATTATTATTTGCGGTAATCGCATCAGGTAACATCTTACCCATACCTGGCATTGCGAAGATTGTCTCGGTCATCGTTGCCCCACCAATCAAACCAATAATTTGACCAGGTATACCTTGTACAATTGGAATTGATGCATTCTTAAAGATATGCTTCTTATAAATTTCACTATCATTCAATCCCTTAGCCTTGGCAAACTTCACATAGTCAGAAGATTGTTGGTCAATCATATAACGTCTAAACCAAACGACCAAACTAGGAACAGACATTAAACCGAGCACAACAATTGGGCCAATCCACGAACCGAGGGCGCTTGCACCAAGTGTTGGGAAAGTTTCTGGTATGCCGAACAAACTATTGACAACAAAGCGGACTGCGTAGATGAAGGCCAATCCGGGAATTGCAATTAGGACCGTCACAATACCTGTTCCTAATTTGTCAATCCATTTACCTTTATAGCGCGCCATCCAAATTGCCATCGGAATGGCCACTACATATTGGATAATCAAGGCAAAGATTCCCGCTTTAAAGGAAGTTCCAATCATTGAAGGATCAGAATATGACTTATCCGTATATGTGTAGTTGTCACCGTAACGATCGGCGGCAACACCGTCCTGTTTATCTTTTGGTTGATACTGTCTTGAATAGATATCATCGGCCGTATTAAATGTTGTACCGTCATCTAACTTCAGTTGCTCACTCTGCGTTTGACCTTGTCTCTGACCAATAACCTCGGTTACTTTACGGCCTGAGAAAGTTGGGTAGGAGACACCAAGATTCAGGTGGAAGAAGTTCTGGTGGATGTAAGGGAAAGAGTCATTGAAGTAAATTTGATACTTGTACTTAGTTCCCGAACCAACCAGCGCCCAGCCAACCATTGGGTCTTTTTCAATCTTCAAGTAACGTTTCATATTCGGATTATTCTTGTCCTGCACATTCCATGGGTGATCAAACTCGAACATGTGGCCATAGAATCTGCCCAGTCGTTCAAGCAATGGCAGGTCTCTAGTAGCATAGAAGTTTTTGCTTTGCTTATACGTTTTTATCTTAAAGCCTGCCTTCTTGGCCCACTGCTGAAGCTTTTGCTTATCACTTTTTGAATTTGCGCTATCAACCTTCACGCCATCTTTTTGTGCGCGAGAAACCAAATGCTTAGTATCAAGATATTCGAGATAGTTCATCTTCGCATAAGCGTTATTTTCGTAATCAGCTAATCTATCAGGTTCTGCCTTGAGTTTGGTAATCATGACATCTTGCTTAAAAATCTTATCGCGGGGGATCATTTGAAAGATTACAACATACGTTAATGTCGTCACCAAGAAAATACTGACCAGAGACCGAATTACACGAAAGAAGATATACTTTTTCATATTTTATATTCCTTTCAAAATGTTAAATATGTGCATCATCAAGAAAAAGGGGCCACTTAAAAAGCTAGCCCCCTAATCTCTATCTATTTAGACTTGCACTATTTTGATTCTTCTTTTTTAGCAATTTCTTCACGTTTCTGCAGCCATGCTTTTCTTGACTTCACGAATTCCTTGTTCGTCACAGGCTTGTCTTGGAGTCTCAGGTTCTTATACGATCCAGAACTGTAACCACCTGAGTAAGCAAATGCACCTTGGTGAGGTACCAACTTAGTTACACTTGGTGAACCACCAGTTGATTGAATTGGTAATTGTAGACCTGCATCGAGTAACCATGCTTCGGCCTTTGCATAGGCTTCGTAACGAGCATTGTTATCGTCAGTGATTGCATTTGCCTTCTTCAATAAGTCGGCATATTCGTCAAGACCAACTGCCTTCTTGGCTGCTGCAGAGATGTCTTGACCTTCACCAGTTGCTTCAAGACCAAGAGTAGTCAATTGTGAACCGTTTGCTGGGTTGTAGATTTCTAGGTATGATGAAGGATCGTCATAGTCAGGACCCCAGCCAGTAGCAGTACTGATATCAAAGTCAGATGCTGAACCAGTAGTTGCATAGTACGTTACATTCTGGTATTCGTCATCGTTAGTTAACTGTAGGTCAACAACAACGTTGTCTTTACCAAGTACGCTCTCAACTGATTTCTTCAGTGACTTAGATTGATTTACAAGTGTTGCTGAAGTCTCAGATTGAGGAAGGTCTAGGTGAACTGGGAAAGCAACGCCATCGGCTTCCAATTCTTCTTTAGCTTTCTTGAATAATTCCTTGGCTTGTTGCTTGTTGTATGTCCCGTCTTGGGCATCAGCAAGGTTTACGTTACTGTATAAATCTGAATTCAATTTCTTCAATTGATTCTCGACTTCAGTACCATAATCATGACCGTTAACGTTAACGAAGCTAGGTACAGTTAATGAGTTTCTGAGAATCTTGTTTGAACCGTCTTTACCAACAGATTGTGCTGCATAGGCATTCTTGTCAATTGACTTTTGAACAGCTAAACGGAAGTTCTTGTTCAGGATTGCCTTCTTAGTATCTTCCTTAGCTTTGTCAGTCTTCTTCGAAGTTAAGTTATAGGCGCCACGGTTCAAGTTGAATGTCATGTTAAATGTCATAGAAGTTTGCATACTGTAGATGATGTTCTTGCCACTGTCTTTCTTGATCTTGTCGTAACCAGGTAGGTTAGGGAAGACACGGGCATTTGAGTATTCACCAGCTTCAAACTTCTTGTAAAGCTCATCTGGGTTCTTACCATCGTAGAATGTGAACTTAACATCCTTGATGTAAACGTGCTTCTTATCCCAGTAATTTGGGTTAGCAGTATATTCAAGAACTGATTTAGCAGTGAAGTTCTTCAGCAAGTATGGACCACTGTAAAGGATGCTATCTGCAGTTGCCTTACCATAATCCTTACCCTTTTGCTTCAAGAACTTCTCGTTAACTGGGAAAAGAATTCCGTAAGTAGTCTTTGAGTTCCAGAATGATTCTGGTTGGTTCAAAGTATACTGAACTGTCTTCTTATCAACAGCCTTAACACCAACGTCATCAAAGTTCTTGGTCTTACCAGAAACGTAGTCATCAAGACCCTTGATACTTCCTTGAACAACATACATCTGCTCTGACTTAGAGTCAGCAGCGTGCTTCAAGCCGGTAACGAAGTCTTGAGCGGTAATCTTGCCGTAGACGTTACCTTCACTGTCTGTCCAGTCTGCATCACGCAATTTGTATGTGTAAGTGAGACCATCGTCACTTACCTTCCATGACTTAGCCAATGAACCAACTAATTCACCATACTTATCGTTTTCGAGCAAGCCATTTTCGAAGTTAATCGTGTGGTCATTGTTCGTTGCACGCATGGTTACATTGTAGTCAAATGAGTCTGGATCAGTTGAATACACGTAAGCATATTTGGTGCTTGCAGTTTTGCTAGAATCTGAACTGCTCTTATCAGAGCTGCTGTTTCCGCAGGCAGCTAGTAAAGCGACAGAAGCAAATGTGACAGCAAGTGCCGCAAATTTCTTATACTTCATATTTTTAAATCCCCCAACTAAATTATTTCTCTCAGAAAACCAACTGTTAGATTTTTGAAATTATTCTTAGTTTAAGGTTAGTTTAAGCTTGTGTCAATACTATTCTTAAAATAAATGGAATTGCGTTCACAATACCGCTCTACCGCGGTATTTTTCGTCCAATATAAAAACAAAAAATCAAAAATCACTAGGATTTTTGCTTTTCTTCTGGTAAAAATTAAATTTTGTTTCTCATATATCTTTGTCTACTGAATTCTAGGCGTCCACAATCTCTACATCAGCGCCTAATTGCCTTAGCTTCAACTCAACTCTGTCATAGCCACGGAGAATGTTATCGGCATTTTCAATCACTGTTTCACCTTCTGCCATAAGGCCAGTAATCATCAAAGCTGCCCCAGCTCTAATCTCATCTGCGGAAACTTTGGCTCCCTTTAGATGACTACTTGGGTGAATCAGAATAATATCATCTTCCACATGAAGATCTGCACCCATTCGCTGTAATTCCGGAATGTGCCGCACACGCTTCGGATAGATGGTGTCAATTATTACACCCTCACCTTGTTTGGCCGAGAGCAGCAATGGTGTAATCGGCTGTTGTAGATCAGTCGCAAAGCCCGGATAAGGCATCGTCTTAATCTGAATCATCTGAAGATCACCTGCCGGATAAACGTAAATCGAATCCTCATTGACCTCCATTCCGACGCCCATTTCCTCAACTTTCGCCAAGAATGAATCCAAATGTTCTTCGATAATGTTACAGACACGGATTCCCTCACCTACACAGGCGGCAAGTGAGATGTATGTCCCTGCCTCAATCCTATCTGGGATAATCGTATGCGCATTTCTAGCTTGCAATACGGGCACACCATCAATCCTGATGGTATCAGTGCCCGCGCCACGAATGCGCGCCCCCATATTATTTAAGAATGTGGACAGATCGATTATTTCCGGCTCCCTGGCAGCATTCTCAATTACCGTCCGACCGGAGGCAGTCACA
This sequence comes from Amylolactobacillus amylophilus DSM 20533 = JCM 1125, assembly GCF_001936335.1. Classification (GTDB taxonomy): domain Bacteria; phylum Bacillota; class Bacilli; order Lactobacillales; family Lactobacillaceae; genus Amylolactobacillus; species Amylolactobacillus amylophilus. The sequence continues at coordinate 476,602 of NZ_CP018888.1, forward strand.
GCAGCTAAAATTATGTTAATTGTCGCTCCGACTGAGACCATCTCCAGATAAATATTAGCGCCGTGCAGTCCCTCCTCCGGTGCAGTAATGACGATTTCATCATTTTCATTACGCACCTTCGCACCGAGCATTTGAAACCCCTTAATGTGCTGGTCAATGGGACGGGGGCCGATATCATCTCCGCCCGGAAATCCGACAACAGCTCGGCCGAAACGACCGAGTAAAGCCCCCATGAAATAGTAGGAAGCACGTAAGCTTTTGATTTTACCGGCAGGAAGAGGATGCATTTCAATATTCGAGGGATCCACCTTCAGCGTAGTTTCGACAAACTCACTCGTGACGTTCATCTCAGCCAAGAGATCCATCAGGTTATCCACATCCTGAATTCTCGGCACAGAATCAAGCGTGACAGGAGTACGAGAGAGTATTGACGCAGGAATGAGGGCAACGGTGCTATTCTTCGCACCGCCAATCCAAACGTCGCCCTTTAAGGGCTTTCCACCATGGATGATCATTTTTTTCATTGAGGGAAAGATCCTTTTCCAATTAAAAGTTGCATTGACTAGAATGCATATCAATAACATGTTAAAAGAATTGCAGTAAAAACACAAGCTGCAGACACAACTGTAATAAAAAAGGACCGGTCAGGTCCCTCTTATTATTTTGTAAAGTCACTTTCAGGTAGATCACTTGCCGCACCAATAAACGCCTTGAACAAACCTTCTGGACGCATTGGCCGTGAAAGAAATTCTGGGTGATATTGCGCTGCGATAAAGAACTTGTTCGTAGGTAATTCGATAATTTCGACTAACCGGTTATCAGGTGAAGTCCCTGAGAAAACCATGCCCTTCTCTTCAAATTGCGCACGATACTTGTTATTAAACTCGTAGCGGTGACGGTGACGTTCTTGAATGACACTTTGATTGTCATAGGCAGCAGCTGTCTTAGTACCTTGCTTCAACGTTGCAGGATACAAGCCTAAACGGAGAGTACCACCGATATTTTCCATATCCTTTTGGTCAGCCATCAGGTCAATCACGTTGTTCTTCACGTTCTCATCAACTTCGGTTGTGTTGGCATCTTTCAGTCCGACCACGTTTCTAGCAAACTCTACGGAAGCCATTTGCATCCCTAAGCAGACACCGAGAAATGGAATATCATTCTCACGCACATACTTGATCGATTCAATCATGCCTTCAAGTCCACGATCGCCAAAGCCTCCGGGAACGATTAGACCATCCAAATCACCCAATTTTTCTTGCACGTTTTCTGCCGTGATTTCCTCAGCTTTAACCTTCTTAATTTCAATCGCTGAATTGTAAGCATAGCCAGCATGTTTCAGAGCCTCTGTCACAGAAATGTAGGCATCTTGTAACTCGACGTACTTACCTACCAACGTGATTTTGGTTGTGTGTTTTAGGTTATGAACCCGTTCAGTAAGGTTCGTCCAGTCCTTCAGATCGGCAGCTGGGACATCTAAGCCGAGGAAGTCGACCACAACCTGATCCATCTTCTGTTTCTCCAAATTCAACGGTACATCGTACAGATGCTTAGCATCGACGGATTCAATCACGGCATCCAGTGGCACGTCAGTTAATGAAGCAATCTTATCCTTCATGCCCTGCTCAATTGGCTTCTCGGTTCTTAGAACCAACATATTTGGTTGAATACCGATTCCCCGTAATTCTTTCACACTATGTTGTGTTGGCTTGGTTTTCATCTCACCAGCAGCACGCAAGTACGGCACTAGCGTAGTGTGAATATACATCACGTTTTCAGCGCCAACATCTGCCTTCATTTGACGAAGTGCCTCGAGGAATGGCAGTGATTCGATGTCACCAACGGTTCCACCGATCTCTGTCAAAATCACGTCTGAATCGGTCGTCGTTGCAGCACGCATAATTTTCTCTTTAATCATGTTCGTGATGTGTGGAATGACCTGTACTGTTGCGCCATTGTAATCTCCGCGCCGTTCTCTTTGTAAAACTTCGGAGTAAATTTTACCTGTGGTGACGTTAGAATACTTGTTGAGATTCACATCCACAAATCTCTCATAATGACCCAAGTCAAGGTCGGTCTCAGTACCATCATCAGTCACGAAGACCTCACCATGTTGATAAGGGCTCATCGTGCCTGGATCAATATTGATGTAGGGATCGAACTTCTGCATCGTCACCTTAAGGCCACGATTCTTCAATAAACGAGCTAGGGATGCTGAGACAATTCCCTTACCAAGTGATGAAACAACACCGCCAGTAATAAAGATATATTTAGTCATTGTTTACTCCTTTTTGATTAATGGTAATTCTACTAAAGGAAGGCAAATCCCTTAAAACAAAAAAAGTTCCCTAATTACTTAGGGAACTACGCGCCTGTAAGGTGCCCAAAAAGTATAATACAGTCCTAGAACGAAATCGTCAAGGATTTATTCTTCATCTTCGTCATCGGTGTCTGAATCAATCCCCAAATCAGGATCGTCATCATCCTCGCCTAAATCAGCGAGCTGACCTTCGATACCATCAGGTAACTCGTCTTCGTCTTCATCGTCGTCGACATCATCTTTTGCAACTTTCTCGAAGTCGTCATCATCCTCTTCGTCATCGTCATCAACTGTGAGGTCATCGTCTTCTGGATCGTCCGCATCATAGTCAATGATGTCATCATCAACGTCCGCCAAGAATGCATTAACCTTTTTATTCTTCTTGCGTGGTGTTTCTTCTTCATCCTCAGGATGATTAACTTCTTCATCAACGGATTCATATGAGTACCATGACCGCAGTCCCCAAACATTATCCCCTAGGGAAATGAAACTTCCATCGATATTTAAGTCAGTATAAAATTGTGGTAAACGGTCACGAATTTCTTCGTCTTTAGTGTTTAAGAAATTCTGAATTGCATTCACTAGGTCAACGAAGGCCATTCTTTCATGGCGTTCTTCCAAGATAGCATGAGCAACTTCAATTAATGATAGTTCTTCAATTTTTTGATTCTTAAATTCCTCTAATCCCACAAGTGCACATCCCTTCCACAGTCTGTCTCCAATAATACTATTTTATTTGGTAAAAATCAATTCAAAGAAATAGTTTCCCACCAAGTTTACACCAGTGTATAAATCGTACTCAATGACAATCTTTTCCGACTGCACATCGGGCTGGCTTCTTTTGATAGACTTGGTCTGTGTAGCAATCTCCATTGTCTGACCATCGACGACATACTCAGTACTTACCCTTTGGCCAACGGCAAAATGGAGCTTTGAATAGTTGGCCGGGGCGACACCACGTTTTAATTCAACCTTATTCCCCATCGTCTCGATGCGTACCGGAATCGTCCCCGACTCACGGTAGTTAAGGATAAATTTGCCATCTAGTTCCTCCAGTTGCCCGCGCTCCGAAAACTCAAAGCTTTCCGTTTCTGGTCCCTGTGTAATCGTCGTTTTCACTCTCACCTGAACTAATTGCATTTAATTACCTCTCAATTAAGTATTTTCCGACTGGTTTGTTATAATTTAAGCATATGGAAAAGGAGGTCGAACGTGTTATTTGAAGATAGTAAAGACTTCCTGGTGCTCAACCAGTATTTTGCAAAGAACGAGGCGTTAGATGCTATCGCGACCTCTAATGTCTTACTCTACCTGGCTGGGAGGCTCAAACGTCCCATCCTCCAATTCTGGACTCTTAATGATACAGTAATTTTAGGGCATATGGATACAAAACTCAAATCACTTGGTCGCGGACTCGCCGTCATTGAGCAGAATCACTTCAATTATGTAGTGCGCAACGCCGGCGGCCTGGGCGTCGTTAGCGACGCCGGCATCCTAAACGCCTCATTATACTTTCCACAACAAACGGGCGTCTCCATCAACGCTGCCTATGAGGCGACAACGAAACTGACGGCGGGGGCGCTCAGTTCGTTTGATGTTCAGGTAGAGCAGAGAGAAGTCAGTACGTCCTACTGTCCTGGTACCTACGATCTGAGCATTGGCGGGCTCAAGTTCTCCGGCCAAGCGCAGCGGCGTGCAAAGGACAACATCGGCATCATGCTCTATTATAGCGTGGTTGGTAATCAACAAGCACGCGGGCAGATGATGCACGACTTCTATGAACAAGCAAATAGACCTGCACACCCCAAGCTGATTTTTCCAAGCGTCGATCCTAACGCGATGACTAATCTAGCGGACTGCATTTCGTTAGCAAATCAAACAGCAAACGAACAGCTCAAGCAACTGATTTTGGCCCAGCTTTTACGCCAAGGCAACAAATACTCAGAGGTCACGCTGGAATCAATCATCGATAATCAATTCATTTACGACTTCGAGCAGAATCTGGCTGACTTAGCCAAACGAATGGAGGCTCTTCCACATGCATAATACGGCATACAACTTGGTCAAATTACCAAAAGAAAAGGTTTTTCGTGATCCAGTCCACAACTATATTCACGTTCAGTATCAGGTGATTCTTGACCTGATTGATACACACGAGTTCCAGCGACTGCGCCGCATCAAGCAGCTCGGAACGACCAGTTATACTTTCCACGGTGCAGAGCATTCTCGCTTTGAGCACTGCCTGGGCGTATATGAAATTACGCGCAAAATTTGCGATAAATTCGATCGTAATTTCAAAAAACAAACGCCAGGTGATGGTCTTTGGGACGAATCAGAACGCATCGTTGCCCTCTGTGCAGCCCTGTTGCACGACGTAGGTCATGGACCCTATTCCCACACTTTTGAGCGGCTCTTTAACACAAACCACGAGGCCATTACTCAGCAGATTATTACGGATGAGACCACAGAGATTAACCGGGTGCTCCGCACTGTCGCCCCAGACTTTCCTTTGAAGGTAGCCAGCGTGATTGGCAAAACTTACCCGAATCCCCAGGTCGTCCAGATGATTTCTAGTCAAGCAGATGCCGACCGCATGGATTATCTGTTGCGTGACGCGTACTTTACCGGTACACAATACGGTAGTTTCGATCTCACCAGAATTCTCCGCGTCATTCGCCCTTACGCAGGTGGCATCGCGTTTGACCGTGGCGGCATGCACGCAGTCGAAGACTACATCGTTTCCCGCTTTCAGATGTACCAGCAGATTTATTTCCATCCGGTGTCCCGCTCAATGGAAGTCATATTGGACCACCTCTTGAAGCGCGCCCAAGATATCTACCATGATGGTCAACTTGAGGTAGTCGATCAACTCGCCCCATTTCTGGCACACAACTGGACCTTAGCCGACTACCTGAGCCTCGATGACGGTGTGTTAAACACCAACTTCGGTATCTGGCGGCACCATCCGGACCCAATCCTCAGCGATCTTGCGACCCGGTTCCTCGACCGCCGCCCGTTCAAGTCGGTTGAATTCAACGACGAGACCGTCACATTACTACCTAAAATGCGGGAATTAATTAGTCAGGTAGGCTTCGACCCGGAATACTACACCGCCATCAACGATAGTTTCGACCTACCATATGACTCATACGACCCCCACGCAGAAAATCCGAAGACGCAGATTGAGATCATGCAGGATGATGGCACGCTGGTTGAGTTATCAGAGTTTAGCCCGTTAGTTCGCTCAATCATGGGTGAACAAAGTGGTGATGCTCGTTTCTTCTTCCCAAAGACGATGCTTGTTAAACAACACCAGACCCAGATTTTCGAACCAATTTACCAAGAGTTTCAACAACATATCAAGAATAATCAACTAATTAAGTTGGCCAACGACTAACAGACAGACACAAGAAGAAAGGTAGGAACAGAACAATCAAAATGATACATGAATTTAAAGAGTTTATTAATCGAGGCAATGTGCTGGATATGGCCGTCGGTGTGCTGATTGGTGGTGCACTTTCAACGCTGGTTAAATCCCTCACCAGCAATCTTTTGAACCCACTAATCAGTATTTTCTTAGGATCAATCGACCTCTCCGCCATCAAATTTCGCATCGGCAGTGCGTTATTCACAGTTGGTAACTTTCTGAACGACGTGATTAGCTTCATCATTATCGCGTTCATCGTATTCTTAATCGTGAAGTTCTTCAATCACTTCAGGAAAGAAAAGAAGGATGCTGGCAGCATCTCACCAACTGAGCAGTACCTGAAGGAGATTCGGGATTTGTTGCAACAAAGTAAGACCGATACACCAGAAAAATAAGCATTCATTGCTCCAGACAAAAAAACCAGTTCTGCACGTCGTTTCACGAGACCCGATGTGTCGAACTGGTTTTTATTATTTATTAGTTAGATTCCGTATTGGCAAGGGTCTGTTGGTAGAATTCCTCTATCTTCTTACCCATCTGTTTCAGGCGCTTACGGCGCACCCAACCGAGAATGAAGCCAGTCAATTTGTTGTTCAAATCAACGGTAGCACTACTTCCACTAACGTGCTCCACGTAAGATAGCTCTGACTTCTTCTCACCCAGGGGCTTGATTCGATAACTAACCTTATGCGCATTCTTACCAGAGTGCATCTCATATGCGTAGAGTTCGTCATCCTTGAAGTCGGTCACCTCGAGCTTACCATACTGCCCGTTAGCAAATTTCTTGTCGAACGAGAAATCTTTTAATTGTGAACGCGAAAGTACAGTACCTGTCTGCTGCTTAATATCCTCAATCACCGATTCTGTAATTTTGTTAAAAAAGTACTTTGCAGGTACATTTGCTACAACTTTAGCCCTCATCAATCAACTCTCCTATTCTAATTCTGCGCCATTTGTCGAAATGACGTGTTGGAACCAAGCGAAGGAATCCTTCTTGTAACGATCTAAGGTTCCTTCACCTTTGTCATTCTTGTCTACATAGATTAAACCATACCGCTTATCCATTTGACCAGTACTTGCGGAAACAATGTCAATTACTCCCCATGGAGTATAGCCCATCAGCTTGATATCATCACGCAAGACACCATCACGCATGGCCGTAATGTGGTCGCGCAGATAGTCGACACGATAGTCATCGTGCACAGTCCCATCCTCGAATTTATCGATGGCACCCAAACCATTTTCCACAATAAATTGGGGAATCTGGTAACGATCCTGAATCCAGTTCATCGAGTAGCGGAGTCCAAGTGGATCAACCTGCCAACCCCATTCCGAAGCTTCCAGGAACGGATTCTGAATTAAGTATTCGCTCTCACGGTAACTGAAATCAGCATCCTCTTGGTCCTTAGCCTTGACGGTGAATGACATGTAGTAGCTCCAACCAACATAATCAACTTTGCCGGTCTTTAGAGCTTCTAAATCTTCTGCCGTGATATCTAGGTTAAAGTCCTTATTTTCGAAATAACGAGCTAGCCATGCAGGATATTCACCACGAACATGCACATCACTGAAGTAGTAACGGGTCTGCATTGCCCGCTCCGCCTTCATGATATCAGTTGGCTTAGAGGTTGCCGGATAGATTGGGCACATCGCTATCATGCAACCAACTTGCATTGCAGGGTTAATTTCATGCGCAATTTTGACAGCTAGGGCACTGGCGACGAGTTCGTAGTGCGCAGCTTGGTACATCGTCTTCTCAGCATCCTCCCCGGGCTTCACAGTAATACCCGAGTTAGTGAACAGTGTGAAGGGCCGATCGTAGTTAGTCTGGTTGTTAATCTCATTAAAGGTCATCCAATACTTAACCTTATTCTTGTACCGGTTAAAGACAGCAGTGGCGAAATTGACGAAGAAGTCAATCACCTTACGGTTCCGCCAGCCACCATACTCAGTTACCAGATGATATGGCATCTCGAAGTGCGAGAGAGTAACCACGGGTTCAATCCCGTATTTGAGGCACTCATCGAACAGATCATCATAGAATTTCAAACCCGCCTCATTTGGCTCTGCTTCATCGCCATTAGGAAAGATTCTCGTCCAAGCAATGGAGGTTCTAAAACACTTCAAGCCTAATTCTGCAAACAACTTGATGTCTGCTTGATAACGGTGATAGAAGTCAATTGCCTCGTGGTTTGGATAAACTTTCCCAGGGAGTACACCCTCCGTAATTTCACGTTCCGCAGTACTTGAACCTTGAGTCATCACATCGGCTACACTAGCTCCCTTGCCGCCCTCTTGCCAGCCACTTTCTTACTAATTGAGAAAAAGATCTAGAATTTTTAAGGGAGTGTCAAAAATATTGTGTAAACGCAAATTTATGAATATATTGATTTTCTGAGGATATTTTCTGCTATTCTCGTTGTGATGACTCACTCATTAGCGCCGTTTGCCGTTCAAAATATTTTCTACGCCAGGTTACTCAATAGGTTTGCTAGCGTTGCTGTTCCAATCTTTTTTATTCTCAGTGGTTATTCAGTAATTTACACAGTCAAGAGACATCCTAATATCAGTTTCCTTGATATAGTAAAACATGACCTAAAAAGACTTTTTCTACCTTATATCACTTGGAGCCTACTATACTTTGCTTATCTCGTATTGAGTCATTCAGCTCGAGATTATAATATCAGGTACTTAATTACCCATATATTATATGGTAATATGTGGTACCATACCTATTTTTTGTTGATTATGATAATTCAATACCCAATTAGCATAATGTTTTACAAATTAATGCAAAAGTATAGTAAATTAATTTTCATGGTTCTCCTTATTTCACCAATCATCGTAAGCCTTGTTACAGGCATAATTCCTATTAACTTTATCAACCGTATATTGTGGTTAAGCCCATTACAATGGGGAATTTACTTTTATATTGGTATCTGGTTACATGAACATAATTATCTTGAACATCTAAGCACACCTATTGTTTTAACCAGCTACATAATACTTGCAATTACATTAACTGTTGCACTATTCATTGAACGATTACAGACCAATCAATTTGTAATATACCTTGAATACTATGATCCTTTACTTATGACTCTGGCCACATTGATTATCTTTTATAAACTAGGTACTTGGATCATAAAGATACTTCCACAGTTACATTCTCCAGTAAAATTTCTATCAAGCCTAACATATACTCTGTATCTTTCTCATCCAGTGATTCTAATTATTTTTAACAGAATACATTTCGAGCCGTTTAATGCACGCGGTACATTCACATTATTCGTTTATTTTCCAATTGTACTTATTTCCGCAGTTGTTTTAGCAACTATACTTAACAAGTCGGAATCCGTACTGCTAAATTTTCAAACCAAATATGCAACAGCAAAAAAGCATTGAATGATAGTCCAAAAGGACTAACTTCAATGCTTTTTGAATCAACTCTTTTATCTGCTCTTAAATCTTGTTTCAAACAATGGACTAACAGGTTTATTCTCATAAATCCGTTTGATGGCATCCCCGATTAATTGACCAACCGATACGACGGTCATCTTATCAATCCGTTTTTCTTCTGGAATGTTAATTGAATCAGTAATAATTAACTTCTTAATTGCGGAATTCTCAATTCGTTCGATGGCCGGGCCAGACAGAACCGGATGCGTACAACTTGCATAGACTTCTGTTGCACCCTCATCAATCAGCGCTTGTGCGGCTAAAGTAATTGTCCCCGCCGTGTCAATCATGTCATCAATCAGGATGGCACGCTTACCTTTGACACTACCGATAATATTCATGACCTCGGCCACATTTGCCTTAGGCCTTCTCTTATCAACAATCGCAATTGGGGCCTTCAAGAACTCAGCCAACTTACGTGCTCTCGTCACACCACCGTGATCAGGTGAAACAACCACAGCATCCCCTTCTAAGTGATTAGATAAGAAGTAATCAGCCAAAAGTGGGGCACCCATCAGATGATCAACCGGAATATCGAAGAAACCTTGAATTTGTGCTGCATGCAGATCAAGTGCAAGCACACGGGTTGCCCCAGCACGGCTAATCATATTCGCAACTAACTTCGCTGTAATTGGCTCTCTGGCACGAGATTTTCTGTCCTGTCTAGCGTAGCCATAATATGGGATCACCAAGTTGATTGTTTTAGCCGACGCGCGTTTCAATGCATCAATCATGATTAACATTTCCATCAGGTTGTCGTTTACAGGTGCGCTAGTAGACTGGACGATGAAGACATCGGCCCCTCTAATCGACTCGTCAATATTGATCTGAATCTCGCCGTCACTAAATTTCTTGACACTCGATTTCCCAAGCTCAACACCAACTTCTTGGGCAATTTTTTTGGCCAAAGGTTCATTTGAGTTCAGTGAAAAAATCTTCAAATTTGGATCTGCGTATTGTGTCATCTTTTCCTCCGCAATAAATACTTTTACCAAAGTAGTATTCTATCAAAAAAAAGGTCCGAAATAAACGCTCTCTAATCTTTTACTAATTCCAATTTTTATCATGTCCTAATGGTAAACGCTTCCAGAAATCAAGCTTGTTCTCTTGCCTACTGCGAGCAATCGCCATCGCGTGACGTGGCACGTCCTTCGTAATCGTTGAACCGGCTGCCACAAACGAATTCGGCTCCATCACTACGGGTGAAATAATATTTGAGTTACTACCGATGAAGGACTTATCCCCAATTGTCGAATGGAATTTCTGCACACCGTCATAATTGACGAAGACCACGCCACAACCGACGTTGACGTCCTTACCAATCGTGGCATCCCCCACGTAAGTCAGATGGCCAACCTTAGAACGCTCGCCAATCACTGCCTTTTTCACTTCAACGAAGTTCCCAATATGAGCACCAGACTTAATTTCTGATTCAGGTCTGAGGTGTGAGTTTGGTCCAATATCGGTGTGATCGTGCATGATGGATTCCTCAATGGTTGATGAAGTTACGACCACGTGATTACCAATCGTCGAATCAACAATTCGTGACCCGCTTTGGATCTGGCAATCTGAGCCAATCACAGTACGTCCTTTTAACACAACGCCACCCTCAATCACTGTATCGCTGCCAATTTGGACCGTACTATCAATGTACGTATTAGCTGGATCGACGAACGTCACACCGTTCATCATGTGTGCCCGATTAATTCGGGCCTGCATCAGTTGGTTGGCCCGCGCCAGTGCTACTCTGTCGTTGACTCCCATCGTTTCGTCGAAGTCAGCGGTTTGATATGCACCGATGCTCTCACCTTGGCCACGCAGAATTTCCATCACATCGGTCAAGTAGTACTCGCCCTGAGCATTATCATTCGTTACTTGGTGGAGGGCTTTGAAGAGTGCCTGATTATCGAATACGAACACGCCTGTGTTAATTTCCTGCACTGCCTGTTCTTGCTCGTCGGCATCTTTTTGCTCGACAATCTTCAATACATTACCGGCAGCATCACGGATGACACGTCCGTAACCGGTAGGGTCTGGCGCAACGGCAGTCAGTACGGTTGCCTTAGCATCAGACGCATCGTGAGCGGCAAATAATTGTTCAAACGTTGCTGCCGTCAGCAGTGGTGTATCACCATTGATGACTAGCGTGCTTCCCTGTTCCTGTTCAAGTAGCGCGCTTGCTTGTAAAACCGCGTGGCCAGTTCCTAGTTGTTCGGCCTGGCGAGCAAATGAAACTCGTTCGCCGAGCTTTTCTTCTACAGCCGCCGCCCCGTGACCAACAATGGCCACAATTTGCTTTGGCTCAACTGCTTCTGCCTGGTCGACTACGTGTTCAACCATGCTCTTCCCACATACTTCGTGGAGTACCTTATATAACTTTGATTTCATGCGAGTGCCTTTACCGGCCGCGAGAATGATGACATAACGATTATTCATGTGTACGATCCTTTTTAACCGCTATTGTGCGGGTTTTAGAAATTTTTTCATAGATTAAACGTGGATTCCTGAAGAAAAGGCTGACAAACAGGTGCAGGAGGTAGACGGCAACGATGGCCACCGAAACCCCCACAACTAAGAGCGTTTGGGGCAAATCCTTCTCACTAACTGTGCCCGTGTATGCCAGCCAATCCGCCGTCCAGAAGAAGATGAACGGAATAATGATTAACCATAACTGGGTCTGGCGCCAATTTCGTTTGAAATAATACCTGAGATAAACGCCAAAGGGGAGCGTCAAAAGTAGGTTAAACGCAGTCTGGATAAACGAAGCCGAGATCAAAGCGCCCTTATACGTCCCCGGATCCGTCAACACAAATGGTGAATATTTCATAAATTACCGCACAAATTCAAACGGGTGTAGATTCATGGTTAGCGTTGTCAGCGCCGCCACACTGGATTGACTCGGCAGTGGTAAGATTACCATGAAATAAACAGTCAATAGATAGAAGATAAAGGAATAAATCACTACTGCCCGCCAAGGAATGAACGACTAGTTTTTGCGGTACTGCACGGAGAAGATTGGGAGGAACAGCAAAAGTGCTACAAACGGGAAGGCAATTAAAGCTGACTTAACGACTGGCAGGTAGGTGCTCACCTAGAACACCTCCCAGTCCGTCTTCATTAAGAAATTGCCTGGATGGACCTTAATCATCTTCTGTTCCACGTTCACTTCCTCAATATCGATGAGTGACAGGTAATCTTTGATCACCTTCTGCTCAGTAGAACGAGTCTCACAAAGTACGGCCATACCAGCCACCTCACAGTCAAATTCCTTAACTAACTCAGTCATCCCGGTTAAAGTTCCGCCGCCCTTCATGAAGTCATCCACGATGAGCACGCGTGAATTTGGTTGCAGGCTTCTCTTTGCCAGTTCCATTTTCTCAATTCTCTTGGACGAGCTAGCTACATAATTAACACTAATAGTAGAACCTTCTGTAATCTTCGCCTTTCGTCTGACAATCACGAACGGCACGTTCAAAAATTCGCTCACGGCCGCAGCAAGGGGGATTCCCTTGGTCTCGACGGTCATTACCGCGTCAATCTCTTCAAAGGCAAAACTAGTAGCAATTAATTCACCAATCTGCCTTAAAGTCTGGGGATTGCCCAGGATATCAGACAGGTAAACAAAGCCGCCAGGAAGTATCCGGTGGCTATCATCAATTTTTTTGCTTAAATTAACTAAAACATTATTGGCAATCTTGCGGCCCACGAAAGGAATGTAGCGTACACCACCACTAGCACCAGCAACAGTTTCAAGGATTCCGTTCTTGTGCTTAGCGAGCGTGTGCTTCACGATTGCGAGATCCTCACTTATTGAGGATTTTGCAACATCGTATCGTTCGGCAAAAAAAGGTAGAGCAATCAATGTGTGCGGCCGAGCCATGAGATAGCTTGTCATATCGACCAATCTTTCAGAGCGTTTCAAGCGACTTCCTCCATTCGAATATTCATGTTTAAGAATACCGCAAAAAAAAGAAAATCACTAGTATTTTACGAAAAAATACTAGTGATTGTTCGTGATTTATTCAATTAAATTACTTCCTCGAACTCGAGTTGGATGGTCTTGGTCAAAAGATCCGTGTAGCTGTAGCTTACGCGTTCGAAGTTGTTCTCGTCTTGATCTAGTTCAACAACGAAAACCGCAGGGAAAGTCTTTCGTAGTGTTCCTTTACGCCGGGTCACTTTCTTTCTTCCCGCTTGGGCGACGACAGTCAAGCTCTGACCAAGATGGTCGTCAAGTTGGTGCTTAATCGATGCTATTGTTATAGGCATTTGCTTCACACTCCTTGTGAAACAATTATAACAGGTTTTCCACCGCAATGCAAATTATCCACAGGGAGTACTATCATTGCCTGTGGATATATTTTACTCATTATTTGGTCAAAATTTAACCAAAAATTATTTTGCGTCTACCAATTCTGTCAACTTCAAGTAGTCAGCTATACTTAACTGTTCTGCCCGCCGATTCTCAGCAATAGCGGCAGCTCGCAATAATTCGTGTAAATCATCAATCGTCTGCAGCTCCTGACCAACCAGATGTTTCAAATTGTTATAAATGGTTTTGCGTCTTTGAGCAAAACTCACCTTAACGATTTTGTTAAACAAATCCTTGTTCGGTAGCCTAATTGGCTGTGCCTTACGCACAATTTGCACCACAGCCGAATCAACTTTTGGTGCGGGAGTAAAGGAACTTGGCGGTACATTCAGTGCGATGTGCGATTCCATGTCCAGCTGGACTGCGATCGACAGCGGGCCGAAGTCCTTCTTCCCCGGCTGCGCCTCGATGCGGTCAGCTACTTCTTTTTGCATCATGACTGTGAGTGATTCCAGCGGAATTCCACTCTCCAGAAAGCGGAAAATAATGGGTGTTGTGATGTAGTAGGGCAGGTTAGCCACAACCTTGACCGGCTTAGTCGGATCGAAATAGCCCTCAAAGTCCTTATTAAAATCCGTTTGCAGAACATCTTGATGCAGAATTTTGATTTGAGCGTCTGCGGGTAACTCATTCGTTAGCACTTCAATCAACTTACCGTCGATCTCATAGGCCAGCAACTTTGCACCCTGCGCGAGAATTTGCTCCGTCAAGGCGCCAATTCCCGGGCCGACCTCAATTACCTGGTCCCCGGGCGCGATTTCAGCCGTGGTCACAATACTGTTAATCACAGCCGGATTGGTCAGAAAGTTCTGACCTAAACTTTTCTTGGCCTGCAAGTGATAGTGATGCAGAATCTCGCTCGTTCTGATTGGATCAGCAATCGGTAGTCTCTTCATCGTCTCTCCCATTTCTCTAGTACAGTCAGCAATTCAGCCTTAGTAATTCCAAAAGTCACCAGTCGCCGCTCAAATTGTTTCGCGTTCGCATAACCAATTTCCAACTGTTGACCCACAAAATCACGCTTCTGACGGGCAGTTGCACCCACAATTAGCCCTAGATCGAGTAGTAGATTGTGGTTAATTTGCTCTGTCGCCGCTAATTCACTTGTCGTCTGCTCGTGTAGATTGTTTAGCGCATGCGCCAAAGTCACCCCACTGGCGTGTTCTACTCCAAGACTACCGTGGCTCTTGCTGGGCACTGCATCGGCCCGCTTCAGGAAAGCCTGTTTAGCGGTAGGTACGACCGCTGTTACCTTGCGGCGAATTCGCTCACCATTGAAATCGGGATCCGTCAAGATCACCACAGGGCGTGTCTCCGCCACCTTCTTGATTTGAAGCAAAGTCTCCGCAGAGATCTCTGAACCATTGGTTTCAATCGTCTCTATGCCAGGGAAAAACAGTTTGAGCCGCTTCGTGTCGTCACGTCCCTCGACAATGACTACTTCAGCGAATTTATCTGAGTTAGTTTTCTTTGATTCCATACAGCTCCATCGTATTCCGATATGTCGCAGCAGCGACTTCTTCCACGCTCAATCCCTTTAAGGTAGCTATCTGCTCCACCACATAACGCGTATATGCTGGCTCGTTCTGCTTACCCCGGTAAGGTGTAGGAGTGAGGTAAGGCGCGTCGGTCTCGACCAAGACGCGATCTAGCGGTACAACGCGCGCAGACTCATGCACCTCATGAGCGTTCTTGAATGTTACCACACCACTGAAAGAGACCTGTAATCCGAGATTCAAGAACTTTTCAAGCCACACTTTGTCGCCGTTAAAGTTATGAATCACGCCACCGTATTCCAACGCTTGACTATCCTTTAAGATGTCGTACGTGTCACTCATTGCATCCCTTGTATGAATATTTACGGGTAATTTCAGCTCATGCGCCAGCTCTATTTGTGCTTGAAAAACCGCACGTTGGGTTGGCCTAGGCGAATCATCCCAGTGGTAGTCCAGACCAATCTCACCCAGCGCCACCACTTTCTCTCGTTGCAGCTGACTCACCAGAATATCTTGTTCAGTTTCATCAAATAATTTACTATCATCCGGATGAAAACCCACGATGGCGTACATGTTGGCGAATTGCTCGCTCAGGCGAATCGCACGTTCGTTTAACTCGCGGTTAGATCCCACATTGGCAATCTTTACTACACCAAGCTCTTGTGCATGATCAACGTAATCCTGTTCATGTGTCCGAAAAGGCACGTCATTTAGGTGCGTGTGTGCATCGAAAATTTTCATTAGCCTAATAACGCCCCGTTTGCGTGTTCTGGTCCCACAATTGCCAATTTGACCGTCTCACCCATCTCGCTGGATAAAAGCATACCTTGGCTAAGCTGTCCAAGCATCTTTCTCGGCTTCAGATTCGTAATTGCCACTATCTTCTGGCCGACTAATTCCTGTTCCGCTGGATAATACTGCTGCATCCCGGAAAGGATCTGGCGCGGCGTACCCTCGCCGAAATCGAGTGTAAACTTTAATAACTTATTAGATTTAGGAACCTTTTGGACGGCTAGAACTTCACCAACTTGAAGCTTCAACTTGTCGAAATCATCAATGGTGACGAACTCCGTTTCTTCTATGGCCGCCGTGGTGTTTTGGCCCGCACTGTCCTTCTTCTCAGACCGACTCTCCTTTTTTGGTTTTGCCTTAGCCATCTGATCCTTGATGTACTGGACTTCAATCTCGTTATCGAGTCGGGGGAAAATTGGGGTTGGCGTCTCGGAGACTTTATTACCCCAGTCGTAGCCACCAAAAGCACGCTTAGTCATGGTCGAATTATCGATGTCCAACCCAAGTTGCTGGAACATTTCCACTGGAGCTTTCGTCATGATGGGCTTAATCAGGAGCGCAATTAACCGTAAACTCTCTGCCAAGTTGGTCATCACGGCCTGGAGACGGGTGGCCTTGGCCTCGTCCTTTGCTAAGATCCATGGAGTCGTCTCGTCGATGTATTTATTTGCACGACTGATAAACTGCCACACGGCATCTAATGCCTTTGAGAAGTAGAATTTATTCATATTCTCGCTGTAGGACTTGATCGTGTCAGCTGCCATCTGCTTGAGTGCGGTGTCAAACTCATCGAAGTCGCCCTGAACGGGCGCGACCACACCGTCATGGTACTTGTTAATCATCGAAACTGTTCTGTTCAATAAATTACCAAGATCGTTTGCCAAGTCGAAGTTCACCCGTTCAACAAAGTCCTCCGGAGTGAAAATCCCGTCGTTACCAAATGGAATGGCGCGCATCAAGTAATAACGCAGCGAGTCTAGTCCATAACGTTCAACAATCATCTCTGGGTATACAGCGTTGCCCTTAGACTTCGACATCTTACCGTTCTTCATCAATATCCAACCGTGACCGAACACTTGCTTAGGCAGTGGTAAATCAAGCGCCATCAGCATAATTGGCCAGTAAATTGTGTGGAAACGGATAATTTCCTTACCCACCAATTGGACATCTGCAGGCCAGAATTTCTTGAAAAGGGCGTCGTCTGGACCGCCGTATCCGAGTGCCGTAATATAGTTTGAAAGAGCGTCAATCCAGACATAGACTTTGTGCTTCGGATCACTTGGCACAGGAATTCCCCAGTCGACAGTCGTCCGCGTCACTGAAAGATCTTCTAGTCCTGGCTTAATGAAGTTATTGATCATCTCATTCTTACGCGATTCAGGCTGGATGAATTCAGGGTGATCTTCATAGTATTGCAGGAGGCGATCAGCATACTTACTCATCTTGAAGAAGTAGCTCGGCTCCTTAACTAGCTCGACCTCATGGCCGCTTGGCGCCTTACCGCCTGTGACATTTCCTGCCTCATCTCGGTACACTTCTGCTAGTTGCGACTCGGTGAAGAATTCCTCGTCCGATACCGAGTACCAACCAGAGTACTCACCCAGGTAGATGTCCCCCTTGGCCAGTAGTTTTTCAAAAATCTGCTGCACAGCCTTAACATGATCGGCATCTGTTGTGCGAATGAATTTATCGTAGCTGATGTCGAGCATTCGCCAAAGATCCTTATAGCTCGCCGCCATTTGATCCACATAGTCCTGCGGTTTTAGGCCTTCCTTCTCGGCGGTCTCCTCAATCTTTAGGCCATGCTCATCAGTTCCGGTTAGGAAGAATGTGTCATACCCAAGCTGTCTTTTATAGCGCGCCAGAACATCGGCAGCAACCGTCGTATAGGCGTTACCAATCGTCAATTTACCAGACGGATAGTAGATAGGGGTCGTAATATAAAAAGTTTTGTCAGTCATTAATATTTGCCTCTCAATAAAAATCTAATCTAGTATATCATAGCATTTAACGTCTTCAATTTGACCAGCATTTTAAGAAAAATATTGTACTATTGCGTGCTGATTAAGCGTAAAATTAAAGGTATAGTAGCATCCGCTTTCAAAGGAGGTAGCAATGGAAATTAGCACACCATTAGAGAATGGCTATTTACCACCAGAGTATAGCAAGCAGGCTTCGGCCGAGAATTTATTGGCGCAAACACCGGTGCTCTCCCCACCCCTATCTATCAGTGGGGTACCACAAACAGCCAAAAGTCTGGCACTCATTATGCTGGATCATGACGCCATCCCCGTGAGTGGCTTCACTTGGATTCACTGGGTGACTTTAATCACCGACCCTCAGCAAATTGAGTTAACGGCTGGCGTAAGCCAAGAGAATCCACCCTACCTAATTCAAGGCAAGAACAGTAACGCTGGCGGATTAGTCAACATGCAGAACAAGGCGGTCACGGAGCGTTACACGGGACCGCAACCGCCAAATGTGGACCATGAGTACCAATTCGAATTGGTTGCTCTAGACAACGTGCCGACCGTAAAGCCGGGATTTTGGCTCAACGAACTTTACCACCAGATGCATGGACACGAGTTAGCCCACAGTACGTTCAAGTTTCTTGGCAAGAAATAACAGCCTGTCGGATAACAGAAACGACAGAAAAGCATAAGCGAAAAGAGGAAATGAATATGCGTTATACAGAATTAGGTACGAGTAATTTAAGAGTTTCGGAGATTGCACTGGGATTGATGCGAATCTCGAACAAGACAACTGAAGAAGTAGTCGAACTACTAGAAACAGCCGTAGACCTGGGCATTAACTTCTTCGATCTGGCAGACATTTATGCTGGCGGGGTCTCAGAGCAGAAATTTGGTGAGGCGCTGAAAGCTTCTAGCATCGACCGCGACAAGATTCTTGTTCAGACCAAGACCGGGATTGTCCAAAGAACTGATGGTCAAAATGGAATGTTTGACTTCTCTAAGGAACATATCCTGAAGACAGTTGATGAATCATTGCAAAGAATGCAACTTGATTATGTGGACACACTATTATTACACAGGCCGGATGCGCTAATGGAGCCCGCAGAGATTGCGGAGACATTTAATCAGCTCCGTCAAGAAGGCAAGGTACGGTATTTCGGTATCAGCAACATGAATCGGTATCAGACCGAATACCTGCAAAGCTTTCTTAATACCTATTTGGTCACTAACCAACTCCAATTTGGCTTAGGTCACACAGGCATGGTCGACTTTGGCCTCTTCACCAACATGGACGTCCCAGAGGGTCACGATCACGACTCAGGCCTGTACCCTTACATCCAACAAACTGGGATGACACTTCAGGCATGGTCACCATACCAGTTCGGCAACTTCTCGGGTGTCTTCATCGACAATCCGAAGTTTCCGGAACTGAATGCCGAGATGGAAAAAGTCGCCCAGAATCACGGCGTAACGAAGAACGCGGTCGCCAGCGCATGGATCCTTCGGTTACCTGCCAGCACTCAGGTTATTGCGGGAACAACGAAGCCGAGCCGGTTGAAAGAAATCGCCGCAGGAACGGATTTCGAATTGAGCAAAGGTGAATGGTACAACCTCTACCAGGCAAGCGGACATAAATTACCATAGACAATCAAAATCTGATAACTAAAAAAGTCAAGTATATTAGGCTTTATCTACAATTTTAGTTTGTTTCAGCACAAAAAATATGTACACTCAAATAATCCTTGGGGCTTGTCAAAAAAAATACAAGATGCTAGGCTTAAAAGTGATTAATGACAACGTTTTGTGGAAATGTCATAATCGTATCTTTGATTGATTAAAACCAAATGGTGTATTGTGGACAAGAGGCGGTCCATTGCACCAATCGAGATCTTCTTCATTCCTTTGGATGTTGAAGATCTTTTTTTATTTAAGTACCAGTGGTGTAATATGGAACAATAATTTAAATGAAAGAGGTATATGAGATGATTTTAGAAGAATTTGACCCTAATCGACAGGCTATCATTAATCCACAAGACTTATACAAACCGATTGAAGGATTTCCCAAAGTAGTCATATCGTGCTTTTCAAGAGTAACTTTTGCGCGCCTACTTGAGAATTACGAACATGACGAAATTACAAGAACATCTATGGCTAACTTTGAAGTCATTGTCTATGGGATTACTATTGGAGACCAACAGATTGCTGTCTTTAATGCGCCAGTTGGGGCTGCTTCCTGTGTGGGAATTATAGAGGATTTGATTCAATTTGGGATGGAAAAACTCGTTCTCTTTGGGACTTGTGGGGTTTTGAACCAAGATATTGAGGCGACCTCCATCATCATTCCAACATCCGCCCTTCGAGACGAGGGGACTAGTTATCACTATCTTCCAGCAAGTAATGAAGTGGAAGTGAACAAGGGAATCCTTCCTCTCTTCCAATCTTTTCTGGATAGTCACAAGATTTCGTATCAAAAAGGAAAAGTTTGGACGACCGATGCTCCCTATCGGGAAACCATCGGCAAGATGAAGCGTCGAAAGGAATCAGGGGCTATCTGCGTCGATATGGAGTGCTCTGCCGTGGCGGCATTAGCAGCCTTTAGGGGCTTTGAACTCTGCCATTTCTTCTACGCGGCGGACCACCTCTCGGAAGAAAAATGGGATATCAGAACCTTATCTAGTCATTCGGACTTAGATAGTAAGGACCGAATCGCAGACTTGGCAATCCAATTTGCACTCTTTTGGGAAAAGGCTGACTAAATAAACCAAACTTTAATGTATTGATACCAATCGCCTCTAATAATATTAATACTTAATGTTATTATGCAGTTAAATCAACTATTTATATGAAACTTTTAGTGTTATCAAAATCAAATTGAGATTTATCTTCAGTTACCAAAAAGTTACTAAAATTTGAAAAATGAGTCTATTTTGAAAGATTCAAAAGTCCTAAAACCCTATTAAATCAAGGTTATAAGATTTAAAAAATGTATTCATAGAACTCAAAATCCAGAGCGGCTTGTGATACCGATCCCACAATGTGTTCAGCGCAATCCGCAGGACGTCGGGGTCAGTTGCCCAGCCCCAATCGTTAGTCTTCAAATACGGATTCTTAACGCCGGACATGAAGTTGCCACCGCTCTTCCCGGTTTCATAGTGCGTTGTGACAACGTTTGAAGCGTAGCAAGAGAAACTCAGGAAGTCAGCAGAATAATTCTTAAGTAGCTCATAATCCTCTGGTGTATCGTCGAGCTTGATCCCTTCACGTTCATAAAGCTTCAGGCGGTAATCAGGATACCGGCCGCCCGTCTGGACATCCGTGTAGAATAGGCTTCTCTGTGCTGATGTCATGGCCAAAAGTTGGTCTTTAGGATCGGGCGTAGAGTTGTGAATAGGCCAACATCTGACCGACCTTGTTTGCCGGATCGATTTCGTGAGCCAACTTAACATCCTTTGCACTCGCAACAAACTGGTTGTGCGCAGCCTGTGCCTTGTTCTGAGGTGTGCCATCAATCAAACCGCCACCCATGTAGGGTGCAAATTCCATGATGTTAATTTCGTTGAATGTTAACCAATATTTCACCTTGTCCTGATAGCGTGTAAAAACCGTTTTACAATAATTGATGTAGAAATCAATCAACTTCCGGCTCGCCCAGCCATTATAGTTAATCGCTAGCGCCAACGGGGTTTCATAGTGCGATAGGGTAACGAGTGGTTCGATACCATACTTGTGGCATTCGTCAAAGACACGGTCATAGAACTGCAATCCCGCCTCATTTGGCTACTGGTCATCACCATTAGTAAAAATTCTGGACCAGTTAATACTCAGGCGGAAAACCTTGAAGCCCATCTCGCCCATCAGCTTGATATCTTCCTCATAGTCGTGGTAGAAATCGGCTCTTCGTCAACTGTTGTTGGTGAATCCATATTTCGAGTTCTAATCACTTCGTGATTAGGGCTCTTTTTGTTTTGATTTTGAAAACGTATAGTACTCGAGTTCTAAACCTCCAGAAGCTGCGATAGCCAAAACTGGCTCGTTTGATCGCCTTGATTTTATTATTAGAACCTTCCAAAGGACCATTTGAATAGTGTGTGGTAAAGGTGTTACGAATCTCATCATGATGGCTTTCAAGTGTTTTAATCGTGTTCTTCATTTCTTCAGAATACGTTTTGTTATTCCAAAATGCCGCATTGTAGTTATGCCAATCTTGATGTTGGACAGCTGACCGGACGCTGTTTAAGACTTGATAAGTTTGTTCTAGTTCTGAATCCAACGATAACAGCTGATGGACAACATCGGTGGCAGCCATCCAGTAAGGAAAATTAGTCCACTTTTTGAATTGTTCAAAGTTAAGCTGTTCAGTTGGTACTAACAACAGCTTCCAGTAGCGCTTAAGGGCGTGAAATTCGCGAGAAGACGGGGTAAACTTCTTCATCACCTTGATTCTGGTTTTGTTAAACGCCCGATTTAGGGCGTTGATAATATGAAACTTGTCCATGACCACCATGGCATTGGGGAACACGGTCTGCACAAGCTTGGGGTAGGTATAATTCATATCAGTCACAATAATTTTGACGTTTTCTCGGTCAGCTTGATCGAAGCGGTAAAAATACTTCTCTAGTTTATTGATGGTTCGATAAGGGAGTAAGTCGATTAATTCATGGGTTTCGCCATTCATGAACTCAAAGCTCATGGCACCAGTAGCGCTCTTGGTACTCTTCACCTCATCCATTAAGATGATCTCTGGTAAATAGTGCCAATTGGTTTGAAAGTCTCGTTCAGCGCGCATTAACTGGCGGCCCACAAATGAATCTGATGCCGATACTTCATTGGCAATGTGCTTCAAAGAGACCGGTTCACCGAGCTTCTCTAGGCATTCTTTGCGGCTGGTGTTTGAAATTGTACAGTGTTTCGGAACTGCCACTGTTTGTGCAAGAAAGTTGCCGTGACATTCTTTACAGTGGAAATAGCGGCGCTTTAAGGCTAAGATGACGGTGTTGCTCAGAACCTTCGAGAATCTGATAGTGGTATTGCGCCAGCCGTAGTTAATAATCTTTTGATCATTGATAATCCCGCACTTGGGACAAGCCTTCGGCGTGTAATCCAAGTGGCCAGTTAAGCGAATAACCCCGTCTTCTCCAGTTTCACCGTCAGTAATTTTTAGGTTCTCGTCAGCTATTCCTAATAATAATTTTGTAGTATCATGACACATAGGGCATTTCCTTCTTTCTGAAAAATCTTCGTGGTGGTTGACTTGGATGAACGGACAGGAAATGTCCGCTTTTTTATTCTAGCCATAAATAAAAAATCTGTCATCAGTAATAGATGAAAATCTATTACCAACAACAGATATTGTAGAACCTAGAAATCCGTGCCCTCATGGCTTGGGTAATACTCTCCGTCAAGTACGGCAGGCACTGTTCCCTCGGGCACAACCCGTGTTCCCTTACCAAACATCAAGAAGTCACTGCTTCCAGTTTCGCCTGTGGTTGGATTATTCCAGGTAATAGCACGTGGCCGGTCGACAGCCCCACCTTTCATCACGTCGGCAGTACTCAGTCCCTTACCATCTACGTCATAGGCACCCTCGTATTGGTTGGCAGCAGTTGCGCCACCCCATAAAAATTCTTTCTTAAATGCCATAATATTTCCTTTTTCCAAATCAAGTTACTTTTACTATAAAACGAAAGCGTTTTCTGCAATAAGTACAAAATAAAAAAGCTGACGCATCAGCTTTTTTCTAGCACATTATTGCGTGAATCCTATTGATTGTTCTTGACCACAATCTTGTCACGCTCACGTAGTTGTTTCATCGTCGTCAGGTACGATGGGATGAGGACCATGAGCGAGCCAAACCAGGCCAAGGGATTGGCTAAACAGGCTCCAAGGAATTCGAAGTTAGCCACCAGAACCAGGCCAGCAAACGCCCGCATCATTAGCTCGAATACACCAGCAATCGTTGGAATCATGCTTTTACCAAGTCCCTGCAGGGTATACCTGAGAACGAACAAGGTGGACAACAGCCAATACATGCTGCTAACAACGTAGAAGTATTGCTGGGCTAGAGTAGTAACCGCCGGTTGGTCGTTGCCGACAAAGAAGTTCACTAGTGGCCGGCCAAAGATGATAATTAAGCCACCCAGAACAATACTAATCCCAATGGATAAGAGTAAAATTTGTTTCACGCCCTTGATGATGCGCCCGTACTTTCTGGCGCCAAAGTTTTGTGCCACAAACGTCGCCATGGCAATGCCAAACGACATTACTGGCAGGGTTGCAACCTGATCGATTTTACCAGCAGCGGTGTAAGCTGCGATTGATTGTGGTCCCAGTGTATTCAACATTAACTGCAGAATGACACTACCAATGGCAATAATTGACGACTGGAACCCCATCGGCAGACCCAACCGCAGGTGGTCGATAAAATCTTGCTTAGAAATCTTGAAGTCTTCGCGCCGTAATTGGAGATATGGGACAGACTTTCTGATATACAGGATACATAGAATCATCGAAATTCCCTGCGATGAAACAGTCGCAATCCCGGCAGCCACAGTGCCAATATGCAGAACCGCAATTAGGACAATATCAATTGCCACGTTAATCACGACGGCTACGACTAGAAAAATCAATGGTGTGCGACTGTCGCCGAGTGCCATAAGGACATTAGCGAGCAAGTTATACCCGATGGCTACTGAGAAGCCAGCAAAGATTACAATCAGGAAGTCGTATGCCTGATCAATAATCTCTGGTGGTGTCTGCATCAATTGTAGAATCTCACGACAGAACACAACGCTCAGAGTCGTCATCACAATGGAAATTGCCAGGCTGATTACGATGCTCGTCGCAAAGCTTTTCCGGACACCCTTATAATCACGAGCGCCAAAGAGCTGTGCGGTCTTGATTGAGAGACCACTAGTGGCACCTTGTGCAAAGCCGATGATCAGAAATGTCAGGCTATTCGTCGAACCAACGGCTGCCAATGCGTTCACGCCGAGGAAGCGGCCGACTATTAGTGTGTCGGATAAAGTATAGAATTGCTGAAATAGGTTTCCAATTAGGAGTGGAATTGAGAAAATTGCAATAATTTTTAATGGGTTGCCGCGGGTTAAGTCTTTCATTAATGTTCTCCAGAAAAGTAAATTAATGACTATTTTAGTCTTTTTACTTGGTCAGTAAAAGTTCAAATCGGTTAATCCACGAATTATTAACGAAGATTGATCAAAATGCGTAGCAATTTGAGGCAAGCTAGTTGAGATGAGTGGATTGATTGGTGGAACACAGTTACAAGTTGTGACACCAATCGGTTAGTCCACGGATTATCAACGAAGATTGACCAAAATGCGTAGCAATTTGAGGCAAGCTAGTTGAGATGAGTGGATTGATTGGTGGAACACAGTTACAAGTTGTGACACAGCACGGTCAGCTTCTGAGTACTAGTTGATATATCTGATAGCTACAAAGTAGCTGTTAGATATGAGACTAGACGCAAGAAGTTGTGCTGTGGAACACAGTTACAAGTTGTGATAATCAACGTTCAACTCTTGAGTACTAGTAAAGCCTGACAAAGATTCACGGAGTGAAGCTAGGAAGGAAAGCTAGACGGAGAGAGTTGTTGATTGGAACACAGTTACAAGTTGTGATAATCAACGTTCAACTCTTGAGTACTAGTAAAGCCTGACAAAGATTCACGGAGTGAAGCTAGGAAGGAAAGCTAGACGGAGAGAGTTGTTGATTGGAACACAGTTACAGGTTGTGGCACAGCACGACTTGCAACAATCCACTAAATTGACGCTCCACCGCCACCGGATGAACCGCCTCCGCCCGAGAATCCTCCGCCACCACCGAAGCCGCCACCGCCCCAGTGATCATTATCATCATTTGAACCACCTGAGCCCAAGAAAATCAGCCACCATGGAATAGAAGACCCGTCAACACCACCCGGGCCCTTGGGGCCGCCTTTGCCGCCTCTTCCCCTGTACGAAGCGAAAAGCACGATGCCTGTAAACACAAGCAAACCGATGACAACTCCGATAGACTCCCCACTATTATCCGCTTCTTGAACTCGTTCAAGCTCCTCATCAGAAAGTGAGTTCTTATCTAGCTTGTAGCCGTACTCTTTGTCAATCAACGTCACAACAGCATTAAAGGTTTGCTGCAAGCCTTTATTCACCTTCGCCTTATCTGACGACTTTAGTAAATCAGCGTTATTACGCAAAATCGCACCAGCCTGCGAGTCAGTTACGGCTCCTTCTAAGCCATAACCAACCTCAATCCTGACGTTTCTCTCACCGTCATTTACCGCGTAGAGAATCAGCAGGCCGTTATCAGAAGATTTCTGACCAATATTCCACTTATCGAACAGCTCACTAGCATACTCGTCGATTGATTCCCCATCAGTCGACTTCACCACCGCCATAATTACCTGTGGCTTTTTGCCGGTATTCTCATAGGATTCGTTCTTGTTGAACACCAGCTGCTTGGTCTCATCATTCAGCAATAAAACTTGGTCGTAATAATATGTGCTGGGACTCGCCGGTAATTTCGCCGCCTCAACGGAATGCGAAAAGAAGCCACCCACAAATAGAGTAGCTCCTACAAATAGCAGTAATGCCAATATTTTACTTTTAATTAAACCAGTCTGCTTCATCAGCGTCTGCTACTTCCCACTTACTAAATTAATTGCCAAAGTCAACCGTTGGTGTCTTCTCGGCAGCATCAACCGCCTCAAAGTAAGGTTTCTTCCCCAGCCCCATCATGTTAGCGAAAATGTTCTTCGGGAAAGACACAACAGAACGATTATATGACTGCACTGCGAGGTTATATCTTCTTCTCTCGGTCGTAATCCGATTCTCCGTTCCTTCTAACTGAGTCATCAAGGTCTGCACGTTCTCATTTGAAGTCAAGCTCGGATAATTTTCTTGAATCACGTTCACCAACGTACCGACGGATTGGTCAAGATTGCCATTAGCTTCCATCTTCTCCTTATCCGTTGAGGCACTTCCGTAAGCCTTTCTGGCCTCCGCAATATCACCGAAAATCTTCTGTTCCTGCTTCATGCTACCCTTGACCGAATTAACCAGGTTCGGTACCAGGTCGTAGCGCCGTTGCATCTGGTTCTCGACCTGACCCCACTGCGCCTCTACGTCTTGGTTCTGCTTGGCCAGACCATTGTACATGCCGACGAAAATCGCAATGAGAATTACGACAACTCCACCGACAATCCACCAAGGATTGATTTTTGTTCTCTTCTTAGTTTCCATGAATGCACCTCTTCAATTGTTACTTAAATTTTATCATATCTGTTGAGGGATTACTGGTTTTCAGGATTTTTAACGAATTCTTTAGCTCTGGTAAATCATGCTTCGTAGACAGTTGCCCCAAGCGTATTTTTAAAGTGGTCAAGGGCCCACTCGTGACCTACCTGATTGAAGCTCGCCACACCATTTTGCGGGATGGCAATCTGATAACCCAGGTTATAGGCATCGAAAGCGGTATGGAGCACGCAGATGTCTGTCACCACGCCGACCAAGGTTAGCTCGGTAATCTTTCTTTCACGTAAACGTATATCCAAATCCGTCCCAGAAAAAGCGGAGTAGTGGCGTTTATCCATCCAGTAGATTGCATCCCGATTCTCGTCATAGAAGTTCTGTAGCGAACCATATAGCTGACGCCCGCTAGTCCCTACCAGATTATGCGGTGGGAACAACTTCATCTCGGGGTGATATGTATCCTTGACATCGTGCATGTCAACCGCCATCACCACAAAGTCCCCGTTAGCGACAAATTGTTGATTCAGCTCAACAATCTTTTGTTCAAGTGCCTGAGCGGGTTTGCCAGCGGTCAATTTACCATCATCCGCCACAAAATCATAGGTATAATCGATGTTAATCAATGCCTTCATTATTGTTCTCCTCTTGTGAGTTCTTGCAGTAATTCTCTCAGATAAGTGGGGTCCAGCGCAACCTTTTCGACCGGCAATTTCACATGTTCAATTAATTCAAGTGCCAAGGGGTTCGCGTGGTAATCATAGACGTAATTAATCTTCCGCACACCAGCCTGGATGAGCGCCTTCGTGCAATTGTAGCACGGGAAGTGAGTTACATAGATCTCAGCATCTTTTGCGACAATACCATTCGTGGCGCATTGTAATAATGCGTTAATCTCACTGTGGATTGTGCGGACACAATGACCGTCGACCATCTGATGTCCTACGTCATCACAATGTGGCTGGCCCTTTGCAGAACCGTTATAACCACTCGCAATCATTCTGTCTTCTTTAACTAACACACTGCCGACAAGTGCTCGATCACACGTGGACCGTTGTGCAATCACCAGCGCCTGCATCATAAAATACTGGGACCATGGAATTCTTTGATGGGTCATATTGAGAAACCTCCATTCAAACCAAACTAATCACAATAAAATCTACTTCTCTACTCTAACCAAAATAATTAAAGCCAATTGCAGCCCGAACCTCGGCTAGTGTCTGATTCGCCACCTCATTTGCTTTTCGTGAGCCGTCCTGTAACATCGCGTAAACCGCCGCCGGATCCTTTGCAAACTCCTCTCTACGTTCCCTAATCGGTGTGAGCTTCTTGTTCAGCACCTCAAACAGGTACTGCTTGATTTTAACATCACCCAAGCCACCTGCCCGGTACTGGTCCTTTAGCTCTCTAACGCGCGCCTGATCGTCATCGAACACGTCTAGGTACGTGAAAACCGTGTTGCCTTC
This sequence comes from Amylolactobacillus amylophilus DSM 20533 = JCM 1125, assembly GCF_001936335.1. Classification (GTDB taxonomy): domain Bacteria; phylum Bacillota; class Bacilli; order Lactobacillales; family Lactobacillaceae; genus Amylolactobacillus; species Amylolactobacillus amylophilus. Next base: position 505,170 of record NZ_CP018888.1, read on the forward strand.
GACATGGCCTGGATCCTGCACGTGAATGTGATTGGGATCCGTAAACATCTTCATGACCTTTTGCTGCAACTCTTCTTCAGAGTCGCTGAGGTAGATGGCATTATTAAGTGATTTACTCATCTTTTGGTTGCCGTCAAGTCCTGGTAAACGACCCTGACCCTTCGGTGGGAAATAGCCTTTGGGCTCTACCAAAACAGCTGTCTCATAGGCGTTGTTAAATGCCCGTACCACCTCGCGCGTCTGCTCAAGCATTGGTTCCTGATCGTCGCCAACCGGGACGACCGTGGCTTTAAATGCCGTGATATCCGCTGCTTGAGAGACCGGATAGATTAAAAATCCAGCGGGTAGCGACTCGCCGAAGCCCTTTTGCTGAATCTCCGCCTTGACAGTGGGATTCCGCTCTAAGCGCGCCACGCTGACCAGATCAAGGTAGTATGCTGTCAATTCGAACAATGCCGGTATTTGTGACTGCACAAAGATTGTTGATTTGGTTGGATCAAGGCCGACGGCCAAGTAGTCTAAAGCAACCTCAATCAGACTATTCCTGATTTTAGCTGGATTACGTGCGTTATCTGTTAATGCCTGCGTATCGGCAATCATGATGTACGGCTCATAATTGCCGCTGTTCTGAAGTTCCACCCGATTCTTGAGCGATCCTAAATAATGACCAATGTGTAGCTTACCAGTTGGGCGATCGCCCGTTAATATTATCTCTTTTGTCATCTTTCCTCCATAAAAAAAGCCCGTTGTTAAATAACAACAGGGCGAATTATCCGCGGTACCACCAGTTTTGAAGCCAAGGCTCCCACTCGTGTAGTATAAAGCCTACCACTTGTTGATCTGATCCAGTCCATTCACGATCAATCGCGGTCTTACACTATCACCGCTCGCTTCACTAGCAGATCGCTACTACTTCTGCACCTCAACTTTTACAAGTTTAATTCTAGCAAATTTACCGCTTTTGTCAAAAGCCGATTAAGCAAAGTACTGTAAATCGCTGGCCACGCTTGGGTACGCGAAGACCTTGTTCAACAATTCCTTGTGCGTAATATGTTGGTCAATGAGCCACATAAACTGATTAATCAAATCCTCTGCAGTACTACTCAACACGGCGGCACCAACTACTAGGTTGTTCGTGCAGTCAATCACGACCTTCACCCGTGCGACTTGTTCCTTGGTCCGATTGTACGAGTACCAGCCGGTCACATCTAAATCCTTCACTTGGTAGTGCTTCGAATCTGCCTTTGCGGCATCGGTAGTCACGCCGACCTGTGCCAGTTCGGTGGTTGAGAAGGTGATCTCTGGTACAACTGGTAGCGCAAATGGAACACTACTTTTCCCCAGAATGTGGGCGACGAGGTATCGGCTCATGTAGCCAGCAATCGGTGTTAATTTAGGAATGTTCAGGTCAGTGACATCACCGATGGCGAAAACATGCTCGTTTGTGGTCTGCAGATACTGGTCGACATGCACGCCACGGCGGCTAAACTCCACGTTCGCTTTTGCCAAATCAAGGGCTTCAATATTTGCCACCCGACCGGTTCCTGCATAGACCTGATCGGCCGTAATGGACCGTCCATCGGCAAGGACAACCTCAAATTGGTTGCCAACTTTTCTAATCTCAGTTGGACTGGCATTCAACTGGACGTCAATCCCAGAATCACGCATTAACTCAACCAATTGCTGCACTTCCTCCTCGTCGAAGCGTTTGAGGGGCCGCTCGTTATGATGAATCAAGTGAACCGTTGCCCCGGCTTGATGCGCGATGTTCGCCAACTCAAACGAGACGAAGCCCCCACCAACAAAAATCAATTCGTCTGGTAGGCAATCTAGGTCGAGAAAATCAGTTGACGTCATGAAGTATTCCTTCCCCGGAATATCGAGGATAGCTGGGCGGTGGCCCGTGGCAATCACGAAATTGGTAGCTTGGTAGGATTCGTCACCCACCATAATTGTGTGCTCAGCGGTAAAGCGTGCTGTGCCATGCACCGTTTTGACGCCACTATGCTTAAGACCTTCCTCGGTACCGCCGGGAATCGCTCTCGTATAGCCTCTTTTAAATTCCATCAATTCCGGCCAGTTGATCTCGGGAGCACTTTGGACGCCGAAGCCCGTCATCTGACGCGCACGTTGGCGCGTTTCAACTGCGGCGTAGAGCATCTTCTTCGGGTCGCAACCGAAGTTTGGACATGTGCCACCGTACAGATTATTCTCCACAATCATTACTTTGTGGCCGGCGGACTGCAGTCTACTTGCAGCAGCGACACCACCAGGTCCTGCACCAATTACTATTTCATCAAATTTTTCCATCAAAAATCCCTTCATTTCACGAACGACTATTAGTTTCACCAGTAATCAAGTGGTTATCCTAACTTGGGCCTCAAGCAGTTGTTGTCTAGTCAGGTAGCCCATCGTTCTGCTTCCATCAAGCACTTTGATGACATCTACGTTGCCAAACTTCTCGATGGCAGCGGTAATTGTTTGCTCAGTAGTGAGTTCTGCCATGCCCCTGCCGGACGTGGGCTTTTGCTTCAGCAGATAATCTCCCGTGCACAGATCCATCAATTTACGGGTCAGAAAATCTGCCTTCTGTTCCGGGGCAACCCCTGAGAAGAATTCCGTGATGAATTCATCCTGAGTATCGTTAACTAATTCAGCGGGAGTGGCCACCTTGATCACTTTTCCTTTGCGCATGACGGCAATCCGGTCGCCAAGCTTCAGCGCCTCTTTCATGTCATGCGTCACAAACACAATCGTCGTCTTAAGCGTTCGGTGTAACTCAAGAATCAGGTCCTGTAGTTGCGTTCTAGATAGTGGATCGAGTGCACTTAACGGCTCATCCATGAGCACAATTTCTGGTTGCGCAGCCAAGGCGCGCAAAATACCGACTCGTTGCTGCTCACCGCCTGATAACTCACGTGGGTATCTATTCCTGTACTGTTCGGGATCCAGTCCGACCTGTTGTAGCATCTTATCTATGCCCTGTTTTGTCTCCCTCTTATCCTTCCCGACCATATCCGGAATTACCGCAATGTTCTGGGCCACCGTCATGTTTGGAAAAAGGGCGATTTGCTGCAAAACATAGCCCATCTGCCACCTTAACTTCTGTAGATCATAGTCCTTGAACCTCTTGCCATTAATGTACAGATACCCATCGGTAATCTCATGCAAGCCATTGATCATCTTGATCGTAGTCGTCTTCCCGCTACCAGAGGGGCCAACAATCACAAATAGTTCGCCCTGTTCAATTTCCAGGTTCAAGTCATTAATGATTTGCTTACCATCAATTTGCTTACCAATATGGTCAAACTTAATAATTGGCTCCATTATTTATCACCAACCAATCCGTGTGTTTGCAGGAACTTGTGGGCAACAGCCTTTGGCTTCTCGTTGTGCACATTGACTGCATAATTCATTTCCTGCATCTGGTGCTCCGTAATCTTGCCCCGCAACTTATTCAGTGCCGCCACAACCTTCGGGTGCTTCTTAGCAAAACTCGTCTTCATCAGCGGTGCCCCTTGATATGAAGGAAAAACATTTTGATCGTCCGTTAACAAGCTGAGGTTATACTGCACTAATTCACTGTCGGTCGAATATGCATCTACGACCTGAACGGAATCGTTCTTAATGGCAGCGTAGCGCAGCTTTGGCTCCATCGTTTTAACCGTGAAGTTCAGCCCATACGCCTGCTTAATTGCCGGATAACCATCTGGCCGATCGGTGAATTCAAGCGTAAAGCCGGCGGTTTGGTTCCCGCCAATCTTTGCCAGGTCACCGATTGTCTTTAGGTTCTGGTTAGTGGCGAAACTCTTTTTGACGGCAATTGCATAAGTATTCTGATACTTCATCGGTGGCAGAAGTGTCATCTTACTTTGACTAGCAAGCAATTTTTTGGCTAATTGATAGGTCTCAGCAGGTGTCTTTACTTGATCAACCGCAGGTGTTTTCTTGACCAGGCTCTCCAGGACAGTTCCGGTAAATTCCGGATAAATATCCACCTGATTCGCTTTCAATGCCTCATAAACGAAGCTGGTCTTGCCGAAGTTCTGTTTCAGTTCAACGTTAATGTGGGGGTCGGCATCCTCAATCAATTCTTTGTACATGTTGATTAAAATATCTGGCTCAGATCCGAGTTTACCTGCAATCACAACTTTCTCTGTTTGATTTGCGGCTACATTCTGGTAAACTGCCTGACCGACGTAACCCACAAGAACCACTCCTAGTACCACAATGGCGTAAACTGGGCGTAATTTCTGCAAAAGGTTGATTAGACCCGAGATCAAGACAGCCAAGAGTGCGGAGCTGATGGCACCAATGAGAATTAGAGCCGTGTTGTTCCGGTCAATTCCAAGGAGAATGAAACTACCAAGGCCGCCTGCACCAATCAGGGCTGCTAGCGTCGCCGTCCCGACAATCATCACGAATGCAGTGCGAATGCCCGAAATAATTACGGGCATTGCAATTGGGAGCTCCACTTTAATTAGGCGCCGGCGAAATGACATCCCAAAGGCAACGGCTGCCTCCTCAATGGAGGGATTAATTTCCGTTAAGCCTAAGTAAGTATTCTGAAAGATGGGTAATATTGCGTAGATTACTAATGCAATCACCGCCGGTACCTGGCCGATACCCACAAGGGGGATCAACAGCCCAAGCAGTGCCAGAGAAGGAATCGTCTGCAAAATACCGGCAAGTTGTACCAGAATCTCGGCAAATCTCTGGTGCTTCTTAGCCCAAATTGCGAGCGGAATAGCGATTGCTATCGCCACCAGTAGGGCTAGTACAGAAATATTTAAATGTTCAAGTAGCGCCGTTAATAAGGCTGCTTTGCGTTCTACCAACGTCTGTATTATATTCATGTCTCAATCCTCTTCTTCCAGTATAACTATTTAATATAAATTCTCTACCTATTATGCTCTAAAATTTAATATTCGCTGGCCACTTTGCTTTACTTTAGCGCTACAATTGACTAAACTAAATTACCTTATTAAACGGTTAAACCATTATTTTTTACGAAAATGGAGGTGCGGAGATAGCAATGGACAAGAAGATTCTTGAGGTAGAACAGAAACGGGTAGATTATGTTGTGGACGAGATCAAACATCAGCTGACGAGCACTGCAGAACAATTGGGTAAGGCATTGACGGAACGCCGTAAAGTCGAAGCAACATACGGTGACACAGCCAAGGTTAATCTAGCTGAGGTCGATGACCGCATGGAGACTAACGCTGCCATTCAACAACAAAAACAGCTAGTGGCATTAGCAGTCGAGAATGAGACTATTCTGACCAACCGCGAAAAGAATTTGCATCTCCTGCAGAAGTCACCCTACTTCGGTCGCATTGATATCGCTGAGGACGGCGAGCAAGAGACACTCTATATCGGTACCTCCTCGCTCATTACCTCGGATGATGAATTTCTTGTCTATGACTGGCGCGCGCCAATCTCCTCCCTTTACTATAACGGTACACTTGGACCAGCCACATATGACACCCCGGTGGGGTCAGTTGATGTAGAGCTTTTGCATAAGCGCCAGTTTAAAATAGTGCATAACCAGATTGTTAAGATGTTCGACACCAACGAAACGGTCGCTGACGACGTGCTCCAGGACATGTTGAGTGAACAAAGCGATACCCACATGAAGAATATCGTGGCGACCGTCCAACAAGCGCAGAACGAGATAATCAGAAACACCACTTCTGACCTACTGGTTGTAGAAGGAGTCGCCGGGAGCGGGAAGACCTCAGCCATCCTTCAACGCGTTGCTTACCTCCTATACCACGCCCGTGAGAAGCTGGATGCTGAACAAATTATTCTTTTCTCACCTAACAACCTCTTCAGCAACTACATCGCAGAAGTCTTACCAAGCCTTGGTGAGAAAAACATGCGGCAAGTCACGCTCATGGACTTCTTAGAGCACCGCCACCGTGGCTTCACTATTGAGAGCCTCTTCGAGCGCTTTGAACGCGATCAGCAGAATCTACCAACCGTTACCAGGCAAATTCGGGATTTCAAGGAAAGCTCCAGTTTCGTTAAGTTGCTTGAAGAATACCTCAGGCAAACTCCTAGTGACTTGCTGCCGTTCAGCAACCTCGTTCTACATGGGGAGGTAATCATTGGTAAAGATGAGATTAAGGCAATCTATACCAGCATTTCCAACCGTTTCTCGTTGCCAGAACGGTTCACCCAGACAAAGAACGCACTAATTAAACTGTTGCAGAACCGTACCCGCGCATATGCCAAAACAAATACCATCGAACAAGCGATCGAAAACCTCACTGACTCAGAATACCGCCAAATTCTGGGAGATAAGGAAGGCAGTTTTGCTAGCTACGACGATGAGTACAGTTTCGTGGCCTATCGGCTGGCCAAGCGGCACCTCAAGCTAGTTTACGATGCCATCTATAACGACTATTTCGTCGATATCTACCAGACATACCTTAATTTTCTTAACCATTTAGAGCCAGCAGGAATTGCGCCGAAGGCTTTCAAGGAGTCAATTTACCAATCAGCCAACGACATCGAGCTCCACCGTTTAAGAATTACGGACGCCGTGGCCATCATGTTTCTTCGCGACCTCCTCACTGGCTCAGGTCAGAACCATACGATTATGTATCTCTTTGTCGATGAGATGCAGGATTATTCCGCGAGTCTGCTCCTTTACCTAGCTCACGCATTCCCCAAGGCCAAGTTGACCCTCTTAGGTGACCAGAGCCAGTCAATCTTTACGGATAACCCGACAAGAAAGGGCACTACTAGTCAAGAGCAAACACTACAACAGCTCTTCCCCCAAAAACGCCTTAACTACCATGAATTAAATACCAGTTACCGTTCAACTAAGACCATTACGGACTTTGCCAAGGCAATTCTTGCTGCAAGTAAAATTGAGGCGTACTCGAGAGCTGGCACTCTACCAACCCTGGTCCAGTTCAACGACGAGGAGCAGTTAAACGCCGCCTATCCCACGATTATTCGCCGAGAACTACGCAACAACAAGATTGTTGCATTAATTACGAAGACCGCGGCGGAGGCTAAGGGTTTAGCTTCGCAGTTAGCACCCACAATTGAACTCACGCTAATTACAGCTAAAACTCGTTCCCTGAAGGAAGGGCTCCTAATCATGCCCATCTATCTAGCTAAGGGCTTGGAGTTTGACAGTGTCATCGCCCATAACGTTTCCACCACTAACTTTACTGACCATGCCGATGAGGAATTAATCTATACAATTGCCAGTCGTGCGCTGCACAGGCTCACACTAACCGTGGCAGGAACGCTCTCAAAGATCGTCGCCGACTCTAATGCAGAATACGAATTGCTCGATAATTTGCAGACCATAGAAGGAGGAACGAGCAATGTGTAGCCACTTCTCCATCGCTAGCATGTCTGAAATTAACAGTTTTCTCCGCGAGCTCAATTTACCGGTGGTAAACGCTAACGATGACCCATCAAATAATGACGAAGCTACCGAAATCTATCCGAACATCCAGGCACCTGTCTTAATCTACCAGAACAATCAATTACAATTAAACAAACTCAATTGGGGGTTCGAAAACCCAATTGATAAAAGAAAGCCGCCTATTTTCAACGCCAGAATCGAACGGTTCTACGAGGCTAAACCCTCGATGTGGGATCAGGCATTTGCGCAACAACGCTGCCTGATTATTGCAGCGCGCTTCTACGAGAGTCACCCGACTGAAACCGTCAAGAGCGCAAAAACCGGCCGAAGTATGAAACGACCATATCAATTTAAGTTAGCTGACCAAGATTTGTTTTTCATCGCTGGCATCTATGAGGCTGACCACTTTGCAATGGTCACAACGGAACCAAACGAGGCGGTACGTCCTTACCACAACCGCATGCCACTTCTGCTGGAACCAGCCGAGATTAGGACCTGGCTTTTCCAAAACTTCACTGAATTGGTTAATCGTCCTACCATTTCGTTAGACATCAGGCCAGCAGAATGAAGGTAGCTTACTATTAATAAGTAAAATACCCAAAATTCAATTTGTTAATATTAAATAAAATTGCTACTAATTATTTTAAAAAAGTTATATAACTGAAGTTTTACTAGTTTACGCTGCCGCTATTTTCAGGAATGTTAAATAACGGATGTCTATACGCAGTTAGTTCATATTTTTCAGAAAATATGAACTTTTTTAATCCGTTTTCAGTAATCGGATACACAGCCAGATTTAACTTGAAGTGCGAAATTATTTTATCGTAACAATCATGTTCCCTGTTATGTTTACCACTATTGTTTTTTAAGAAACAGAATGGGTAATTATCAATGCACAGAAGTATCAGCAAAAAGTTAATTACATTAATAGGTATCTTATTCACAGCAATCGGCATGCTTGGCGTCAATCAAGTGTTGCCAGCAAATCATGTCGAAGCAACGCTCGAATTGAAAGGTGGCCATTGGCCAAGCAGAACTGTTACCTACTCGATTAATCCAGGCACCGAAGCTACGGTTGCCTCAGCGTGGATTAACGCAGCCAACGAAATCAATCGTTACGGCATCATCAACTTTGTTTAGACTTCAAACGGGGCAGTGAAGTTGGGCCAACAAGTCGCCACTAACCAATCCGAACTAGGCGTAACCCAGACCTGGCGCCGCGGCAATGAGTATAGCCGCGCTGTTGCCTATCTGTCGGTTAATCAGAGTCTGAAGAATAGTCAGGGTAATAACTACTACCAAAGACAATATCCGGCGGCGTTGCACGAGCTCGGTCACGTCATCGGGTTGAAACATGACACGAATCCCGCCGGTTTGATGTACTCAGCAAGTGGCGCCTCCTTCAGCACGATTGACAGTACGTTTTTGAACGCGATGATCCAAATCTACGGTGCTTCGACCACTGGTTATGTGGGCTATGCGGCACAATCTAATGCCTCAAATGGTAACACACAACAAGCAGCACCAAATAGTGGCACCGCAACTAGAACCACCGATAACGTCGTCCCTACGCAGCAGACTACAGCGACCAACACTTTGGTTAACGCTAAGCAGCTAGAGGTTCGCATTAAAAATCTCTTAGAGGAGCTCACGCAATTCTTCAATGCGCATCGCGCTGAATATCAGTCTAGCTTAGCCAGTCACGATAAGATTCAGATGACTAGGGCAAATTAACCAAGCAATAATTTTTACCAAAAGTATCCCACAGGGGCTTTTTTTCGTGGTATAATTTTTATTGCTAATGCGGGTGTAGTTTAGTGGTAAAACTTCAGCTTCCCAAGCTGGCGTCGCGAGTTCGATTCTCGTCACCCGCTTCTTAAATAGTGGATTATTCCACTATTTTTTTTGCGAATTTTACGTGATCCGCATAATTCATACAACAAAGAAGCAGATTTTCATCTGCCTGTGCGCTTAGCCTCGATGCACCTTGGTACATGCTGCTTTTCTTTTAGCTGGTCTCTTAGCGTAAATCCTGAAGGCGTTCTTCCAGTCTGCTAATCTGACTCTCGGTCGCCGAAATCTCTGCCTGTACTTCCGCCAACGTCAGACCACTAGCGCTATAACCCTTGTACATTGCAGTGGCATAGTCGGTCTCCGTCAGCTGGCGCAAGCGCTCGTTCAATTTACCCAATTGTTTAACCGTTTGTTCATAGTGAAATTCATCCATCCGTCAATTCTCCTCACGCCAATGCATCGGGAGCCTTCAGCTGGCGAAATGACAACGCATCGATTGTAGCTGAGTAAGCGCCCATCAGCACCGTAAATCACGGTCACGTGTTCGTTATTCGGCTCAATGGATTATTCTGCCTGATACCGCAACACCACTACATTTTCTTTATTGCGGACGTGCTCCTCTTCTCGGACAAGTGTAAAATCTGCGGGTATTACTAGGTCCGGAATCACTCTGCCATTAACTTGGACTACCTCGCTCATCTCAGTGCCTCCAGTTGAAAAACTACTATTATCATCTAAATCACCCGCAGTATGCACTGATTTTATTTTTCGTGCAAAGGATTTGCCTAAAAAAAATAACTCGAGATATTTGTGAATATTGGCACAAACGATTGAACGTCTCTCGTAGATGAGTTATAGTAATCACAAAGTAAGCGATTATATGTGAAAGGGAGTACCAATTATGACTACTACAACTTTGGACCAACAACTTGTTTTAAATGACTTCAGTAAGGTAATGTTCGAGCGGCATTCGGTCCGGAAATTCAACCCTGACAAGAAGATTGACCGCGAGGAGTTACAGGCAATGATTAAGGAGGCCACCACTGCTCCTTCAGCCTGCAACCTCCAATCTTGGCACTTTGTAGTTGTGGACACGCCAGAAGGCAAAGATAAAGCCAAATCCTTCATGATGAAGTTTAACTACCCGCAGTTAGATTCATGTGCAGCAATGATCTTCGTCTTAGGCGATACACTATCGTATCAATCATACCGTGATGTTTGGAACAAAGCGGCCGAGGAAGGACGTATTACGCCCGAGAAACGGGATGAGGTATTCAAGACATTCTTGCCGTTATACGAGAGCGCTACACCCGAATTTCTCACGATGGATGCGACAATTGATGCCAGCATGGCTGCAATGCAGCTAATGCTGGTTGCCCGTGCCCACGGCTACGATACCAATCCCATTGCAGGTTACGCAGCAGACAAAGTAGTTCAAACACTCGGACTAGATAAGACTCGCTATGTGCCAGTTGTGGCACTAGCAGTCGGTGAAGCAGCTGAAACACCCATTTCTTCCGCACGTTATACCGCAGCAGAATTAACCGATTTTCTCTAAACTTCGTTAACCTTCGATTAATCTAACTAAATAACTAAATTTATCCCCATGCCTGCTTTACTCGGTATGGGGATTTTTTGTGAGGTAAAATAGGACTTTTCCACATATATTGCTATAATTAACTCGATTAGCAATATTCGAAGGAGCACTTAAATGAAACAGCAACACATCGGTATTTTGGTCACCGGCGGCATCGCTGCCTACAAAGTACCTCAATTAATTCGAGACCTCATTCGTGGTGGCGCTGAAGTTCGTGTTGCCATGACCAAGTCAGCACAACAATTCGTCACCCCATTAACGCTCGCAACCGTGAGCAAAAATCCTGTTTTGACCGATGGAGTGGGCATCTCAGCCGATGCAAAACACATTGATCACGTGGAATTTGCCCACTGGCTGGACGTTGCCGTCATTGTACCCGCAACGGCAAACACGATTGCTAAACTAGCTGCAGGGCTGGCAGACAACATCGTGACGGAAACGCTCCTCGCTTTCAATGGACCAAAATTACTAGTTCCAGCGATGAATGACCAAATGTGGCTCAATAAAAGAACACAACTGAACATTGCCCGTTTAGCAGACACAGGATTTACGCTGTTGCAGCCGGCTGAAGGAATGCTAGCTGAGGGCTATGCTGCGGTGGGCCGGTTACCCGAATTATCCGTGATTCAGCTCTTTATCAATTCGTTTAAGCAAGATAAGATTCTAACCGGAAAACGTGTATTAGTATCGGCTGGTGGAACCAGCGAGGTGATTGATCCTGTTCGCTTGCTAACTAACCGCTCCTCTGGCAAGATGGGCACATCCTTGGCCAACGCTGCTGCAGCCCTTGGAGCAGCGGTAACACTAGTTACTACGAAGGATTTGCCCACCCTACCAGCAGTAAAGATTGACCACGTCTCCTCGGCACAAGAGATGGCAACCGCGATGGCTAATCACTTTCAACAAGCGGACATTATCATCATGGCTGCTGCCGTGGCAGATTTCCGTCCTGAACATACTAGCAATCAGAAGATAAAGAAGCAGGATAATTCGACCACATTAGATCTTCATCTAGTTCAGAACACTGACATACTAGCAAAGTTAGGGCAAAAGAAAAATGCTAGTCAATATGTCGCCGGCTTCGCAGCAGAAACTACTAATCTTGTAGCAAACGCAAAGACAAAGCTAGCACACAAAAACGCTGACCTAATCATTGCCAACAGCGTTGACAATGGGCGCGGCTTTGATCAACCAAACAATAAAGTAACATTATTAACGAACAGTAAGCAGATCGAATTAGCAGACCAAGATAAACTCACACTTGCCTTTGAAATACTGACATTTATTCAACAAGAGCAGTCTAAATAATTCCTCAAAAAAAATCCTCTCAAACTTTTAATGGTTTGAGAGGATTTTCTGTAAATAATTAAAGGAGTACCACGGTTAACACACCATTGAATATTGCTAGCAAGACGGGTACCCAAAGACTTTGCGTTGAAAGATACGACCACGCTAGCAAGCCCCCAATAAGTAGCTCGCTAATAAAAATTAACGGTATACTTGAAAAGTTTAGTAAGGCAAAAATCAGTGCAGAAAAGATAACTCCCATGATGGCCTTAATCAGCGTATTTTGACGGAAAAAATAATTGAAAAAAAAGCCAGTGGTCAGAAATTGTTGTAGTGTACTTATGATGATTCCCTCGGAGAAAATAAAGAACCAAAATAATCCAGCGGAATCCCCGGCATGATATGCTGTTTGAATGCTGGTATAACCTATGCCCTGCGCCAATTGGATGTAGTTGATTACCATTCTCACAATAAATATTAGCGTGGTAATCAATACCAGTTGACCGAAATGGTCCGATATCGGCAGTGTGGTGTCTGAACGCTCAAAGTAGCGCGATTCGCGATTAAAGCGGTAGATGTAGAAAATCAACATCATTAGGCTTAGCAACAAAAAGAGAATGCTGCCCCAAAGGCGTACCTTGCCATCAACTACTGCCAACCTTCTCGCACCGAAAATAATAAAGTATCCTATTAGGTAGATGGTTCCGCGAACCATATTACCTTCACGTGATCTTGGTGTATTCATGTAATCATCCCTCATAAAGTCATGTTCGATTATACCAAAAAAAATGACTAGTTTCAGGCCAGATACTATTTTGTGCTCCTATTCAGTTCTAATTTGAATATTCTTAATATCTTCAAATTTAATCTGTTGGTCATTAATCACAACATTATCTTGCTGATAACCACCAACAAAGCCCACGATACTTGCAGGAATTACACCATTTACGTCAACTTGTTTCAATTGGATATCCACCTCTAGATGATTCTCAAATGCCTGGAACAACAGCATACCAACCTCTTCTGCAGTTTGAATCGGGCGACTCTTTATTACCTTATTATTTTGCTGCTCCTCTTGTTCAATCTTTTGTGTGTGATCACTTAAATAAAAACCTGCCCATTTCTTCATACCACGATCCTGATAATTCTTAAAAAAATCGTCCAACATTCGATCAAAATCACTCATAACTATTACCACCATTGTGGCCCCCGACAAGGCCGGCACGTTCTATCGCTGTACCCCCAGGTGCTAAGCTACTTAATTTAACGGCAGATTTCAAACCGAATTTCTTTCTAATCTGATCAGCCGTCCGATCCAGTTTGCTCCGTTTCTCTAACTGCTGCGGTTGCACAAACAGATTTAATTGACTTACTTGTTCTGGAATCAGGTCACCATAGTCCACTCCAATATTTCGTACAATTTCCCCATGCCAATTACTCCGAAAAAGGGCTAGTAGCTCCTCAACTAACTCCTTATTGTCATTTGTATAACTAATTTTTTGTTGCTTACGAAAACCCGAACGCTTCTTACCCGTACTACTTTTGTATGAAAAACCAATCCACAAGCTGACGAGACCCGTTTGTAATTTGCGACTTCTAATTCTGGCGGCGACCTGTTCGCCAATTTCCCTAATCACGATTTCAATCTCACGTTGCACCAAGTAGTCTCGTGGTAAAACCTGTGAATTACCATAGCTTCTTGCTTGCGGAATATATTTATCCCGAATTAAACTCCGATCAACCCCCCAACTCATTGCAAAAAGCTGTTCACCGATTATGCCAAATTCGTTCTTCAGTTTGACCGGATCAGTGTGTGCCAACTCGTACATATTGTGAATACCAATTCTCTCAAGGTGGGCTGCAGTTCGTTTATTGATTCCCCAAACATCCGTTAAATCAGAAATTTGCCAGATTGTATCTGCCACCTCCACATAATGCCAGAAGGCGATCATTGTTGCCCTTTTCTTTGCATCGATGTCCAGTGCAAATTTCGCCAAAAGCGGGTTCTCTCCGATACCTACAGTCGTGTAAATACCGAGCTGATTACGAATATCTAATTGAATCTTCCGCGCCACCTCAAACGGGTCCTTACCAAACAACTGGTATGAGTTGGTCATGTCTAAGATACTCTCATCAATCGAGTAGACGTGCAGGTCCTCGTCAGCCACATATTTCCGAAATATCTCAATAATCTCCATGCTCTTCTGGATGTAAAGGTTCATGTGGGGCTCGACGTAAATTAGGTCTGGCGCCTCCTCCTTGGTTGGCAAGTTGCGCTGTCTCATCACATTCTTGATTCCGTATTTCTTCTTCGCCATCGGCGAGGCAGCTAGGACGAGGCCGCCATTAGTATTCTTCTGGGTCGACATGACTACCAATTTGGTCTTCAACGGATTCAACCCCAAGGCCACGCTCTCGACACTGGCATAGAATGATTTATTATCAATCATGAAGATTAGGCGTTTAGGCTCATAACGATAATCATACAAATTATCACCCCTTTTCGCGAACAAGTGTTCGTATTTGCTATATCAAAATTACATTATTTTAGCAAAAATAGCAAGTGCAAAATATTTGAATCCCGGTAAAATAGCTCCTACAATATATATGTAGGTTGAAAGAAAGGAAGTTTTCAATATGGCAAATGAATTAATGCATCGTAGTAATAGAAATCCATTGGATCGGTTTAATGATTGGTTTAACGATGACTTCTTCGGTTTCCCTAGAGACGACTTTGCTAATGTATCATTAGCAAATATTATGCAATCAGACATCGCTGAAACCGACAAGGAGTACGTAGTCAAGATTGACATGCCAGGAATGCAAAAGGATAAGATTAATTTAAATTACCAAAACGGCGTTCTTAGTGTTTCTGGTTCTCGTGAGTCATTCTCAGATTTGAGTGATAAAGATGGGAACATCATTCACAACGAGCGTTCGATTGGCCATGTATCAAGGCAATTCCGCCTTCCAGACGTAGAAAAGTCAGCTATCTCTGCTAAATACGAGGGTGGCGTTTTGACCGTCACATTACCAAAAGCAACTGAGAAATCTGATGACGCAAATCAGATTAAGATTGATTAACAGAGCATTAACACATAGTTAGCTGGTAAGTAATACTAAGGGTGGGTTCTTCTGAACCCACCCTTTTTATATTCTGTAGTTGCCAAATGTTTTTCTAAAAATGCTATAATCAAACTCAACGAATGAAATCAAAGGATTACATTAATGCAAACAGCTAGTTTGGTACAAAAAATTCAAGCTTCATTACTCAATATATTCGTAGGCTTAATAGCAGTTCTAGCAATTGCCTATAATTCACTTTACCCAGCGACACCCACCGCAATCACCTTTCGGGGCTCGCGTTACCTCTTTGTGTTGGAGTTTGCAATAATCCTAGGAATTTCCTTTATCCTCGGCTCCCGCCATGAGACTCTATTGTCCCAGGTTAAAAACAAGCAATACTATTACCGTATCCTACTCTTTTTCCTCACTTACAGTGTATTTACATTCATCATTCACCTCAGCCTAGTTAGCTCCGCCCTTTCGCTTGCCAAATTAAGCACCGCTTTTAACTTTGTCTGGAAGATAAACAATCCCACCTTCATCCTTTTCTGGCTCGCGCTGCTTAGTCCCCTCTTTACCAAGTGGTTCCTGACCTTAACCAAGAATAAACGTTGGCTATTAATTGGTATTAACCTGCTGTTACTGCTTTTAGGCCTTGTAATTATTGACCGCACAAACCGACTTAATCTCCTTTATCTAGTGGCGATCTTTGGCGTGCTGTTCAGCTTCAGTCTAGGAATTATCGTTAGACTACCTCATTTACTCAAAGACCTAGAAGCCCAGTTATCCTTGCCTTTAATTGCGGGAATCCTAATTGTCGGCTCGCTCAACTTTGAAATTAACACAATCTGGTGGAACACCGGCATGGTCGCAGCAACTAACCTACTTGGAATTACTAATCCCAGCGCCCTCCTCATCATCCGAATTTTGCTCACCTTCATACTGATTACGACCATCGAGTGGATCAGACAACACCGACTGACGCGACCACATCTTTTTGCTGCGTCAATTGTTATTCCCAGCTCCTACTTTATTATCCAAGCCTCCAACTATTCATTTAGACTGAGCACGATGGTAACCGGTCCAGGCTCACTGTGGTTGAGTTTGATTAATCTGACATTTCTACTGGCGATTTACATGATCGTCGTGGCAATTGTGAAACGTGTCTATTTGGCCCTTGGTATCTACAGCCTCATCGTGATTCTTGTAGCTTACGCGAATATGCAAAAGGTACTACTACGAAATGAACCGATCACCCCACTAGATTTAAAAAATATTGTTATTCTTCCAGAATTGATTAGCATGATTAACGCTACCTACCTAGTGGGCGTCATCTTAGGTCTCGTCCTTTTATTAGGGTTCATTTGGCTTATCCAGAAACGCTTTAACCTCCAATTACACGCTAAATTACCAGTACGACTAGGGCTAATTATCGTCAGCGTCAGCTACCTTGTTTTCTGGGTCAATTTCCTACCAACTCAAACTGTAAGCTGGAACACTACCGGTACGCATGTCGCCAAGAATCCGGCAATGCGTGCCGCACATTACAGCACCCTCTCCATGATTGTGCCAATCGGGCATTACAGAACCAATGGCACCCTGGTTGGTTTTGCCAGCATGCTGAAAGTCACTGCAATGGAACAGCCACACGGTTACAGCAAGAGCAAGATGGAACAGCTAGCGTACAAATATACTAAAGTTGCTCAATCCCTCAACCAAACACGTAAGAATAAGATAAACGACCAAACTATTATTTATATTCTCAGTGAGTCGCTCGCAAATCCAGCACGTATTCCTGGTGTTCAATTAACCAGTAACCCACTGCCAAATATCACAAACTACCAAGCCAATAATCACGGTGGGCTCTTCTTCTCGAATGGATACGGCGGCGGGACTGCCAACATTGAGTTCGAGGCTATTACTGGTCTTTCGATGAATAATTTCTCGCCCTCGATGTCTATTCCATATTCCTTTCTCGTCCCTCAGCTGGATTTCTTCCCAACAATTATCAATTCTTTTGACGAACGAATCGCCATCCATCCTTTCACGACCCAAACCTATGAGCGTAACAAAGCGTTCAAGAAATTGGGTTTCCAGCGTTTCTACGCACAAACAGCCGGAACCGACCCTCTGAAATACTCAGCTAAAATTGGCAATAACCCATATGTCAGTGACGCTGCCTCGTATAAGAATGTCTTGGCAATACTCCGCCAGAACAACAAGAATAAAATTATTCAGTTGTCCACAATGCAGAACCACGTGCCCTACCTGAGCAATTACTATGACAGTAAAATAAAGCTGGATACTAATCTTTCCGCAAGTTCAGTGGCAAGTCTAGAGACATACACAAAAGGAGTCAACATTACGGACAAGGAGACTGCGAATTTCATCCAGGAACTGAATCAGCTACCGCAAAAGGTGACTGTCGTCTTATATGGCGATCATTTACCAGGTATCTATAACTGGCAGAAGAATAATGAACAACAACACGCTAAGTACGACAACGTTCTGCATCAGTCCGATTACTTTATCTACTCCAATTTCCAAGAAAAGAATGTCGGTAAAGCCGTAGTCTCACCGAACATGCTTAACCCACTTCTTTTCGCAAAAACTGACGCAAAAGTCTCGCCTTTCTATGGGTTAATGACCAAGATTGCCCTAAAGACTCCGGCCGCTGAATTAGGTAAGTATATGGCTGATTCGGGCAAATATATTACACAATCTAAGTTAACGAAAGCTCAACGTAAAATTTTGGCCGACTATAACATGGTAATGTACGATCTTACTGCCGGTAAAAAATACCTGAACGGTACTAATTTTTACGCCATTCCACATTAAAACCAAAAAAGTCTGTGCTCATTATTCAGCACAGACTTTTTCTATTTCTCTCCACGATATTCTGCTTCGTACTCACTCACGAATTCTTGCATTAATTTGGTTCGGCTACGTGCAATCCTCTTCGCTGCCTTCGTATTCATTAGCTTTTCAAGCTTAAATAATTTCTCATAGAAATGATTAATGATGGTTGTATCTTCACGGTAGTTATCCTGCGTAAGCTCTTCCCGCGGTTCTAGAGTGCTGTCATAATCAGCAATGCCATGTACGACACCGTACCTAATTGCACGAAAGACCCCAATTGCCCCAATGGCATCTAGCCGATCTGCATCCTGAACTATTTGCCCTTCAAGCGATAATTTATGGGTCTCAGCCAGATTATGCGCGAAGGACATCTGATCAATTATTTGAAAAATATCGTTGATCGTATCTGAGCTAATCTCAAATTGTTGCACAAGTATGTGGCGCAGATTAGCTTTCTCTGCCGTAACGTCCTGTACCAACTTTTCATCGTAAAAATCATGGAGATAGCAAGCAAGTAAAACCTTGAAATCATCCGCCTTCTTCTCTTTGTCCAGTAAGTACTGTGCATTACGGACTACTCGCCGGACGTGTTCGTAATCATGACCAGATTGATCGGATTCCATCTTACGTCTAACGAGCATTGCTACCTGCTGAACTTGTGTTTTTTCAATTTGATCCAACTTATTTCGCTCCTTCTCGTGACGGTGAAAACTCCCGTTCATCACCAACATTTGTTGTATCCGTCTCTTCACCGTAAACATTCTGATGATATTCACTCGGATACATTGACAAAATTAGTATTATTATCCAGCCAATCAATGGAATAAAGTGTAGTAACAGATACCATGCCGATTTATCCATGTCATGCAACCTTCTAACCTGTAAGCCCAGACTAATTATTTTGGCGAGAGCCTGAATTAAGGCGCTATAGCCAATCAAGCGTGCAAAAATGACAATCCGCATAAAATCAGTTGCGTCAGCCAACTTTCCTGTGTATTGGCTGTAGATTAAGCTAATTAAAATACTCATGCACACTAAAACGAGTCCCTGCGGCCACCAATAATCTCGTCTTGCAGTTCTACCATCAAGCATGAACATATTTTTGACAAAACGTCCAAGGGACGCTCTAATGGAGAAAGTAGCTGGTTTCATGAATATTTTCCTTGTCTATATTTAATTATAATGCAAACCATAGCATTCACCAACTTAAAGCAAAAAAGAACTAGGTCTGATAACCTAGTTCCAGTTGTTGCCTTTAAAAATAAGTATCAAGAATGGGATATTACTCCTAGCGCTTTCGAATAAAGCCACTCCTAGTAGTGATCCTTGACGGAATAGATGTAAATAATCTCACTTTCGATAGAGTAAACTAACCGATGTTCATCACTAACTCTTCGAGACCATTTTCCGGCCAAGCCGTATTTTAATGGCTCGGGTTCCCCCAAACCTTCATATGGACTACGTTCAATATCTCGTAAAACTTATCAACTTTCTAGATTCTTTACTCGACTTCTGCCCGATTAACAAAAACCTCATTAAGCCACTTGCCAGATTTGAACTGGCGACCCCCACCTTACCATGGTGATGCTCTACCTGCTGAGCTAAAGTGGCATAAATCCTCCAACAATCTTACTAATTACCTAGATAATCGTCAACTATTATCAATAAACAATTTGTCCAGATATTTTCGTGCTACAATAATGGTTAAATAAGTAGCTGTTTGCAACGGCTAAATCCAACAAAAATAAGGAGTTCCATGATTCAAGATATTAAAGTTCTCAGCCACAAAAACCTCACATTACACATACTCTGGCAATACATTAAGTACCACCCAACCAAATGGTGGCTTCTGGTAACGACGGCTTTCTATTTTTGTCTCTTCAAACTGCATATCTGGCGGGAGCAACGCTACCTCACTCAGCTCTGGCAATTTCTCAAACAGAGTGACTGGTCAGAAGCTGACTGGGCTACACACATTAAGCCGCTTAAACTAAAACACAGCACGCAATTCATGCTTCCAGAGACCATCATTGCACCCCTCCCGAACTTCCTATTACAAATCTTACTGGATGGGCAAGTACAACAGTTCTATGGAATCGACATTGATGTCAAGGGGCTCTCTGGTGAACCATATATGCCACTTGTGACACCATTAACAGATGCTAGTCGAATCCTGGTTACCCCTTCCTTTCAGCGGAGTTTTATCCAGCGGGTGAAAAAGCAGTTTAAAGCACCGATTCAAATCTATCATGCTGGTAAAATTTATCCCACCTACAGCCATTTCTGGTGGCATACATTCGCACTCAATGTGCGGGATGGCCTTATTCTAATTTACCTGGCTACATTTGCTACCTTTGTGATCACTACCATTGCCGGGGATCAGTACAACTTTCAGATGGTCACCGCAATCTTATTCCACCCGCGGCCTTTCCTTGCTAATATGTTCCCGGTCTTTATCACCATGATTTTTTGCTATCTGCTTTTTAGATCGCTCACTGTCGCCAGTCTGCTAGGGGCGTTACCATACCTCATTATCGGTCTGGTCAATCTCTTCATGCTTAAATACCGTAATTTTCCCTTTAAATACAGCGACATTGCTCTAGCAGGTGAAGCGCAGAATATGGGCACCCGTTACAGCTACATGCCACCCTACAAAGTTATTCTCCTAATTGTTGCGTTCGTACTTTTCAGTGTATTGATTGGATTACTGGTCAAAAGAACGGCGCTCAGTCCCTGGTTACGCACCGCCGGACTAGTACTCAGTGTCTTACTTTTCATCGTGGCCTTCAACAAGTTCTACCAGGATAATGAGCGCTATACGGCCGCATCAGACGTTAAATACGGCAACATATGGAACGGTACCAATCGCTATATGACGGCCGGGCCAATTTACTCATTCCTGCATTCAATTGGCGAAGACCAAATTAAAGAGCCCAAAGGATATGCTAAGCAGAAGGCCGAGAAGACATTAGCACAATACACTTATAAAGCTATTCCCGCTAAGAAAAAAATCAATATCTTAACAATCCAATTAGAGGCCTACGCTGACTTTGACCGATACAACCAAATTGACATCGATCCGTCAGTTTATGCCCCCCTGCGTGAAATCCAGGCACAGTCACTAACGGGTGATCTCACAACAACGATTTTCGGTGGCGGTACGGTAGATACTGAACGTAAACTTCTAACGGGATACAGTACACTGCCCCCACTCACGCACAACCAGAACTCTTTCGTGCACTATTTCAAGGAACAGAACTACGCGACACTTGCTCTCCACCCCGGCTATGGCTGGTTCTATAATCGGCAAAATACTAAAAAATATCTCGGTTTTGACAAATTCTATTATAAGGAGAATTATTACAATAAGAATGTCTCAAACGAACCTGTCGTGCCTGACAAATTAGTCTTTAACGACCTCTATCAGCAATTTAAGCAGGCAACCAATAATGGTAAGTTCCTCTTCAACCAGACCGTTACATACCAGAACCACGGCCCATATAAGACGACATATACGGGTACACCACTAGTGAAGTGGCAGGATGGTTATAACAAAGAAGACTACGCAATTATCAATAACTACCTCACCGGTATCCGTCAGACAAACGAGGCACTCCTGAACCTCATTAATAAGCTGAAAGGTGAAGATGCACCCGTCATCCTCGCCTTCTACGGTGATCACAAGCCATGGGGTGGTGCAAATAATAGCACGTACCAGATGCTGGGCATTGACCTTGACCAAGGAAGTGTGGCCGGCTACAGAAACTATTTCGATACACCATATGTAATGTGGGCTAATGCTAGCGCAAAGAAGTTAATGAAGACTGACCTTTCAGGCGCGGGGCCCAATATCTCACCAATGTACATTCTGCCAGAAATCTTTAGACACGCAGGCTGGCAAGGTAATCAGTACATGCAGTTACTACTAGATCAACAAGCCAAGCTACCTATTTTCGGTCTCAATGACATCTTTTGGTATAAGCAAAGTTATACACCAGATGTCCCGGCCGATCTCAAGCGGCGAATCAACCAGTTCCTGTACGTTCAATACTACTTGCAGACCCATTTCAAACCACAATCAATCACCAAATAACAATAAAAAACGAGATTATCACAAAGTTTTCCCCGGCTCAATGCCGCTTGTGTTAATCTCGTTTTTAGCTAATTATCAGGTGGTGAATTTACTCAGCTTCTAACACAACTTCGATGTTGCCAGCTGTTGCCTTTGAGTATGGGCAAATTTGTTCACCCTTCTTCATGTAAGACAGTGTCTCATCCTTACTGAGTCCCTCGATGTGACCAATTAGAGTTACGCGTAACTTAAAGTCTGTGCCAACACCATTGTAGAGGCTAACCTCAGCCCGTAACTTACGTGGCAAGTCCCCCTTGCCATCGGCTTCTAGTGGGAAGCTCATTGCACCGTTAAAGCAGGCAGAAAATCCAGCCGCAAAAAGTAGTTCTGGTGTAACTGTGTCTGGTGTTTCTGTCATTGAAGTCTTCACTTCAAAAGACTTGTTTGGGGTGTAGGAAACACCCTCACGGCCGCCCTCGTTAATTGCTGTCTTAACCGAAATCTTCTTCATTGCATCATAACTTGTCATGTTTGTAAAAACCTCCATTGTTTTTTCTAAAAACGCTTACAAATAAAGTTTAACATATTAGAATTAGATTGTATACAATCTTATGTGTTAATTTTGTAACATTTGCATTATCATTGTGTATTGGAGGTTTACAACATGTCATTAAAGAATTTTCTGGAATTTATCGAGATTCGTACCAAAACGCTCTCTGTGCTTGCGTTTATTGTCGGACTCTCGTTCACTTTCTACTACTTTGGTAACCTAAATTGGGTGAATACCGTACTCTTCTTCATCGCTATGTTCACGTTCGATATCGTGACAACAGAGATTAACAATACCATGGATTTCGTCAAGGCAAAGGATCAAAACTACCGTGACAACATTAATCTTCTCGGCCGTGAGCATATCTCTGTTGCGACTGCTGCCACCTATATCATCGTGGGGCTCGTCATTGCCAGTGCCATCGGCATCTACCTTGTCACACAGACAAACTTACTGTTACTAGCGCTTGGCGGGCTGTGCTTCATCATCGGTATCTTCTACACGTTCGGTCCGCTACCACTGTCTCGCCTTCCTTTAGGCGAAGTATTTTCTGGGGTGACCATGGGATTCGGTATTCCCTTTATCTTTGCCTACGTCAACCTAAATGACGCAGCATTACTGAGTCTAGAAATTGATCAGCATTGGAACTTTACGTTTAGCGGTTCCCTGATCGCCGTTGCTGCATTTGCGGTGGCCACGTACCCTATCGCCTGCTACATTGGCAACGTGATGCTCGCCAATAATCTGTCTGACATGGAGACTGATATCAAGAATCACCGCCTGACTTTTCCCATTATGGCTGGTAAAAAGCTTGCAGTACTCACATATGAATTTCTCGCCTTGAGCCCCTACCTGGCACTAATTGTCGCAGTGATCTTAAAATTCTTGCCAATCACTAGTTTATTAACATTCTTTACCTTGTTGAAAATTTATCCAAACGTCAAACTTTTTGCCAACAAACAAGACAAAAAGACAACCTTCCCCACTTCGATTCAAAACGCAACCATCTTTACTGTGGCCCTTGCGGTAACGACAATCGTTGGTGCGTTAATTAATTTCTAGAAGTAGAATGATTTGTTATAATAGGGCAAAGGCGGTAGCAAAATGACACTCTCATCAAATAAAGAAAATTATTTAAAAACGATTTTTGAACTCAGTTACGACAGGCAGAAGATTACAAACAAGAATATCGCGGATATACTCCAGGTGAGTGCACCGTCCGTGACCGAAATGATGGCTAACCTGACCAAATCAGGCCTCGTGACCCACACGCCATATAATGAGATATCACTGACCAAGGAAGGCCGACTACTGGCAACCGAGATGGTGCGCAAACATCGCCTGTGGGAGATTTTCCTCTACCAAAAGCTTGGCTATGGCATTGAGGAGGTTCACCGGGCAGCAGACACGCTGGAGCACTCCACCGATTCGAAACTAGCCGATCGGCTTAACGTCTTCCTTGAGAAGCCTGCACGTTGCCCACACGGTGGTATCGTACCTGGGAATTCTGTTGAAGAAGTCGAAAGCGACGTAATGATTTTGGCAGATGTACCGAACGATCAAACGGTCAGTATTGTGCGCGTGATGGACAATCACGAATTCCTCATGTATTTTGGTGAGCTAGGACTAAATATCGGTGAAGAGCTCACCGTGCTGCGCCACCAACCATTTGACGGTCCAGTCGAAGTTCAAGCTGGTAACCGTAAAATTCAGATTAGCCTCAAATCGGCACGCTATATTTTCGTGAAATAGGTTCATCTAAGTAATAATTCCAACTGTGGTAAATTCACCGCATGGTGGAATTTTTTTTAGTTAGCAAGTGGTAAAATGAACTTGGATAACAATCAAACAAAAGGAGAACCAAGATGACGAAGAACTTAAATTGGGGGATCGTTGGATTAGGAGCCATTGCGCACGACTTTGCCGCAAGCTTCAACCAGCCCGATAGCAAACTCTGCGCTGTAGCATCTAGAACAACGACCAAGGCTGAAGAATTTGCAACTAAATACGGGATCGAGAAAGCATATGGTGACTATGATGAAATGTTAGCGGACCCGGCACTCGATGTCGTCTATATTGCCGTACCAAACAAGCAACATATTGAGTACATCCTGAAAGCTCTGCATGCGGGCAAGCATGTCATGTCAGAAAAGGCAATCACGATTGATAGTCAGGAGTTGCAAGAAGCTATAGAACTCGCCGAAAAGAAGCAACTTGTATTAACAGAGGCCATGACAATCTTCAATATGCCACTCTACCGTGAATTACATTCAATCATCGCTTCTGGCAAATTAGGTAAACTCAAGATGATCCAGGCGCCTTTTGGCAGCTACAAGGAACCTAATCCGGAAAACCGCTTCTTTAATCCAGCACTAGCAGGAGGCGCTCTACTGGATATCGGGACGTATGCTGTATCCTTTGCACGTTGGTTCATGACCGCACAGCCGCAGGTTGTTGCATCCACTATGCAACCATTCTCAACTGGGGTTGATGAGCAATCTGTTACAATTCTCCAGAATAAGAATTCAGAGATGGCCGCCGTTACGCTCACCTTCCAGGCCAAGATGCCGAAACTTGGCATCGTTGCTTTTGAAAATGGCTACATTACAGTCGACGGTTATCCACGGTCAGATGTTGCTAAAATTTACTACAATGATGGCTCCGTGGAGACAATCGAATCAGGCGAGTCGGCTGAGGCGATGAACTACGAAATTGCGAATATGAACAAGATTATTAGGAAAGAGACTACAAACGAATCACTCTTCTATACCAGGGATGTGATTGATATCCTTGATCAGATGAGACAGCTATGGAACAGGTAGTGCCATAACACGCTTAGCTTTCGAGCACTAGTGAATTCAGGTGCTCACCACAAAGTGGTGACAAGCTGAAGAACTAGACGGAGAAAGTTGTGCTGGGAAACACAGTTAATAGGTAGTGCCACAGCACGCTTAGCTTTCGAGTACTAGTGAATACCTAAAGAACTGATTAAAAATTCCACATAACATAAAAAGAGCATTCCAGCTGGAATGCTCTTTTACTTTGGATTGATTTTATTTTAGAGACGACGACCAAAGCTTGGTGTGAAGTATTGCACGCTACCAACTTTAACGTTTTGGCCTGGTCGTGGTGCATGAATATATTGGCCACCACCAATGTAAATACCTACGTGATATGCACTACCAACGCCACCCCAGAATACGAGATCACCAGCTTGCAACTGTGAAACGCTGACATATGAACCAACATTACTTTGATCTTGTGATACACGTGGCAATGAAATACCAGCCATATTAGCCGCGTACTGAACTAGACCAGAACAGTCAAAGCCAGCAGGTGTTCGACCACCCGAAACATAAGGAACACCGATAAATTGTGCTGCATTTTGAATTAAGCTTGATGAACCCTTAAAGCTCTTAGCAGCCTGCGTTGTTGTCGCATTCCAAGCAGTCTTCACTAATTGCTGTGTCTTGGCAGAATCTGCCTTTTGCCTTGCCTCAAGTTCTTTTCTGTTGTCCCACATTTCTTGTTGTAACTTAGTTTGACTTTCTTTTGCCTTAGTTTTGGCAGCTTTCAGAGATGTCATTTCTGAATCAGCTTTCGCCTTTGCAGCAACAATCTTAGCTTGTTCAGCTTCTTGACTTTCCGCCAAAGCGTTTAACTTAGATTTTGCTTCGTTTACGTCATCGATTGCAGCCTTATTAGCTGAGCTAATCTTACCAACAGCCATTGAACGGCCAATCAAATCAGAGAAATTATCTGAGCTTAATAAATAGTCAATATAGATATTGCCCGAAACACTCTTGTTTGATTCTTTCTGTAATTCAACAACTTGGTCACGTAAAACTTCTTTACGCTCATCAAGTTCCTTCTTAGCAGCTTTAATTTCTGACTTAGTCTTAGCTATTTCAGCCTTAGACTTTTCAATCTTGGTGTTGATTTTACTTATCTCAACCTGTTTCATTGAAACTTGATTATTTAACTTAGCTACTTTTTGATTTAATTCGTTTAATTTTGTTTGTAATGATGTGTTGGGTGTTGCTTCAACTGTGTTACTAGTAACCCCCGCGAAACTAGTTAACCCCGTGGTGCCAACGCCAGCTAAAGCGAGCGCAGCTACTGCTGTAAAAGTAATTTTTTTAATGGATTTCAAAATATCTTCCTCGTTAACTTATTTTTCGAACGAGACTAAGTATAACTTAGTTACATTACAGCGCAATTACAGGCAAGTTAAGGTTCGTACCAATATGAATCCCCTTACAACAGGGTTTAGGTCAATTGCTGTCACACTAATAAAATTGCAAGCGTTCTATTTTACGGTGGTGTTACAAAAAAGAATTTATTCCTCCACCGTCACAAGTGTATATTTCTTCTTGCCCTTACGAACAATTACGAACTTTCCGTCAAATGCGGCGCTTGGATCCACGATAAATTCTAAGTCAGTTTGTCTCTCACCGTTCAGATAGATTGCCCCATTCTGGACATCTTCTCTGGCCTGTCTCCTTGACGGCTCAATTTTGGTTACATCGACCAAGAACTCAACAATATTAACTGGTTCGTGCG
Organism: Amylolactobacillus amylophilus DSM 20533 = JCM 1125; assembly: GCF_001936335.1. Lineage (GTDB taxonomy): Bacteria > Bacillota > Bacilli > Lactobacillales > Lactobacillaceae > Amylolactobacillus > Amylolactobacillus amylophilus. Next base: position 532,351 of record NZ_CP018888.1, read on the forward strand.
TCATTGTGGCACTTGGCATGTTCTTAAAGCCCTGTTCAATCTCAGCTGAAGTAAGATTCTTCAGCTCACCCGTGAAGAGCGCATGTGTGATGTGCTTCGCCTGTTGCAGTGCCTCTTCACCGTGGACAAAACGAGTAACTTCTTCAGCCAGTTTAATCTGGGCAGCACGCTGCTCAGGCGCTGTCTTCACCTGCTCCTCGAGGGCATCAATTTCTTCATGACTGAGGAAGGTAAAGTACTTCAGGTATTTGATTACATCGCGGTCGTCTTGATTAATCCAAAATTGGTAAAATTCGTACGGCGTGGTTTTCTCCGGGTCAAGCCAAACAGCACCGCCAGCGGTCTTACCAAACTTCGTACCATCGGACTTCAACATCAACGGAATAGTGAGACCGTAAGCCTCTTGCTCAGCGCCGCCCAGCTTATGAATCAAGTCTGTTCCCGCGGTAATATTGCCCCATTGATCTGCTCCACCAATCTGAAGTTGGACACCATAATTCTTATTCAACTCATAGAAATCAATCGACTGGAGGATTTGATACGTGAATTCAGTGTAGGAAATACCCACTTCCAACCGGCTGGCCACAACCTCCTTATTCAGCATGGTTTTCAGATTGAATAATTTACCATAATCACGCAAGAATTCTAGTAAGGAAATCTGGGACAACCATTCGTAGTTGTTCACTATTGTGAAATTCTCTGTGCCGAAAAGTTGCTCCATCATCTTGGTTAGAGCGACCTCGTTATGATGTACTTGCTCCATCGACTGGAGCACCCGCTCGGAGTTTTTGCCGGAAGGATCACCAATGGAGCCTGTCCCACCACCGATAACGATAACCGGGTGATGCCCGGCCTCTTGGAATCTTTTAAGAATCATGAATGGGATCAAGTGACCAATGTGCAAGGAATCTCCCGTGGGATCGACGCCACAGTAGAGCGAAATTTCCTTTCGTGCCACCAACTTACGGAGCCCCTCCTCGTCGGTCTGCTGATTGATTGCTCCACGCCATTCTAAATCGCTGATAATATCAAATTTTGCCATGTTTTTCCTCCATCAAAAAATCCCTAGTAGCAAAAAACTACTAGGGACGAATTAATATCTAAGTCGTGGTACCACCCAAATTCGGAGCAAAGCTCCCTCTACATTGTTATCGAGGTTTCCCCCGTCGAGAAATAATCGTATTTCGCTGACACAATCTGCCTAGTTCCCACTAACCACTAGTTCTCTGACCACTGAATTATGCCGCTACTCAATTGTAACTAAATCTCGCTAAAGTGATTCTAACAACAAAAGAAATTTTTAGCAAGTAACTCTGAATTATTGACAACCGCACCTTTAGCTATATTATTTGCCAATTCTCTCTTCAATGGTATATCTAGGTCGGTGTTTCACTTCAGTTGTAACTTTACCAATATATTCGCCGATTACACCTAAGCTAATCATCTGAAAGCCCCCGATAATCCAAATTGAAATCATTAATGAAGACCATCCTTCATTTGCTTTACCAATCAATTTGACGATCACAGAATAAACAAATGCAATCATGCCAAACAAACTAAACAGAATACCCAAAATTAGGATCGCTCTCACGGGAGCAATTGTTAACGATGTAATACCATCCCAAGCAAAGGCAAGCATTTTTTTCAAAGGATATTTTGATTCACCAGCAAGTCTTGGTGTTCTTTTGTAGTAAACTTTTACACTTTTATATCCAAGCATTGGAATTATTCCACGTAAAAACAAATTTCTTTCTTTATATTCAAGTAGTGTCTCCACAGCCCTCTTACTCATTAGTCTAAAATCTGCATGATTAGGTACGACCTTAACACCAAGAATATTCAATATACGATAGTATCCCTGGGCGGTAGTTCTCTTAAACCACGTGTCTTGCTCACGATTATTTCGGACACCATAGACAACTTCGTTACCTTCGTTAAATCGATCAACCATTATTTTGATGACATTAGGGTTGTCTTGTAAATCTGCATCGATGGTTACAATCATATCGGACGTTTCAATTGCTTCACTCATTCCAGCCACTAAAGCATCTTGGTGGCCAAAATTTCTGCTGAATTTAATTCCAGTAAAACGGTAATTTTCAGAATTTAACTCTCTTAGTATTTCCCAAGTATTATCTTTAGATCCATCATCAACGACTAAAATATTTGAATCTTCTGCTATTTTACTTTCGCTGATTAAGTCATCTTCAATTTGAAGAAGTGTGACCAAAGTTGTCTTCAGAACTTCCTGTTCATTGAAGGCAGGTATAACAATTGTCAGTTTATTCATAAATATCTTCTTCTCCACCATTATAAACAAATCATACTACACTTAAGCTACTAAACTAAAGACAAATTTATATTTAAGTAATTTAAAAGGTGTGTCAAAAACCTTGTGTAAACATAACAGCCGATTATGATAAACTTAATTTATTAACGTGGAGGAAATATTTTAATGACACAAAAAGTTTCAATAATAGTTCCCTGCTATAATGAACAAGAAAGCGTGCCGCTATTTTACACCGCCATCAGTAAGGTTTTTTCCAACATAGACTACGAAATAGAACTGCTCTATGTTGATGATGGCTCAAGTGACGACACCCTTAATTCGATACGCAAGGTTCAGAAATTAGACCCAGACCACGTTCATTATCTGACCTTTTCACGCAACTTCGGTAAAGAGGCTGCGATGTATGCAGGGTTACAGAACGTGACTGGTGACTATGTAGGAATTATGGATGTTGACCTACAAGATCCACCAGAATTGATTCCGAAAATGCTCGCAGAAATTGAAAACAACAACTATGATGTTGTCGGTTCACGCCGGGTTACTCGTGCTGGCGAACCAAAGATTCGTTCATTTTTTGCCAGAATGTTCTACAAACTAATCAACAAAATATCCGAAACCGAGATTGTTGATGGCGCGCGTGATTTCCGGATTATGACAAGGCAAGTTGTCAACTCCATCCTCACTGTGACTGAGTATAATCGTTTCTCGAAAGGTATTTTTTCTTGGGTTGGTTACAAAACCAAGTACCTAGAATATGAGAACCGTGACCGCGTAGCCGGTGAAACCAGTTGGTCCTTCTGGAAATTACTCCAGTATTCGATCGATGGAATTATTTCCTTCTCAGAAGCACCCCTCTCAATTGCAGTATGGGTCGGTCTTGCAACATCAATTGGATCTTTGGTTGCAATATTTATAATTGTCATTCGGACTCTGTTGTATGGTGACCCCACTGCAGGTTGGCCATCAATGGTCTCTATCTTCTTACTGGTTAGCGGAGTTATTTTACTCTCACTCGGAATCATTGGTAAATATATTGGCAAAATTTTCATTGAGGTGAAGAATCGACCGGTTTATATCATCAAAGAGAAGAAATAGCAAAAAACAAGAGTTAGTAGTCCGACGGACTTACTAACTCTTGTTTTTGTGTGTTGAGATTAGGAAACTAGTCCCGTTGCATGTCACTACTTGTTTAATTGTGTTCCCTGCAACAACTTGTTTAATTGTGTTCCCTGCAACAACTTGTTTAATTGTGTTCCCTGCAACAACTCTTTGCATGTCACTACTTGTTTTTAAATCTCTGTTTCGTTGACTTCAAGATGTCGACCTTCTTCGCATTGCCTTGAACCAAGTCTTTCAAATCAGTCCGAAACTGCCAAATCATGATTAACGTCAACACGAGGAAAACATACATTGTCTCCGTATCACCACGCATCATGTACTGCGCCGTCATCAGGAGCAACGCGAGTATTGGCGGTACAGTGAGATTCTGTGACACTACCAAGACAAACAATGCAACCAAAAGCTCGATTAGACCGAGCCGCCAATCAAAAATCAGCATGAACAGGACGCTAACTGCCACACCTTTACCACCCTTAAATTTCTGCCAGATTGGAAAATCATGGCCTAAGGTCAGTCCAAGGCCAGCATATAGCATTGCTAGTTCTGCGTCTGCTGTGAAAATAAATTGGACGAGTACGAGTGCCACGAGTGTCTTAAACAAGTCACCAATTAGTACCAATATCCCAGCCTTTTTGCCTAGAACAGCACCAACATTCGCCGTACCCGGATTGCCCGAGCCAAACTCGGTCGGTGCCGGCTGGCCGAAAAACTTGGCCACCACAAAAGCTGACAAGATATTACCAAATGCATATCCTATCAGTAATGAAACTATTCTCACTATCATCAATTCACCCATTAATTTGTGCCATCCCAAATCACACCAGGATTACTCTTCGAATAGATTGTGAATGGTTGTGTATAAACACCGCTGTGCCAATCAAACGTTGTATTCTGCTCATTCTGGTAAGTCTCATTATTATCCAATGTCTCAGTCTCAAGGCCCATCTGCTCCCTGATCAAGTCCGAGATTCGCTGAAGTTCAGTCGTTGCCATAATCTGGTATGATGCATCCCCGATAAACGCGGGCGTACCATGCAGATAATCACTCTTCATATTATCCGCTGCACTAGTATAGTTACGCATAATACTTATCATGTTGTTAAAGGTTAGATTAGTACGCACATTATCCTCAAAGGAGTCAAGGATGGTCTCCAGGTTCTTGACCGTGTTCAATGAAATTGCGTTTTTTACAATAGACTTAATCACCTGACGTTGACGCTTCTGACGCCCATAATCATTCTCGGGGTCATCATAACGCATCCGAGCATACGCCAATGCCTGTGCACCATTCAGATGCATTGGGCCCTTCGTAAACGTGTAGCCGCCGTAGGAAAATGTGAATGGTACCTGAACGTCCACACCGTCAACCGCGTTGACAATCTTCTCAAGCCCGGCCATATTAACCTCGACATAATACTTCAATGGTACATTCACAAGGGCGCTAACGGTGTTCATCGCCATCTTGGCCTTACCAATACTGTAGGCAGCATTAATCTTCTGCACGTTAAAACTGCTAGTGCCGATCATCTCAGCCATCGTATCACGGGGTACACTGAACAGCGCTGAGCGTTTATTCTGAGCATCAATCGTCGCAACAATAATTGTATCGGTATTTGAAATCTCATCGCTCCGACCGAACTTACCAGTATCTGTACCTAGTAACAGAATCGAAACGGGATTCTTACCATCAAAAAAGCCAGGATCAACATTAACAGCATTCTTAGAATCATATGTTTTATCAACCGCGTTTTTCGCTCTAAAGTATGTATAACCCGCATATGTACCAAAGCCAATCAGCAGCAAAATCAACACAATCAATATGTTTCTCAGAAAATGATGTTTTTTCGGTTCTCTGGCCAAATTATCATTCTTGTGTAACTCAGCCCGCGTCATCGTTGATTTATCATTCTCGCTCATGAACGTTCCTCATTCTTCTCATGTCTAACGGTATTATAGCAAGAAACTAACGAAAATGAAGAATTATTGTCATTTCTTAAGAAAAATAATATTAAAAACCACCTAAAGCTCTCTTTACTCGGAGGTTAGGTGGTCAATAATGCCTACTAAATTTTAAAGAAGTTTCATCATATAAGAACCGTTGTACTTAGAGCCCGGTTCGAGGGTCACATTACCCTCCTTCGTCAGCCAATCGGTTGGCTCACCGTGGACATCAGGTAATCCATTAAACGGCTCAATACACAGAAATGGTTCCTCGGCGTTCTCCATCGTCCAAAGTGTGACATACGGGAAGTCTTCAAGCGTCAATTCAATGCTGTGTTCGGACTGTGGACTGCTTAACTTGATTGCCGTCAATCCCTGATTAGCAATAATAATCAGTCCGTCATCAAACGTCTCATGCGTGAGCGGCAGTGTAGAACCGCGTCCGGCAGTCAAATCAACTACTTTACCGGTTCTAAAAGGTGCTGGTCCAATCTCAAACTTCTGTAATTGTGGTACCTCAGGTGAGACTGTGATTTGATAATCCGAGAAGGCCAACTGGTCACCATTCATTGGTACGTTGAAGCCAGGATGTGAGCCCAATGCAAACGGCATTAACTCCGTTGAATTATTAATGACTTCGTATGACGTAATCAAATTTGACTCACTCAACTGATATGTCACGCTTAGTGAGAATTGGAACGGAAACTTCACTAATGTTTCTGGATTATCCGTCAAAGTGAGTGTCACGTGGTCATCGCCCTTATCAACCGGCGTCCATGCATAGTCGCGCGCAAAGCCATGTTGCGTCATCGGATACGTTTTCTCGTTTAATACATATTGGTCCTCATTTGAACGACCAATGGCTGGAAACAGAATTGGTGCATGCCGTTTCCAGGCGGTACCATTCCAAATAAAATCAAAATTATCATTTTTTTGAATAATATGAGTAATCTCGGCCCCAACTTCATTAATTTCAACCTGTAAAAATTCATTCTCAATTGAAAGCATTCTTGTCCCCATTCTAAAAGCCAACCGGCAAGAAATGAACGGGACCCAAACCGTTCTAGTTGAAACATCTAGACCAATTGACGCAATTATTTATTATTTTACCACATAAAAAACAATGTCGTTAACACATTGTCATTTTTCTCTATTTATTTTGTTAGACCAATCTTTCTATAGCGTAGCATGTAATAGATCCACGAGATTAAAAAGCCAATAATGCTTGGAATAATCCAGGTTAAGCCAATGTCATAGAATGGTAAGTGGCTCTGAATATTGGCAATTGCTTGGCCAAATGCGCTACCACTAATTTGCTTCGGTAACTTCACCACAAAGTCTAGTAAGGCGGGAACAATCGTCAACAAGAGCGTCCCCCGATAGAGCTGCTTAGCAGCAGGTGCATCGTAGACCGTGAGCCCCAGTAAGACGAGTACGATCACAATTGGGTAGAGGAACATCAGGATAGGAACCGACCAACGAATTAGTTTCTCCAGTCCGATGTTCGCTACCCCAAACGAAGCAACCGTTGAGATAGTCAGCCATGCCCGGTAACTCAACTTACTAAAACTGCGGTGGAAGTCTTCAGCGAAGGAAGTTAATAGGCCAATGGCCGTAGTCAGACAGGCTAGAATAATCAACGCTGCTAAGAACAATTGTCCCGGTTCGCCCATCAGGTGCCGCACTATTTGAACCAGTGTGGTTCCGCCTTCGGCCGCAATTTGCTCTTTGCCAAGCGACATGGCTCCGAGCAGAATCAGGCCAACATAGATTAAGCCGGTCAGTAGGAAGGTTAAAATACCCGATAAACTTGTAATGCGCTCAACATCACGCTTCTTACGGTAACCCATCTCTCGAACAGAGTTGACTACGGCGCCCCCGAATACCAACCCCGCTAGCATATCAAGCGTATTGTAGCCTTCCAAAAAGCCCTTGAAATAGGTGCCATTACCGAAGTTTGCCTGTCCCGCCTCTAAATTTGGATTACCCATCGGGTTCAGCATGGCCAGAACGAACAAAGTCGCTAATAATATCAAGAATAATGGATTCATGATTTTGCCAACTGTATCGATAATCGTCGATTCACGATTAGCAAAGTAGAACGCTACCGCAAAGAAAAGCGCGCTGTAAATCAACAGTGCTAGCTGCGAATGCTGTCCACCTAAAAGTGGCTTGATGCCAACGGCAAACGACACTGTGGCTACCCTAGGTGTGGCGTATAGCGGACCAATCGTTACTTGTACCAGAATCATGAACAATAAGGCGAACTTGGTGCCAGCAGGGTTGCCCAAGTCACGAATACCCGAGGCATTCGACTTGCTAATCACCAGGATGGCCAGCAGCGGCATCAACACGGATGCGGTCAAGAAGCCCAATGTGGCCACCAACCAATGTGAACCGGCCATCTGCCCCAGGTGAATTGGGAAAATCAGATTTCCTGCACCGAAGAACAGCCCAAAGAGCAACGAAGCAATCACAAAATATTTTTTTATGCCCGTTTGGGGCTCGTTTAAATCATTCACTAGAAAATCTCCTCAACTGGTCATCGTTATAACACTAAATATGCATACTAGTTGACGAGCCGCTCCTTGTCAACTAGGCTGGACGGTAATCATTTTGCCCGAAATACTGATAGCCAGGAAGTAGTTTTTGTCCCAGTAATTCTTTGACCGTCTTGAGCTCATATCCCTCTTGTTTGAGGTAACTAATTATCCCCGGCAGGGCCGCAACAGACTGCGGATGGGTATCATGCATCAAGATGATTGCGCCCGGATGCGCGCTCGCACGTACCTTACCAATAATGGCCGCGACATCGTTGGTTGCCCAATCATCTGTGTCGATGTCCCACTGAATCAAGGGCATCGGTAACGTAGCACCCACTGTCGTGCTCACGGCACCGTATGGTGGTCGAATGAAGTCTGCTAGTTTGCCCGTTGCACTGTATATCGCATCGTTTGTTCTGGTGATTTGGTCGGTCATCTGTGCGGGAGAGAGTGTATTCAGCTGGGGGTGATCATAGCTATGATTGCCTATCTCATGGCCTTTTTCTAAAACCTCTTTGGCAAGCGCAGGATAGGCACTTGCGCCGGTTCCCACCATGAAGAAGGTGGCTTTTACTTGTTGTTCTGCCAGTGTCTTTAGAATAGCTGGTGTTGTCGCTGGGTTTGGACCGTCATCAAACGTCAACGCAATAAATTTCCCGGTCGCTGTAGGCACCCGGTCGCTTTCTAAAATATATTGTGGCGCAATAAAAGGGGCGACTTCTGCAGCACCCAAAGTTATACCAGAAATTTCAAGGCCCTCTTTTGAATAACTAAAGTTTGTTGTCTTAGTCTCTGACAAAAAACTTTTGTTGAGCAACTCGTTTAATTGAGTGATGGAGAGGCCACGATCATCTGCTTGTTGCTTAATTAGCTGGTAGTTTAAAGCCCTAACCGCGGCATTATCTGGTACCAATTCTGCCAGTGTGAGAAGATGACCATTCGTCTGGTTAACCGTCTGACTTGCCAAATTAACCGTCTGTCGCAGTCGTAAGCGCTGATTCTTCTGGCGTGTATAGACTTTCACGACCGGTTTAATTGCAACAAACGACTCAGGTCCCTGCTGCACCGAAAAGCTGAGGTAGGCCGTGCTACCTTTCTTGCTACCAGCTTTAGTCAGAATTTCCTGTGCATCTACCTTAACCGCCGGAGAATACTTGACCTTCTTGCCGTCTAACTCCGGCTCGATTACAACCAATTTGCCGTTTTTTGACTTAGTTTCACTCGCATTTTGTGCAGACTTGTCCTTCAATTTATTAACCATATGCTGTTCTACTCGTGTTGCTTGTTTCTTTTGATTAAGGTAAATCCATGATCCACCGGCAACTAAAAGCGCGAGTACAATTATTACATCGCTAATCAAAAACTTTCTCATGATTTAGTACCATTCCCCAAAGCGTTATTTAACCTTATTCTACATGAGACAAGAATGGAGATAAAGAAAAACGCCACGTAAAAAAGGATAGCCACAGCCATCCTTTTTGTCTAGCAACAGTTTATCCTAACAGCATCGCATCGTTATTTAATTCCTTACCACTACGTTCCTTAAAGAGTTGCATCAACTTCGGCACGGTCATCCCCTTTTTCTCCGCAGCATTCAGCTCAACGGCTATCTGTCCGTGGTCCAGCATAATTAACCGATTACCATACTTAATGGCGTCATCCATGTTGTGCGTAATCATAAGTGTCGTAATGTTCTGTGCCTTGACGAGCTTGTCAGTCAGTTCCATCACCGTTGCGCTAGTCTTTGGGTCTAGTGCAGCAGTATGTTCATCGAGTAGTAATAAGCTCGGAGTCTCGATGGTTGCCATTAAGAGAGTAATGGCCTGCCTTTGCCCGCCTGATAACAATCCTATTTCTGTCGTCAGCCGGTCCTCTAATCCGAGTCCAAGCTGGGCCAATTTCTCCCTGAATAATGCTTGATCACTCTTCTTAACACCAGTTCGCCAAAAGTTTCGCCACTCAACACGATGTAGCGCGAGTGAGAGGTTTTCCTCCACTGTCAAAAGTGGTGCAGTACCAGATTTGGGATCTTGGAACACACGACTGATGAGCCGGGATCTCTTGGCCACATTCTGGTAGGTTACGTTTTGGCTATTAATCTTAATTTGGCCGCGAGAAACCGGGAGCGAACCAGCGATGCTGTTTAAGAGGGTCGATTTACCAGCGCCGTTACCACCAATGATCACCATAAAGTCACCCTCGTTTAGACTTAAGTCAATCGACTTCAGTGCATGATTCTCATTTGGCGTTCCTTGTTCGAAAATTTGTTGTAATTTCTTCACTTCTAAAACAGGCATTTACTCATCCTCCTGCATTGCGCGGTTATTCTGGCGCCTTTCTTTTTGTCTTTTCATGGTTTTATTAATCAACGGAATTGCCAAAAATACGGCAAGCATCAGCGAGTAGAACAGTCTTAGCGCGTTAGGATCGACACCACGATCGAGCACAAATGCAATGATCAGCCGGTAGATAATTGAGCCAACGATAATCGTCATGAGCCGCTTGCCAAAAGAAAGGTTGTGCAGGATGATCTCGGCAATAATAATGGCTGCGAGCGCGATCACAATTGTCCCGATACCCATCGAAACGTCCGCGTACCCGTTCATCTGCATCATCAAGCTACCGGATAGTGCAATCAAGCCGTTTGAAATCATGTAGACAATAATTTTCATATTATCGTTATTAATACCGTTCGCCGCACTCATCTGCTGGTTATTTCCCACAGCCCGTGCAGCGAGCCCCATCTCCGTGTTGAAAAAGAAGACGAGAATCGCAATCACGATGACCACCATCACTGCGCCGATTACCATCACATCCATCGTTGAGCTGCCAAAGTCATGCATTGTAAAAATGGTTTTGATGTTATTCAACAGCGAGATATTCGCCTTGCCCATCACGAAAAGATTGACCGAATACAGGCCAGTCATCGTCAGGATACCAGTTAACAATGCCGGGATTTTCAACTTGGTGTGCAACACCCCGGAGACAAGCCCAGCGGCCGCGCCGCCCAGGAAGCCGTATAGCGTCGCCAGAATGGGCGAGATACCGCTGACCAATGATTGGGCCGTGATGGCAGCCCCCAAGGGGAAGCTCCCTTCGGCAGTCATGTCAGCAATATCCAATATTCTAAATGTCAGGTAGACACCAATGGCCATAATTGACCACAGCAACCCTTGATAGATGCTTGAAACCAGGATATCGACATCCATTAATAAAATCCTCCACGTAGTTAAGTTAATTGAATACTATTTTAGCATATCTTCCGTAATTCCGAATAACTTCATTCGTTTCGTGCTGGTCATCAGCTCTGTTTTCGCAGGGGCCTCAACTGGCAGCTGATCAATCTTCTTACCCTTTAGAATCTTCACGGCCATCTTAGCGGTCTGCTTACCTAATTCCTTGTAGCTAATTCCCCGGGTTGCCACACCAGCGTATTTAATCATCGTTGCATCGGCGTTAATCACTGGTGTCTTGACCTTCTCGGATACCTTACCGATGGTCGGCATCGCTGCAGCGGCAATATTATCTGTTGGGATGTAGATTGCATCAACTTGATGGGCAAGTGCCGTCACGGCCTGTTCTACATCATTCGTAGTAGCTGCAGTCTTCTCAACCGCAGTCAATCCCAATTTCTTCAATTCCTTCCTCGCAATCTTAATCTGGAAGACTGAATTAGGCTCACCGGCGTTGTAGAACAGTCCCACTTTCTTCGCCTTCGGGAAAATCTGGTGCAAGAAGTCAATCTGACCCTGAACATCAACCATATCGGTGACCCCGGTGGCATTCATATCTGGCTTCTTTGGGGTATTTACTAACCCGGCAGATTTGGGGTCAGTGATTGCGGTGAACAACATTGGCGTATCTGGATCAACCTTTTGCAGCGTTTGTGCTGCTGGAGTGGCGATGGCGAGGTTTAAATCATTCTTATCCTTCTTCAATCGCTCACTCATCGAACGTAGATTACTCTGATCTCCTTGGGCATTTAAAAAGTCGATTTTGACCTTATCACCTGAGTAACCAGCTTCCTTTAATCCCGCCTCGAACCCCTCACGCGCATCATTCAATGCCGATTGGTCCAGCAGCTGCAGGATCCCAATTTTGACGGTATCCTTGTCCGCTGACTTCTGCTCGTTACTGCAAGCCGTCAATCCCACCAGCACTCCCGCAAGGGCAGCTCCCGCAATTAATTTCTTCATATGTTTCTTGATACCGCGCTTTTTATTCGTCGTATTCATCATTACTCTTCCTCCAAATTTGTCTATTTCACTAATTTTTTAACCAGTTTAGCCAAATAAAAACCAGTCATGGGATAATAATCCATGTGACTGGCCAGAAAATATCTTTTTTTATTTTGATACAAAACTACCTAAAAAAAGACCACATGGATAAATCTCTCATCCATGTGGCTGTTATTTGCACTTTGAAAAGTACGCCTATCATGGATGCAATTCGCTCTCCGCGCTTGCATCCGTTGATACTAGACGCAACCGCTATCCGTAATAGTCGTAATAATAGGCTTGATTTAATTGTCGATTAGTAAGTTTATCCATGACTCTTCTCCTATTGTTACCAGAACTGTGTCGCCACTTTAGATAGCTGGTTTTTTAAAGCATACTATCATTTATTTCTCACGTCAAGCGGTAATTACAGAAAATTTTTGGTCAACGCGAGCATTTTTAACTGTATAATTGAGTCAACTAGACGATTTGAAGGACTGATAATAATGGCAAAGGCACAAGAGACTATTACGAAGACGCATCACGCATTAGGGACCAATATTGTGCTCACACTGTTTGGCACAACAAATATGCAAATTCTTGACCAAACCTGTGCGCTAATCGACTTCTACGAAGACCAATTGACAGTAAACCGCCAAGAATCAGAAGTAATGTCGATTAACCATGCTGCCGGCCAAAATGCGGTCAGCGTATCCAATTCCACGTATGAATTGGCTAAGCGGGCCATCTTAGTCAGCCAGGAGAGACGCGGATTTGATGCATTAATCGGGCCATTGGTGAAGCTTTGGAAAATTGGTTTCACCGGGGCTAACGTACCCGACGATGCGGCGATTAAAGCCAGACTAAATCTAACAGACCCCACCGCGATAGAAATGAACGACCAAGAAATGAGTATTTTCTTGCAAAAGCCGGGGATGGAACTGGATCTCGGCGGAATCGCTAAGGGCTACATTGCCGATCGTATCCGGGACTTCTGGCGCGCCTACGATGTCCGTGCGGGCATCATCAATCTCGGCGGTAATCTCCTATTTGTGGGGAATTCACCAGCTCACGCCGACGGTAACTGGCGCATTGGCGTCCAGAATCCTTTGTCGCAGCGGGGTGAAATTATTGCTAGTGTCACCAGTGGTGAATGTTCGGCCGTCACCAGCGGCATCTACGAGCGTTCTTTTACAAAGAATGGCAAACAATACCACCACATTCTAAATCCAAACACAGGCTATCCGACGGAGAACAATCTGTTGGGGGTAACAGTCTTCACTAAGAATTCTATTGATGCGGAAATTTACACCACGCAGTTCTTCTTCGCTGGTCCAAAAGCCCCGGAGTGGTATCTGAATCACCCAGAGGTCTACGGCGCCATTTTTGTTACCAAGGACAATCAGATTAAGATTTCTGGACTAGCAAACCTAGAGGTCATAATTCTTGACGCATCATTCACATTAGAACAATAAGAAATTAAAAAAGCGTATTCCGAGGATGGAATACGCTTTTGCTATACAAATAATTAGTCGTGTAATTTTTCTTTTGAAACAACGTTTAATTTATCATCAAATGTGTAAACAACAGGTTCACCAGTAGCCATTTCAACATCCATGATGTCTTCGTCGGAGATGTTTTCGATGTACTTAGTCAATGCGCGAAGTGAGTTACCATGTGCAGCAACAATCACGTTCTTGCCGGCTAATAGGTCTGGTGCAATGTGGTCCTCCCAGAATGGCAATGCCCGTTCCAGAGTAACCTTCAAGTTCTCACCACCAGGTACTAAACGTGGGTCTAGGTCTGCATAACGACGGTCGTTGACAGCTGAGCCTTCATCAGTAGCTTCCATCAATGGAGGTAAAGTATCGTATGAACGGCGCCAGATGTGCACTTGTTCGTCGCCATACTTATCAGCAGTCTCCTTCTTGTTTAGGCCTTGTAATTTACCGTAATGACGTTCGTTCAAGCGCCATGACTTAGTTTCAGGAATCCAAAGTTGGTCACTTTCTTCAAGCACATAGTGCAAAGTCTTGATGGCTCTAGTTAAAACTGAAGTATAGGCTTGATCAAATTCGATTCCAGCTGCTTTGATTGCAGCACCAGCGGCCTTAGCCTCACTCACACCTTGTTCTGATAAATCAACATCGTGCCAGCCAGTGAACTTGTTCTCAAGGTTCCATTCACTTTGACCGTGACGAATAAATACTAATTTCGACATTTTCGTTCTCCTTTAAATCCTTTATAGTACATACCGTTAATTATTTTACACGTTTTAGCAGTTTTTTCATAGTCGGGTTCAAGTATTTTTACCACAAACAAAAAAGACTCCTACCAACAATAGGAGTCTTCATGTAAAAATAAGCCACGAAATGTGAAAAGAATAAACCGAATCAATACTTAGAGGAGTGTATCTGTTTTGGCTTGCGCCAACAACGATTTTAATTTCTGCTAAATTTTTACAAATTAAGTATACTACATCTAAACCAAATTACCAATAATTGTTTTCAACGTTATATTACTAGATACTTGGAATCTTACTGTACCCTTCCACGTAGACGTATCCGCTTGGAATCCAGTCTACAGAACCAACCTTGTACCAAGTTTGTGTTCCTACGACTCGCTTACCAAAAATTTTCCACCTTGTGTTCATACCCAATACTCTATGGGTAATATTAGCGCCAGCTGTACCGTAAACCTTTATACCCCGACTATGCATTACCTTAGCTACAGGTTCACCGGAATTGACAGCTAATCCTGCACCAGATGATACAACAGGTATACTGCTGTATCCCGTAATCGAGATTCTGTTGCCTTGAATCCAGTTATCAGTCCCAACGTTATACCAAGCTTGACCGTTATAGTTCATCCTAGCAAATACTTTCCACTTTGTCTGAGGATTAAGTGTTTGCCCTGTAGCGTTTGCACCAGGTGCTTTATAGACAGGAATTGCTCCAGCTACTTCAACTTTAGCTACAGGTACACCAGAATTAGTAATAGTTCCTGCAGCTGATCCACCACCTGGGTTTACAACAGGTATTTGACTATAGCCGGTCACATAAAGATATTTACCTTCAATCCAGTCATTTGAGCCAACCTTGTACCACATTTGACCGTTATGTGTTGTCCGACCAAAGACTTTCCAGTTTGACTGTGGTGGCAATTTTTGGCCAGTGGCACTAGATCCCGGTGCCTTATAAACTGGAATATCACTACCATTTTCAACACGGGCAATTGGTGAACCTGAATCAGTAGTAGTCCCTATAAATGGATTTACAACAGGAATTTGACTATAGCCGGTCACATAAAGATATTTACCTTCAATCCAGTCATTTGAACCAACTTTATACCACATTTGACCGTTATGTATTGTCCGACCAAAGACTTTCCAGTTTGACTGTGGTGGCAATTTTTGGCCAGTGGCACTAGATCCCGGTGCCGTATAAACCGGAATTTTGCTGCTATGTTCAACTTTGGCAACTGGTGTACCGGAATTACTAGTAGTTCCTGTAACCGAGCCGGAATCGATATTTACTACCGGAATACTACTGTATCCCTTTACATACAGATACTTACCTTCAATCCAATCATTTGAGCCGACCTTATACCAAGACTGGCCTTTATATGTTGCTCGACCGAATACCTTCCAGCCAGATTGTGGCCGCAACTTTTGACCAGTGCTACTAGAGCCTGGTGCTTTATAAACTGGAATTTCTGTTCCATGTTCAACGCGTGCAATAGGACTGCCACTATTGGTCACCTTACCCGCATCGAGATAGTTCATCAAAATCTTGCTGTAACCAGTGACATAAGAATATTTACCCTCTATCCACTGATTAGTAGCAACACGATACCATGTCTGACCGTTAACGGTTGCTCGACCGAATACCTTCCACCGTGAATTCTTTGGTAGAGTTTTATTAGTTTTGCCTGATCCAGGATCAGAATAAACTGGTGCCCCTGAATTATTTAGAACCTTAGCAATCGCGTCACCACTGTTTGAGGTCGTTCCCATCAACCCAGACTCATCAGGTGGTTGAACCGTCCCGCCGAGTGAATTGTACTTCTGAACAATCAGATCGTAAAATTGGTCCATAGAGTAGCCAAAGCTTGCAAAATAGCCATCGGGATCACCATGATCGGTACCATGTAGATAATATGAAATATTTCTATGTGACCAGATAGTACCTGTGCCATCTCGCTTAGCTTTACTTGGTTTTAGACCATATTGTTTCAACAAAGTCGCGATATAATACGCATCGTTACTGATAGAATGGGCAAAGTTATAATTAGAATGTTCATGAACCAGTTCAATCTGAATAAAATGCCCATTAGCATTTGGCCCTGCCCCCCAAACAGTCTGGTTTGTAGTATGAATATTTCTAACCTCATTACGGTCCACGAAAGCATGAACATAGGCAAAAGATGTTTTATTCCACTCTCGTTGCATATATGTAACTTCGTTTTGCAACGTAGATGCCGAGTTCCCTGTCTCATGAACAATAATCCCTTCGGGTCTGCCCTTAGCATATGCTACACCTTCAGTAAAGGTAGATTTGGTGTAGTTGATTGGTGGATTTGCAAATTTTTGTGCATTGATGTAACTATTATTAACAGCCGCTTGGACTTCAACGATGGGGGCCGTAGTCTGCTGGATAGCAACCCCCACAAGGGTGAGCGCAGATGCACTAGCGAAAGCACCTACCAATTTCTTATTTAATCCCATTTTAACTCCTCCTAAGACAATAAAACTGTTCTACTACTAAACTAGCATGAAAACGTTATTAAATCAACGATAATCTATTTTATGTAACACTTTAGTAACAACAAATTAAACTGTGATATACTGCCGTAAATATTGCCTTGTCCTCTTTTGCGCTCGATAGATTGTTTGAATACTGATATCACACTCTTTTGCTAGATCTTTCAAACTTTTTCCTCGTAGAAAATGTTCTTTTAGAATTAACTGTTCAACGTTATTTAATCCATCTATAGCTTCATTGGCTTCCATACAAATCACCATTTTGTCTGAATCTGCGGCATTCTCCGTCAATTCTTCATGATCAAATCCATCATCCAGTGAATAACTAGTCTTTTCAGCCAGAAACTTCTGTCTTCTTAAGGTATCAATACTTTGCCAAACAATCTTACGGAAGGCTAACTTATCCATCTCGGCCTTCGTCAGTCGAGGATTTGCCACAATCATTAGTGCATATGTAATTAGTCCCTCCTGCACAAAGTCTTCATAATCATTGTTATGTGGCAGAATTCCCGCCGCCTTAACCGCTCCATAAACCAGACGAATATTGTTGATTGCTTTTGTAAAACTAACTTGAGTAATTTCGTTCGTTATTTCGTTCATTGCGGAACCTCCCTCGGTATCCACAAGCGCTTGTGGTACCTCAAGAATAAGTTTTCCAATTTGTCAAACCAAGCCGAAATAGGGTAACTCAAATACGTATCACAATCACGTTTTAGCCACTTATATTTTTACGCTACCAACTCTCCCTAATATTAATTACGCTAAAAGTCGGGTAAAACTTTTTTATAATAAAATTTTTCCAAAAAAAAATTGGTTGTCCACCAATTAATCCCATTTATACTTTCTTTTGTTAACCCTGGTCCTAAACACTTTCATATCGGAAAGTGTACACTTGATATCATACTCACTTTCCAGTAACCTCTTCATAAAGATCAGTTCTTCCTCAACAATATTATCAATGAAGTCCTGAGTAAGTGTGCTATCAACGGAACTAATAATATCTGCCTGTCCATAATCCCAATCTAATCCAAGATTACTTTCATCACCCATCTTATGCTTTATGCTAAATCCCATTTCACTAACGAAACGCTCTGTAACAAGGCAGGATAGATAATTCACCGCAATTGATTTACCAAGATGGGATTTCACATAACTGAAATCCTGTTCAAAGTGAAAAACAATACCAGATTTACTAGAAAAACTACTTTGATTATGTATGAAACTAAAGTCATTCATCTGGTGCAGTGCCACCCAATCCACAATCTTCTTTGAATAACCGTTGAGTGAAAAATAAGAGTAATTACCATATGAAAGTACGTGGTATCTCTTAATATTTAATTGTTGATGCATCTGCTTACTTTGTGTGAAGCTCAAAATATTCTGCCGCACATATTCGTTAACTATATGTTTCGTCGTTTGTGTAGTCACAACAATGCCGCAGCTTAAATCAAACACAACAGAATTATAACAACCTGCAATTTGTTGATCTGAAAAATTGTATAGTACTACCACAGCTGGTGTCATTTTATAGTCGTTATCAATGGTGAATAATTCATCCAGTCGATGATCAATAAAGAAAGACTCTCGGATTTTATTTCTGTTCCAACATTTTAAATCATGGTCTAAAGTCATCTTAAAAATGTTTGTCATATGCTCACGAGCCATTCTTCAATTTATGAAATCTTAAGTTGTGCTTTATCAGCTTAACATAGACCAAAGCTATATAAAAGCGCTTACAATAATATACTCGGTTATTTTTGAATTAAAAAAATCCACAAATACTGTGGATTTCAAAGGGAAGAATTCAAGTTTCTTAAACTAGTGGAATCTGGCTGTACCCTGTCACATAGACATACTTGCCGTTAATCCAGTCATTGGTACCAACTTTATACCATGTCTCGTTATCAACAATCTTACGGCCGAAGACTTTCCATGAAGTAGCTGGATTAAGCTGCTGTCCCGTTCTAGTTCCATTGGGAGCACTGTGAACTGCAATACTCTTAAGGTAATCGACCTTTGCAATAGGACTACCATAATTGCTGATTTTACCGGCATGTGTTCCTAAATATGAATCAATTGCTGGGATACCACTGTAACCTGTGACAGATAAGTACTTGCCCTCTATCCAGTCATTTGTACCAACTTTATACCAAGTATCACCAGCATAGTTTGCCCGACCAAACACTTTCCAGCGACTACCTGCTGCCAATGTATTAGTCTTCTTAGATACTCCCGGAGCTGTCCAGACGGAAATTGCATGACCAACCTCGACCTTAGCAACTGGTTCTCTGGAATTAATGGTTGTTCCAGCATTAAAATAAACCACAGGAATCTTACTGTAACCCGTTACATAAAGGTACTTGCCCTCTATCCAATCATTTGTACCAACTTTATACCATGTCTCGTTATCAACAATCTTACGGCCGAAGACTTTCCATGAAGTAGCTGGATTAAGCTGCTGTCCCGTTCTAGTTCCATTGGGAGCACTGTGAACTGCAATACTCTTAAGGTAATCGACCTTTGCAATAGGACTACCATAATTGCTGATTTTACCGGCATGTGTTCCTAAATATGGATCAATTGCTGGGATACCACTGTAACCTGTGACAGATAAGTACTTGCCCTCTATCCAGTCATTTGTACCAACTTTATACCAAGTATCACCAGCATAGTTTGCCCGACCAAACACTTTCCAGCGACTACCTGCTGCCAATGTATTAGTCTTCTTAGATACTCCCGGAGCTGTCCAGACGGAAATTGCATGACCAACCTCGACCTTAGCAACTGGTTCTCCGGAATTAATGGTTGTTCCAGCATTAAAATAAACCACAGGAATCTTACTGTAACCCGTTACATAAAGGTACTTGCCCTCTATCCAGTCATTTGTACCAACTTTATACCATAACTGCCCATTAACCGTCTTACGGCCAAATACCTTCCAGTTAGATTGCGGACTGAGTTTCTGACCAGTAACACTAGTACCTGGTGCCTTATAGACGGCAATACTCCTTGAACTTTCTACCCTCGCAATTGGGTTACCATCATTACTTACAGTCCCCATTAAAGAGGGGCCCTGAGAAGAGGAGTCAGTCATTGCAGAACTCATAACCCATTGACCGCTTGCAATCTCGTTATACTTAGAACCATCAGGTAAAGTAACTTGACGTAACACCTTTTTGACAGTGCCAGCCGCAATAGAACCCAAGCTCTTCTTCTGGCCACTAAAAGTATTATAAATGTTTGTCTGTACCTTCACTTTTTGATCTTGATTCAAAGTTTTGTACTGAGGGTCGTACTTTGTCAAACCAAGAGTTGAAATGAGACTATTAAGTGCGGCAGCATAGGTTCCACTCGTAGCATAATGAACACCAATAGCAGCTGTTGCTGCAGTATATGATGATGCATTCTCAAGCCAGGCACCCTTGTATAGTTCTCGATTCCAGGCAAACGCGCTCCTGATTTTCAGACCATTATCTGCAAAAGAAGCCTCTAAGTTGGGATAGGTTCTAAATGGTTTATTAACCTTATACGCATTGTCCTTATCATACTCCCAGGTCAACATGTAAACAGCACCGTATTTCCCTTTGTCTGAGCTCTCCACATAATTAATACCGAAATAATTGTTATTTGGCGCTTGGGCTAATTCAGACGTTCCGGAGCCACTCTCTAAGACGGCCTGAGCAATCATGACAGAAGGATAAACTCCATACCTCATAGATTGAGTCTGAGCAATTCTCGCAACTTTCTCTACAAATACTTGTTGAGCCGTTGCAGCTTCAACTATATTCTCAGGTTGATCCTTTAGCACTATCTCATTAAGAACCGCCGCTGAGCCACCCATCACCAAAATTGCAGGTATAATCGCTCTAACCATCGTCTTCTTCATAGATACTCTCCTAAATAATACGTTCTAATTATTTATACGCTAATTTAACATTATCACGTCTTCAAACAAGCAGCAACAATCATACATTCACAGATTACAAGATATTTATTGGAAACTTAGCGTTATTTAACAATGCTAATATCTTGGGCCTTCTCTTGATCAACTTTTCCAAGTAAACTAGACAAACCAATTGCGCCCATTGAAATAATAAACGGAATGATAAAGAATCTGTATCTAGTCTGAATTTCAATCAATAAATGGACTGCAATATAGCCAAAAATTAAAATAATCAACAACATCACAAAACTATTTTTATTTAGCATAATATCTGCTGATTTAAACATCATCACTAGTGCAATGACTAGTAGCATAAAGATGAAAATCCATTGGATCTTCTGAGCGAGTTCGATTCTTCTTATCACCAATTTTCCGTTCAATGTAGTTACATTGACTTGGACATTTGGGTTATTCGCAGACCACCTCATTGAAGAATCATTATCACTCCACATAGACTTGTACTTCACTAAGAATAGCTTCAGTACATTGCCGTTCTTGAGCTCTGATTTTATTATTCTTTTACCCAAAGCATCACGTTTCACTCCAATTGGTTCTTTATTAAGCTCAGCCAAGGCTTCAGTAGAATAATGGCCGCGAGATTCTGAATTAAGACCAGTAACGAATTTCCACATTGGATCACGATTTACCAGTCCATAATCTGAGACACCACTCGCCTTTATTCCAGCTCCGGCAGCAAACATACCAACAAAATAAATAACCAAGATTACAACAATTGCCAACAATGATTTGATATTCCCGGAGAAGAATTTTTTTCTGTATTCTAAAACATATACTAAGTAGTAAAGTACGATAGCGATTAAAATAACCGGACCTAAAGGTCGCATGATATTCCCCAAAAGAATGAACAGAGCCCCGAAAGATAACTTCATTAGACCTAGCCAACTATCTCTCAATTGCTTCTGACCATCAATAAGTAGGTAAAAACCAGCTACATACATTAGTGTAGCCACAATTTGGTTTGTAAGCACACTTGTCATTAGGATAGCTGGTAGATAGAACGCATACATAAACATGGCAATCATAGCGGTACGATCGTTGCTGATGAGCTTGACCATGAAATAAAGTAAAATAATTGTTAATCCGCCTAGTAGGACGTTCATAAGTTGAAGACTAAATACACTTGTGCCAAACACTTTCATTATCAAAGCTTGGTACAAAACAAACCCATTTTGATATGGGTAAGCTAGAAAGTAACCGGATTCCTTAAGCACATTCAGATTATGCCCACTCGCTAAATCACGAGCGGCATGGTACATTACCGCAAAGTCGGATTCAGGTACAGTATTCGCAACCTTAATCCACCAATACCGAATCAATGCTGCTAAAATAACAATTGTTGCTAGTACAATTACCCTAACCAATCTCTTATTCGGTATGAAATACAAGCCCACACTAACGCCAATATAAAAAATCACAAATAATGTAGTTACTACATCTAAGTTTGCCAGTCCAAATTTTTTTAAATTTAGCAGGCTGAATAGGACAATAAGAACGCCACCCAAGCTACCCACAGTTAGTAAAAATACGTTACTCACTTTACGCAATATTCGCATAGTCTTCTTTTTCTCCAGCATTATAATAAACAGATTAATCCATTAACCTTCAGAGTATAAAAAAAGCCTTGAATATACAAGAGAACCTCTGTTCACAATCTCACACAAAAAGGTCCGCCAAATTTGGCGGACCCTATATTTGCTATTTAAATTTAAAGAACCCTCGCCCCAGTTTAAGTATCTTGTTAAGCAACTGGAGTAGCTGCAGGAGCTTCATAAATAGGTGTAACGTGGCGCTCAACATATCTTGCATTTTTTGGTGTTTGATAAACGATCACCCCATCTTTTTCAAAGATGTTCTCGGTGACGATTGCCTCCATCGCAGCCTGCGCCACCTCTGGAGTAACACTCTCATTCATTTCGCTCAATGAGATAGATGTGTTCTTTCCTTCGCCATTGAGAAACGATAACGTTAACTGTTTAGTAACTGTTGTTTCAGCCATTAATAAAATCCTCCAAGTGTAGTTTCAAATAATTAATCAGTCCAGGTTATGCCCTATGCTACAGTATCTAGATCGATAGTTTGATGTTGTACAAGCTCGATATCCACCAGAACATCCCCGTCTAACAATGGTAACAACGCTTCAGCAACCTTTTTCAGTCCCGCAGCGGTCGCATCCTGTTTAACGTTTCGGAAGCTTCTAGTCTTCTTACCTTTAACATATTTGGCATCATTTTGAAAAGTAATGTTGACAGATTGGCTCAGAAATTCATAACCCATAATCAATTCTCCCTTGAATTATATTTGTAATTGTAAGCTTCACCGCCGGCTGGTGCTCCTTACATTATTACTAACGTTTCAGGGCGTCCAAAAGTACCATTTTTTATAAAAAAACGTGAACACGCCCCTCGGACAGGCGGAGCGTTTTAAAGACCGGGGATATTTGTTATAATAGTTGCAGTTACAAATCCGGAGGGAAAATAACATGAAGAAGAAATATTGGATTATTGGTGGGGTAGCCGCTGTGGTCGTGGTTATTGGAATCGCGCTCGCAGTTAATGCCAATAACACCGCAAAGAAGAACCAATTGGCTGACCAATACAACACAGCAATGAATGCGGGTAAGGACGCCGTCGATGCAAAGGAATACAGCATAGCAGCTAAATACTTCGAACGTGCTGAGAATTACCGCGAGGATGACGTGAAGGCTGAAGCCTACGGAAACCAAGCCGAGAGTTTTGCCGAAGCAATGGACGAAATTAACGATTATAAATTCGACTCCGCCAACGATAAGTTAAGCGATGTGCTATCAGAACCCGATGGCTATTCCGTAATGAATACCCAGGCGAGGAAATTACAGGCTAAGGTTGCTGAAGTTTTAGACAACATCGAGAACGAGATTCAGCCATTAATTGACCAGGCCGAGAGTAACGAAGACTCGGACAAGTACGCCGAGGCAGTGGAACTTTACGATCAAGTTATCGCACTGGATTACATTAATGGTAAGTACTACAAGAAAGTACTACGGGAAGTGAAGTCCAGCCGGGCAAAGGCGGCGGCTGCACAGGCTAATAGTAGTTCCAATGCAAGTTCTGACTCAGAAAAACCTACAGATCAAAATGAGCCACACGGAGAGGGCGCTACTGAAGATGATCGCCAGGTTAACGGGAAGCAAATCACACCCGAGATGATTGCTGATGCCAGAAAGCAACTGACCGCACTCGGTGAAACCTCCGCTTTCTACAGCGACTTAGACGTAATGCGTGTAATCAAAATCGCGGCCGAAAACGGTCACTCTACGATTACTAAAGAAGACATTGCAGAATATCTTAAACCAAGTGGCAACTAACAATTGACTTAAGTGGGATTTTAATAATATTATTTCTAGTGCTGATATAAATATCATACAGGAATCAATTTAATGGCCTTTTAGGCTAGGGGGAATAATTGTGAATAATAGTGAAACTATGAATGTAAATAACGAGGATGAGACGACCGAAGAACTGGGTGCGGGCTTTGACGTGGTCGTACCTAAGCCGGAATTAGTTGAGATGCCTACATCTAATATACCAACATTTGATGCACACATTAGCTCTTTTGCCAGCTTCTACATTAAGAAGTTCAAGACAGACAACTTAGAGGTAATGGAAAGCTTCGACGCCCACAACGGAATGATGGAATTGAACAAATACATCTTGAACAATATTAGTCTTCCAAGAAAAGACTTGGCACAGAAGACCATTGCGACTCATCAAGCCAAGTTCGAAACCTTGCTGGCAGATATCGCCGAACAGTCGGATGTTAACGTCAATAACCTCACCTCCTACCCACAATGGGAAGAATGGTATGAGTCAATTCGTAAAGAAGGCAAGACAGCTTTATCATAAAGTTTGGTATAATTGAAGAATGCGGATGCATTCTTTTTTTAGATAATTCCTTAAGGAGTAATAATGAATAAAGACACCAAAAAGAAGCTGAGTATTGCTGGTATCCTGATTACAATCGGAATCGTGTATGGTGATATCGGTACCTCGCCTTTGTACGTCATGAAATCGATTGTGAATGGAAACGGCGGAATAGCCTCCATCAATCGAGATTTAATTATTGGTAGTATCTCTTTGATTATCTGGACCATCACACTACTGACCACCGTCAAGTACGTCCTGATTGCCCTTCGCGCTACCAACCATGGTGAAGGTGGTATTTTCGCACTCTATGCCATTGTGAGAAATAAAGCCAAATGGCTCGTCTTCCCCGCCTTAATTGGCGGCGCGGCTCTGTTAGCTGACGGCGTCTTAACACCCGCTGTGACTGTGACCACTTCCATCGAAGGTCTGACGGGTATGAAATTTGGCAACCTCGTTCTCGTCCCCAATCAAACGGTCGTCATTGTCATCACAATTGCGATTATTTCCGTCCTCTTTCTCATTCAGAGAATGGGTACAAGCATCATCGGTAAGGCTTTTGGCCCCGTAATGCTGATCTGGTTTAGCTTTCTCGGGTTAATGGGAATCATTAATATGTTAGGCGATCTTTCGATTCTCCAGGCTCTCAATCCACTTTACGCAATCAAGGTCCTCTTTAGCCCAGCAAATAAAGTTGGTATCTTTATTCTTGGCAGTGTCTTCCTGGCTACTACAGGGGCGGAGGCCCTTTACTCTGACGTAGGACACGTGGGCAAGCGAAACATTCTTGCCTCATGGCCATTCGTATTTATCTGTTTAACTTTAAACTACCTCGGTCAAGGAGTTTGGATTTTACAGAATCAGAATTTCAAAACCAGCGGGGAACTAAATCCATTTTTCGAAATAATCCCTGCAGAATTCCGCTTAGTAGGAATTATCCTGGCAACACTTGCGGCAATCATTGCCTCTCAGGCACTGATCACAGGCTCCTTCACGCTTGTATCAGAGGCTGTTAAGCTTAAGTTCCTACCAAGAATGAACATCGTTTTCCCTTCTAACCAACAGGGGCAAATATTCATTCCAGCAATCAATAAAATGCTCTGGGTGTCTACAATTGGCGTGGTTTTATTCTTCAAAAACTCCGCACATATGGAGGCAGCGTATGGCCTAGCAATCACTGTGACCATGCTGATGACAACCCTCTTATTAGATAAATTCATCGGAATGAAGGGGGCCAAACTATTCTGGCGCGCCCTCTTCTTAGTCTTCTTCGCTGCAATTGAAGGCATGTTCTTAATCTCCAGTTTAATCAAATTCGTTCACGGCGGATACGTCACGGTAATCATCGCTGGGGTAATTCTCTTCGCCATGTACGTTTGGTATTACGGCAACCGGATTCGGGATAAACGCGAGAACAAGAACTCATACGTCCGCCTTGATAAATACACTGACATGTTGACGGATTTGAGCCACGACAATGGCTATCCAACCTATGCGACTAACTTAGTCTATATGGCAAAGGTGAAGCACGATAAATTTATCAAACGTGAGATTCTCTACTCCATCTTGGATAAAAGACCTAAGCGAGCTCACGCCTACTGGTTCGTGACCGTGAATGTTACTGATGAACCTTTCACTGCCGAATACGCAATTAACACCTATGGTACAAAAAACGTGATAAACATCCAATTATACCTTGGGTTTAGACAGGAGCAACGGGTTAATGTCTATCTGAGACACATCGTACATGACTTAATCGAGAACAAGACTATTGAGTCACAGCCGCAAGAATATACAACCACGCCAGGGCGCGACGTTGGTGATTTCAGTTTCGTCATCGTACAAGATGTTATTTCACCGCAAACAGAGCTCACGAGCTATGAGAAGTGGATCATTCAAGCGCGTGTCTGGCTGCAGAATCTTTCAAGTAACCCCGCTAGTTGGTTTGGCCTTGAATACTCTGATACCGTCATTGAGAAGGTACCACTGATCTTGGGTAAACAAGGGAAACACCGCATTCGCGAAATCACACCGGAACGTAAAGCAAGATTCGACCAGTTACCAAAATAATGACAAATAAAAACCCAGATGCGTAAACATCTGGGTTTTTATTTAGATTAAACGATCCGCTGATATTTAAAAGAAAGAAGGTAAAAACAAATTAGAATTACGAAAAGGAAAAAAACGATTATCAGTATATTACTGGATATTTGGTATTAAAGGATTTACTAACCTATTGTATTGGTTGCGAGTCTATTTAGCAGAAATACGGATCTGTTCATCTAGTTTAGTGATTGAGTGTAAGCTGGTCTCCCCCTGAAGCAATAAGCATTGTTACCGCTTACATTATTAATATAACAGTGTTTTAACCATATGTCTAGATGTTTTTGGTGATTTTTTTGCTAGAAAACCACTACATAGGTTAGGGCGAGCCACGCCAGAAGTAGTAGAACGATAAAAAATCTACTATGAGCGGTTAACCGCTGCTCATTTAACCTGCTAACTCGCGTTTTTGCTTGGTACTTTGTGCGCTTAACACTGTAGACAAGTACAGCAATCGGTACTAAATATCCGACCACCATGTAGAGGTATTCCCAAATTCGTGTCACAATCAACTACTCTGATCATCCATATTGTATCTTGAACTAGTCTATTTTAACAAAAAAGCCCAAAACTAGAATGAACTAATTTTGAGCTTTTAGCAATTATATCACTTAACATAGTTATCGGTATTTATCTTTGATTAAGCACGTCTCTTACGATCAACACCGGCTAAAGCAAGGATCCCTGAAACAATTGCTAAGCATCAGCTAGAATTGATTATTTAATTACTACCATGTAAGTAAGCACAAGCCAGCCAATAAATAAAATAGAGCCCATTACCCATGCCTGCTGCGTAATTTTACGCTTATAAAAACGATCCACGCGCGAATCGCCAACTCGCGGCCTTCTAAGTAATGTTGCCGCAATTGCAAGAACGCCAATTACGCCACCAATAATCATGTAAATATATTCCAAAGTCTGACTCATTATTACTCCTCAAAAAAAGATAGATAGCGCAAGGCTATTTATCTTTAATTTTACCCTATTTACCTAACTTATTGAGGATTTTTTTTGGAGTGGGAAATTTTCCACTCATAATTGTTGCTCCGGCACCGAGACCAAGACCTAGGGTAGCAATCGCTGCAAGTGCAACGACCAATGGCACAGAACTTCTATTGGTGTTCTTGGCATGCGCTTTTTTCGCAATTTTTTGTGTATTATTAGTCCTCTGTTGCTTACGTTTGTTACTACGTGCGGGTGTTTCATTTTCACCAAAAGCAATTATATTATGCCTTAGACGAGCGTTACTTCTCAGGGAACTTGCTTTCTTCTTGGTGGTTGCTCTATGGACACCTTGAGTTACTGCATGGGCTCTTTAGGATTACTGCTTGCCTCGTGTTCTTGTGCACTTTGAGCGTTTGAAAAAACAAACGCCTCAGCCTCATTGTTGGCAACTGGCAGAACTTGAGTATTTTCTACAACATTTGTTGCGACAGAATTACCTGGCGTTTCAGCATCATTAGCGTGATTATCACCAGTCTCATAGTTATCCACTTGTTCTGCAACCTGATTAGGCTCTGCAACGTTTAGACCATTATCTTGATTATCATAGGACACATTGGTGTAGACTGACTCACCAACTTTAAAACCGGTAAATTCTTTGTCATTAGTTGGATCATCATCGGTATTATCATAGAACTCGTCCGTAACCGAATCACCATCGACCTTCGTGTTAATAACCTCGTGGTTGTTGCTCAGCACTATCCTTGCTAACAGATAGCGGTTCACCAACTTGTGTGCCAGAAATATTTAGATTATTTTCAGTATCAACATCCGTGTTGTGGTACGCATTAGTCGTCGAAACAGGTTCGCCTAATGATTCCTTGTTTTCATAGTAATCTTCGGCGTCTGAACTAAACATAATCCCCGTCATACCTACAGCTAGTTCCCATAGTATTGCCTGCGTTTTAAAAGTACGCTCCATCATCATCTCCACTCCCTAATAACTGATATTTCCTAAATTTCACATACAACATAGCACGATAAATTCTGTTTTTAGTTTTATAACTAGAAATCTTTCAGTCACCATAATTGGTCCATACCTGTTTGCCGAACGTCTGCTATTAGAGCGTTTAAGATGCCACTATTGTTACCCGTTTCCAAATGTCTAGGCCAGAATCCTTATATGGACTATACTTTTCATTTCATAACGCAGGTTGAGTTGACAAGATTGAATAACAAACGTTTTAGTCTAACTTCTAATCGATTTGGGGCACACAAAAAAACGAAGCTGCAGCTTCGTTTTCCATCTATCATCTTTACTTTTACCAAATATTAACGCGCTTCTCAGGTTCTAGATACATGCCATCTTCTGGCTGAACGTCGAATGCCTCATAGAATTCAGCGAAGTTTTGTGGTTGCACATTGGCCCGCATTGGACCTGGAGCGTGCACATCGACCGCCAGCAACATATTAATATACTCTGGTGAAGCCTTCATTGCCCAGACGCGAGCCCAATTCTCAAAGAGCTCTTTCATATTAGCATCAGCCTCCGACTTAGCCGCCTCGATAGCGTTGGACAATCCACCGACATCAGCAACGTTCTCCGAGACAACCAACTTACCATTAATCTTGCCCCCGCCGTATTCGATACCGTCAAAAAGATCAATCTCTGCCTGAGTTCTTGTTTTGAACTGCTTAAAGTCCTCGTCCGTCCACCAGTTCACCATGTTTCCGAATTCATCGAATTGTGCACCGTTGTTATCGAATGCGTGTGAAATTTCGTGGGCAATTACTGCACCAATTCCACCATAATTTGTTGAGCTTGAAGCCTGCAGATCATAGAATGGTGCCTGCAGAATTGCTGCTGGGAAGGTCAAGTCGTTCTTCGATGGGTCATAACCGGCATTGACCAAATTACCAGGCATGTTCCAGGTTGTCCGATCAACATCTTGATCCAACTTCTCTAGGTTATACTTAATCTGTTCCAGACGAGCAGCATGAAGGTTCTCGTACAACGAACCGCCCTTGCTAGTAGGCTTAATCTGGTAACGTGAATAAATCTCTTCGATTTTGTCAGGGTAACCAACCTTCAGCACCATTGCCTGCAACTTAACCTTGGCCTTATCCTTCGTTGCCTGAGAAAGCCAATCATTGTTCGATAGGCGTTGTTCATAGATGCTAATCATCTTGTGAATCATCGAGATTACATCGGCCTTAGCATCATCACCAAGATATTTCTTACCGTAATAGATTCCGACCACTTCATCGAAAAGTCCGTTAGCAGTCTGATAAGCATTCTTCTCAGGATCAGCTAGTTCCTTCACACCAAACATTGCTTGTCTGTATGGGAAACCAGCATCCCGGAATTCCTGACTCAACGAATTCGTCACGCCATTAATAAACTTCACAAACATCCATCCCTTGATTTCAGCGAAGTTTGCTTCATTGACAAGTGATTCAGCGTTCTCAAGGAAACGAGGATCAGCTTCAATCACCCGCTCCGGTACCTTACCAACAATCTGCTGTACGAAACCAGTCACATCAAAGCTCTTGAAGTATTTAGCAAAGTCGTCAAAGTCGTATGGATTGTAACTTGCAGGATAGTCAGCCCACTCCTCATTACTCTTAACAATCTTCGCAACCTTAGCATCGAATTTCAGGGCAGCACTGACATACTGAGCGGCTTCTTCAGCGCTAAGACCGGCCAATTGCAACAGATTTTCACTCTGTGACTCAAAGACCTTGAGTAACTTATCTCCAGCTTCAGTACCGTACTGGGTCGTATCTTGGAGGAAGATGCTTGGTCCACTCGTTGCGAGAACATGGTGCTTCGTATCCTTCATATCGGTATCAACACCAAAATCTACAGGTACAGCGAAACCGTTCAATGAGAAATCAGCAGCCTTCTTGTTGAAATCAGCAAAATCCTTTAAATCCGCTAATTTTTGTAGTGCTCCCTGAATTGGTTTTGCACCGTCAGCATTTCTCTGCTCGAAATCTAGTGCTTGACGGTACAATTCGACCGCATTCTGAAACTCGGTGCCGGCAGGCGTCTCTTTCTCGCCACTGGCGAAAGCGGCAAATTCAGCCATCAAGGCCTTTTCCACATTTTCTGCCAAGACATTGAAGCTTCCTGTTGCCGGCTTGTCAGCAGGAATTTCAGCATTCTTTAAGTATTCTGCATTTACAGCAAGATACAAGTTATCTTGTGGGCGTGCATTCTCTGGTACGGTTACATCACCAGCACCGCCACGAACTGTCATAAATTTAGACATTTTATATACCACCTTTTCTAGTCATGAATCCATGATAGCATAATGAAAAGTTTTTTGGTGTTTTTAATTTTGCTCGTACAAACTTTTTTAAATCAATCCACCTATTTTGCAATGTAAGCATATAATTAAGGAGATTAATAATAATGATAAGGAGTTTAACTATGCCAAAACTTTTGTACGTAATAGCCCACCCCGGAACCGCTGAGAAGTCGCTCACATTAAAGGTTAGCGACACGTTCATCAATGCTTGGGAACAGAATAACCCTGAAGGAACTGTTGATGTCGTCAACTTGTTCGAGCAGGAGCCACCATACTACACGCAAGGCTCTTTCGACACAATTGCAAAGGAGAAATTCAGTACCATCACCGGTCAAGAACTAACATCGGAGGAGACTGAAGTGATGCACCAATTTAACTACTACTTCAATGCGTTCGATGAGGCCGATGTAGTAGTCTTCGCAAACCCAATGTGGAACTACTTCTTACCTGCCGAGTTAAAGCAATACCTCGATTTAATCCAAGTTTCTGGTAAATCATTTAAATACACGGCAGAGGGACCAGTTGGTTTGCTCCAGGATAAGGAAATCGTCCACATTCAGGCCGCAGGTGGTTTCTATCACGGAACAGCAATGGAAGACGAGGATCTCGGTTCGAAATACATTGACCACGTGATGCAATTTATTGGGCTCAACCAAGTCCACCACATCTACATCGAAGGCGCTGCATTTGCGCCAGATAAGGCAGATAGTATCTTGCAAAATGCAAAAGATCAGGCAACTCAGTTAGCTGCTAAGTTAGTGTAATTTATTTTCCGAAGAGGTTTGACTCCTTTCTTGCATATTTATATATAGATGGGAGGAAAAATATTCCATTCTAAACCATGGAATTAAAAGCAACGTTAGTATCATTATCTAGGTGTTTTTACTAAGATATAGTAAATATAACTACTATATGATTAATTTTAGATGGGGGCATTTTGATGGCAACGACAGAGAAACGTAAAATTCAGGTCCAGATAGATCAACCTGTTACTATTAAAGCTGAAAAAATCATGCAGCAACTCGGTATAACACCAAGCGTAGCAGTAAATGCCCTTTACTCTCGAATTGTTGCAACCGGTGGTCTTCCATTTCCTCTACAGCTTACCAAAGATGAGCAAGTTGCAGAGCGGTTACATGCTGCAACAGAACGAGCGATAGCAGAGAGTCGGATTGAATCCAGCAGTCTGAAAACACCAGAAGAAATTAAATCATGGTTAGAAGAAGAATAGTCTATCTTAGATGCAGGAAAATGATATTTACACTGTTTATGTTGGTTACGCTGGTAACCAGGGAGGGAAGCGTAGACCTGTTTGGCTAAGTTCAGTTAATCAGTCCACAATTAGCGTGTTTCGCATTACAACAAAGTATCAGAGTAAATCTGTCAATATTAAGAAAAGACTGATTTTATTACATGATTGGCAAATATTTTATTGGGTTAGTTTCCTGCTCAAGAAGTGCGGAATAACCAAAAATATGAAAAAAACAAATACATAACAGGTGTTAAATTCTAGAATTTTGTATTATTCTTTAGCCAACTAATCAATGGATGGGGGAAAAATCATGGCAGCGAAAAACACAAAAACCGAATAAAAACAAAACACAAATGATGAACTACCATCGAACGGTCTAATCACACTCTTATTTTGGCTGATCATCGCTACATGGTTTTATCTTGCAAACTTTATTTGTGACTACTTATTGAACCTAAATGACGCACCTTGGTCCGTCTTTATTACGGCCTTGTTACTTATTTTTTATTTTGGTTATAACTGCTTTTTCGTTTTGTTTAAACTGTTTGGTTATCATCCGAAACCCACAGCCATCAAATTAGGCGGATCTAGGCTAAGAATGAGCGTGCCAGTTTTTACCCCCATGACACCTGAATTTAAACAATTAATCGCTTCCAGATTAACGTTGGTGAGATTTTACCAAGGATTATTTACGATTACTAAATTTTGTTTTTTAATTATTTTTGCTTATCTATGTGGCAAGTACGCTTTCTACAACACGGAAATATGGCAATTAATTGTTGGGCTCAGTTCCCTCTTTATTATCTTCTTGATGAACACGATTATAACTTGGATCTTTGTCCACGCATTCCGATTAAATGTTATAGCCAAGGAGTTCAATCGCCCGATTTTCAACTTAGAAGAGAGGCAATAGTTCAACTATTTCCAGCTCCGATTTCTTCATAAATCAAAGTCGTTGAGCGACAAAAAGACCCAGACGTGGCTAACGAGCCATATCTGGGTCTGTTTCGAACAAAATTTCAATTAAATTATATTGTTTATCTGTAAACTATTTTACTTCAACCTTTTGGTGCCAGTCTTTAGCGCCACCAAGCACAGCATTCAGAGCTTCAATATTTGCCTTACCCTGAGTTTGTAACCACTGCCGACCAGCTTCTTCTCCTTCAGCAGCGAATGGCTGAATACCTGGTTTCCAAGTTGCACGGCCACAAAGCACACCGTTAAAGTCTGCACCAGCTTCAGTTGCCATCTTGATTTCGTCGATGAACAATTCTGATGTTACGCCGGCTGACAAGAAGATGTATGGCAACTTCGTTGCATCACTTTGTTCCTTGAATAACTTCTTGGCCTCATCCTTCGTCCAGACTACTTCACCATCACCATATCCTTCAACGTACTTGATGTTAAACGGTACTTCAACCTTCAATACAGTGACGTTGTATTCAGGCTTTGAGAATTCCTTCATCATTTCTAGGACTTTGTGTGGCTTAACCTTTGCATATTCAACGCTCTGCACGTCATCAATCTTGGCATCGTAAGAAACGAGTTCCAAGAAGAATGGTAAACCAACTTCTTTGGCTTCTGCACCAACACGCTCAACGAAAGCGTGTTTTCTGTCGTTAATATCTTGATCCTCATCTGTATCGTAGTAAAGCAGGAACTTCACTGCGTCAGCGCCTTCTTCTTTCAGACGGCGTGCTGACCAGTGTGTTAAAAGATCTGGGAAACGGCCTGGCTCCGTTGCGTCATAACCGGTCTTTTCGTAAGCAGTCAACAAACCACAGTTTGCATCACGTACTTTTGCTGCTGGTAAGCCATATTCTGGGTCAAGCAAGATGGCTGAAGCATACTTGGTTAATTCCTTTGATACAGCAACTTTGAAGTCAACGATTGTTTCCTCGTCGGCTGGCTTATTTGCTGCTGCAGCAAGCATCTTCTTCAGTGAACCACGTTGATCAATCGCAAGGGCACTGATAACACCATCCTTATTTGATAAATTCTCTAAATGTTTTGCAACTTCTGTTGAAATAGCAGTCATGAAAAAATCTCCTTTTGTCCTAGTTAATTTAACTTCCGCACACCACTTATTATAAGGACATAGAAAGCGTTGTCAAAGGGTCTAAAAACGAAGAAAGCGCTATCATTTGTGCTGGGTAACGCTTCCAAGAATTTTAAAATATTTTTTCGTTTTTGTTCTATTTTTTTCGTTTTTGTTATTTTTTACTGAC
Source organism: Amylolactobacillus amylophilus DSM 20533 = JCM 1125 (assembly GCF_001936335.1). Lineage (GTDB taxonomy): Bacteria > Bacillota > Bacilli > Lactobacillales > Lactobacillaceae > Amylolactobacillus > Amylolactobacillus amylophilus. The sequence continues at coordinate 566,925 of NZ_CP018888.1, forward strand.
GTACAATTCCTTCGTCCAACAACTTGGTGAAGAGCTTAACTTTCTCGATTAATTTATCCATCTCTCCGATCTCTGTAATCTCGCCAGGAACAGCTTGAATATCCCGCATAACGAGGTTGAGAATCGCCCCCATCACCGCCTGCACGTATTCCTCCACCAGCTTTTTGTCGACATCCTCGCGCACATTCATGTTAGCCAAAATTTGTTTACTCAACTTCTGGCTCAGTGCGATTGACTCCTGCAGAATAAAGCCCAGCTTTTCTTGGATTGATTTAGGTAGGATGGCAATTTCGGAATAAGCGTGCACAATAATCTTGAATTGGTGCGGGTACTGGCGCTCCAACTGCATCTTGTAGTTGGTGCTACGAACAATTAACTCGGCGAAGTCATGAATATCCTGCCACTCAGTGAAATCATAAACCGCAAGAATCTGCTCGTACGCAGTTCTAATTGCGGTGACATAGAGGTTTTCTTTTGAGTCAAAGTAATTGAAGACCGTCCCCTTTGAGACGCCTGCCTGCTCCGCAATGACGTCGGTACTCCCCTTCTCATAGCCCTTTAAGCCAAATTCTACAGTGGCCGCCTGAAGGATTGCCTCTGTTTTCGCCGGATTATTTTTCTTGTTCGCCGTTTTACCCATAATTCACCATATTCTTAAACTAAATCCTTTCTACGATAACCGATAATGCTAACAAAAATCAAGCTAAAAGCAATCACGCAAAGCGTGGTAATCGCGGCTAAATCGAGACTCTTCACCGGAATATCCTGCAACCAGCCAAATGGTGTCAACTTCTGAATGTTACCATCTAATTTCAGCAAACCACCAAAATAAATTGAGCCAAAGCCAAAGACGAGGTAGAGCCAATTCAGCATGTATAACTTGGGCAGATAAACCGTGAAGACCAGGGCCAGACCAATGAAGATGCCAATTGCCGGCAGATATGCGAGGTACATCTCCCAGTATTGGCTGAATTCAATGGGCTTCTCCAGTACCGAATTACCAGCAAAGTAGAGTCCAAGTACACCAGCAAAAAAGACGATTGCCGCTCCAAGCAAAGAAACGGTGAGGTAACTTGTCACGAACTTAACGCGTGAAACCGCCTTTGATTCGAGTAATTCGAGCATTCCTTTGGTCTGCTCTGTCTGCAATTTATGGATGATGTTACTGCCGAAAATTACGGCCATCACAGCAAAAACCACAGCTAACAACGCCACGAACTGTAGCGCCACTTTCTGTGAGAGCGCGTTTTGCTGATTGGCACCAATCAATTGTGCGAGCGTTTTGTTATTTTTTACCAAATCGTCAAATGAACCAAAAATTGATCCGTAGGTTGCACCGAAGACTAAGGCAGCAACGCTCCACCAGAGCAGTCCCGCTCGCTCAAGCCGTACGCGCAGAGAATAGAGGCCGCGGAGGGCTGAGCCCGCGCGACTATTACCCGGTCTCTGAGCTAACAGTCCCACACCGACATCACGGTTTCGTGAGACCAGAAAAATTGCGCAGCCTAATAAGAAACTTGCCGTCAAGAAGTAGACCAACGGAAAGTAATCATCATAAATATACGGCTGTGTCTGTCCCAGCCAGCTGAAAGGGCTGAGCCAATCTAGCCCCAGGTCCGAGACATTGTTCATCATCGTCAGAACATAGAAGACACCAATCGCCCCGAAACTAGCTGCGCTAACAGTGCGGGTATTCTCAAAGATTTGAGCTAAGAAGATCGCCAGGAGACCAAATAGTAGCCCCACGGCTCCTTGAACTAGCCCCAGTAAGAATGCCCCTTTAAGCGAGCCACCGTAAATGCCAGAGTTTCCCACCAACAAGCCGATACCAAGTGCATAGACACCGTTCAGGAGCACCAGCTCCCCAATTGCTGCCAGGTTCACGCTACCACGACCAACTGGACGAGAACGGAGCAGCTCAACCACGCCATCCTCTTCAGCTCCTCGTGTATTTTTAACCACAATGAGCACACTCATAATTGCCGCAATAATTGACATGAAGAGATTCATCTCCGCTGCAAAAACCATGGCTGTAGTCAACGTTTGAACGTGGGGCATCTTACCAAGCAAGGCAACCATAGATGGCGTATTCAAAGTCTCAGCCATGGATGTAAGCTCGGCCTTGGTACCATAGAGAGTATTCATGTATGGACCTGTATAGGCGAATAAGCCCAGTAACATGACCAACCATAATGTAAGTTTCAGCCAATCCTTGCGAAGGTTCAAGAGTAACAACCGCCACGTTCGTGCGAAATTATTTGTCATTTGAAAGCCCCCTACAGATCCATGCCAGATTCTTCATAATAATGCATGAAGAGATCCTCAAGTGTTGGCGGCGTACTCTGAATGCTCAAAATTCCGAGGTTCCCCAAATCAGCCATCACGTGCTCCAGGTGGTCTGCTTCAACCTGCATAGTGGCACTATTGTCACCCTTCAGCTCAAAGGCGTGGACTCCAGCTGCCTCGGATAAATCCGTGAGACTTTGTTTCGTCGTGACACTCATTTGTACCCGCGTGAATTGACGCATTGAGTCCAGCGTTCCTTCCTCAATAATCTCGCCAGAACGGATAATTGCCACTCGGTCACACATCTTCTCCACTTCTGAAAGGATATGACTAGAGAGCAACACACTCTTCCCTTTTTCTTTTAGCTGTAGCACTTCTTGCTGGAAAATCACCTCTTGCAACGGATCGAGTCCACTCGTGGGTTCATCAAAGATATACAAGTCGGCGTCAGTAGACAATGCTGCGATGATGGCTACTTTTTGACGATTACCCTTTGAATATGTCCGAGCCTTCTTACTGGTATCTAACTCGAAACGGCGAATCAACTCATCTGTTCTGGTCGTGTGCTTTTGACCACCCAATTTCAGGAGTAAGTCGATGACTTCTCCCCCAGTAAGATTTGGCCAAAGATAAACATCTCCTGGCACGTATGCAAGTCTGCGGTGAATCTTGACGCTATCATGCCAGACATCAAGTCCGAATATCGTTGCACTACCACCAGTCGCCTGCAACAGTCCCAATAATGTTCTGATGGTGGTTGATTTACCCGCACCATTTGGTCCAATGAATCCTAGCACCTCACCAGCATGCAGCTCAAAGTTAATATCTTTCAGTGCCTTAAATTTACCGAAATTCTTTGATAAATGCTTTATTTCAAGCATTTTTTCTGTCATTGTTATCTCCTCCGAAATCTTTCTCTATCAATGATGACCCGTATTATATTCTCATATGACTGACTAGTCAATGACTTATCAGTCATTTTTTGTCAAATAAAAAAACGCCGTAGCGTTTAGAATGATTAGTAGCGAATTCAACTATGTTACTTAAAGTCCCTACCCTTATTTTCCTCGAAGTATTTCTGATAACGTTTGAAATAATTGTGGAACATGTACCGCATTAGGATATTGTGTTTCAGGCCGCGATCGCCCTTATAAAAGACAGTTGTACCAACACGACCTTGCTTAATTAACTCAAGTGCCTTCCTCTTTGAATCATTCTCTGTGGCGTATTTGACGAATACTTTGGTCGGAACGCCTAACCATAAACGATAGCTATTCTTAATCTTATTTGCGTAGACGGTCTCCCGTTCGTTGAGTTCCCCAGTCACATAATCTTCAACATACCACTTAGCAAGATTGTACCCATTGAGCGTTACATAAAAACTTGAACGGCCTTGACGCAAGTTGATCTCGAAGAATTTGAACTGACCATCACGGGCGTCATATTTAATATCAAAGTTTGCAAACCCAACGTAGTCAAGCTCCTCGAGGAAACTCTGAACCGTTTCATAAAGATTCTGATTATATTCAGGCAAGATTGCCGCGTAATTGCCGATTGATTGTGGTGCCGGATCCTCTAGCAATGGATGTCCGAGACACATCATCTTCACCTGATGATTCTGGTCAACATACGCATTCAAGACACGCATGTTGCTATCGTCACCTGGAATGAAATCTTGCATAATCAAGTCTGCCTCGTAGCCATTAGTGTAAATCTTCCCCACCACGTCGGCTAGTTCTGCCTCATCATGAATAATAAAAGCCTTTTTGCGCCCAGCAAACTGCACACCAAGCCAGGTTACACTGTCAGCCGGCTTCAAGGCCACCGGGAAATTAAAGGGAATAGTTAGGTAATTTTCAGCCTGATAATCTGCCTTTGTAATGATTTTTGTCTTTGGAAATGGTAGGCCGTGCTCCTCAGCTATCTGATAGAACTTCTCCTTATTAATCAGCTGCTGCAGTAAATCATAATTAGTGTACGGCACGATAAAGGTTGACTCTAATTCTGCCTTATGTTTCGACAATAATTCAGCATAGCCATCACCGCAAGAAATCAATATTACAGGTCCAGGGTGGTTTGCGTATTGCTTCATTTGTTCCTGCATTACTTCAAAAAAGACGGGATCTTCGCCGAAGCCCTCATGTACCTCTAAATCGACAATTTGTGAATACTTTGTAGCCGCCAAATGTGCCGCTGCCAACGCTTTAACCTTTATGCCATATGCCTCGTGAAAGGAGCGCGCCATACCATAAACATTGATGTCGCTCCCTAATAAGATAGGTGTAAAATCTGGATTTGTCATACAATACCTCAATTCTTGTTCAGTCCCGATTTTACACTAAATTATGTCCAAAAAAAAGTTTACTATGCGCAAAAAACCTTTAGCTTAATGAAACTAGAATATTGTTCACAATTTATTCTCTAAATATCTTCCGCTATTCTGTGTAAATGTTAAAATGAAGTCGGTTACATAAAGGAGGATTCAAATGGAAAATAAAATTAATACTGACTATTTTTTCGATGAAGCTGCATTCAATACCCACGATGGCGGTTATGTACCACTTGAGGTCTATGATGCACCAGAAGTTCCGCTTGCAATCCCGCCCCTCTTAGAGCCCGATCAAGAGACCGCGACGGATGCATACTACACAGTTGAGGCCCAGGCCGGAGAAACGCAAATTCTCCCTGGTGCGAAAACTAAGACATGGGGCTATAATGCCAGCTTACTGGGCAAAACCATTGTCTATCATGTCGGCAAACACAATCACGTGACACTAAAGAATAGCCTACCAGAGCTAACAACCTTCCACTGGCACGGTTTAGGCGTTTCCGGACCATACATAGATGGTGGCTGCCACGCTCCCGTCTATCCTGGCGAAGAAAGCAAAATCGAATTTACATTACATCAACCAGCTGCGACTACCTGGTTACATGCACATCCCTGCCCATCGACAGCGGAACAGGTTTGGCATGGACTAGCAACGATGGTCATTGTAAAGGATGAACACGAGGAAAGCTTACCACTGCCACGGAATTACGGCGTGGACGATATTCCTCTAGTTTTGCAAGACCGGCGCTTCCATGAGAACAACCAGTGGGATTACCGCGAAGACTACGATCCAGATGGTGTTCAGGGACCAACAGCTCTAATCAACGGAACTGTCAATCCGTATTTCGACGTAACGACCCAGAAGCTACGGCTACGAATCTTGGACGGTGCTAACAGACGTGAGTGGCGGCTCCACTTCTCAGACAACCTCGAATTTACGCAGATTGCCGGAGACAGCAGTCTTTTGCCAGAGCCGGTTAAATTCACAAAGTTGATGCTGACGTGCGCAGAGCGGGCTGAAATAATCGTTGACTTCAAGGACTACAAGGAAGGGGACGTGGTCACATTATTCAGTGATGATGTGCCAATCGTTCGTTTTAGAATCCACGATTTCACGCCAGACAACACAGTTGTACCTGACAAATTAATTGACTTACCAAAGGAAGAGGCCGATCCTGACCTACCAGTGCGTGCAATTCTAATGAGTGGCATGGATGAAGAAGTGATGCTCAATGGCAAGAAATTCAACATGCAGCGCATTGACGCCACACAGCCGGTTGGCAAAGCGCAGTACTGGGATATTACGAATAGTAACGATATGGTTGGCGGCATGGTGCATCCCTTCCACGTGCATGGCACGGAATTCCTCGTAATCTCAAGAAATGGCCACGAACCTTACGCAAACGAGCACGGCTACAAGGATACCGTCGGGGTGAATCCCGGTGAGACGGTTCGGATTCTCGTCAGATTTGCGCAAACCGGTGTCTACATGTACCACTGCCACATCATTGAACACGAGGATGGTGGTATGATGGCGCAGATTCAATCATACGATCCAGCAGAGAAGGAACTAAAGAAGTACAAGCTGATGGATATGGATACTCTGATGAACGCTTTCGCAGAGGAACGGGGCATTAAGACTGAGGAGCTCTGGATGGCTGGCATGGAGAGCTACGAGAAGATGGGAATGGAAATGTAACAAATAAAGTTGTGACACCCCACGCTTAGTTTCTGAGCACTAACGAACTTGGCTAGCAATCACAAAGTGATTGGTAAGACAAGAAGTTAGGCGGAGGAAGTTGTGGGGTGGAACACGTTTAACAAGTTGTGACACCCCACGCTTAGTTTCTGAGCACTAACGAACTTGGCTAGCAATCACAAAGTGATTGGTAAGACAAGAAGTTAGGCGGAGGAAGTTGTGGGGTGGAACACGTTTAACAAGTTGTGACACCCCACGCTTAGCTTCTGAGCACTAACGAACTTGGCTAGCCATCACAAAGTGATTGGTAAGACAAGAAGTTAGGCGGAGGAAGTTGTGGGGTGGAACACGTTTAACAAGTTGTGACACCCCACGCTTAGTTTCTGAGCACTAACGAACTTGGCTAGCAATCACAGAGTGATTGGTAAGACAAGAAGTTGTGCCACCCAATTATGCAGTTAAATACTACAAAACCCACAAGCCAAATTTGCTTGTGGGTTTTCTGTTCTGTTCTAAATTAAAAAGCTCAACTCATCCTCGTCTACAATCTCTATCGTGTTGTGTGGCAGATTTTTGATCAGCTCGTCTTTCTCCAAGTTTTTCAACTGACGCGATAATGTTTCTGGTGTCAAATCCAGTAAATTAGCCAACTCATATTTCTTAAAAGGTAACACGAATCGCTTATCATTCACCTGATTACTGTATTCAAGCAGATAGCTAGCCACCCGCCCACGTGCATCCGTTGTCGAATTTCGAACAGATTCCTTCTGTTGTTTAACCAGCTTATTACCAAATGCATTGAGCAGGTGTAAGGCCAGTTGGGGCGACTCTTGAATGACCTCTTGGAATACGTCACGCTTAACAACGCAGGCCTCACCGTTAGTCACAGCCACCCCATATAAGGTATGCTCCTCCGGTTCAAACAGGCTGGCCGTTCCGTCGAAGTCACCCGCTTGTAGCAAAGAAACAATCTTTTCCTGACCTTCACTACCATAACTAGTCAGCTTAACCTGGCCCTGATGTAAGATCAGTAACTTATTAGCGACCTCGCCGGGCCCGAAAAGGGTCTCACCTTTGGCAAACTTTTCGTGGGTAACAATCGCATCAATCTTCCGCAAATCCGCCTCGGCGAGTCCTGCAAAAATCGGCACGATGGATAAACATGAATTATACTCTGCTGTCTCCGTCATCTTAAGCAACCTCATTTCATTCCATCAATAATATCGAAAAAATAGAAGACTTCCATCTCCTATTTTAACCGATTAATTGATATTTACTATTAATTCCAACTATACCTTTGTTAATTCTCGTGTGCTACCCGCTGAACTGCGCACTCTAGTCTTCGTCATCCTCGTCGACTTCAACGATATCTTCCCAAGCAGTCTTGCCCAAGATGGCCTGCAACTTTCTCTGCATCCGATTATTGTAGCGACGTAAGTCAACCAAATACTGTGCCAACGCTGGCCGATTCTCTCTTTCGGCCAACTTGATAGCCCGATCGATAAACATATCCTGTGTGACAAAGTCTGCGGCGGTCTGTCCAACTAATTCTGCGCTGTCGAGGTACTTATAGCTGCCATCCTCCGTCAGTTTACCGTATTCGTGTACTTCCTTAGTTGTGGTTGGGACAACTTCGTTCTCATCCAAAAGCAGTTCGCCCAGCTCATCGATATTCGCCCGGTTCTTTGCAATCATCTCATCAAACAACGGTTGTGCTGCCACGGCAAGGGCGCCTGTCAGATACCACTTTGCTTGGTGCAACTTCAGTTCGAACACCCAGAAGTTTGCCAAGATATGGCCGGTCATTGCACCGGCTGTTGGCTTGTGGTGGTCAAGATCAGCTTGTTTTACTTCGGCCTCATACTTAGCCGCAACATTTTTAGGATCACTCATGTTTCTCTACCTCAATTTCATTTTTCTTATTTACTCTTATTTATCTGTCTTTATTAAAATTGCACTTGAAACCTAGATGTCTTTAACTTTGGTGCTCTCAACTTCATACCCCAGTCCGGCAACCACGCTTGACAGGTTCTCAGCTGATGTTTGGCCATCATCGAATTCTGCCTTCACCTTACCCGAGTTGAACAGGACCTTCACGCTATCACCGTTCACACCTGGTGTATTCTTCACGGCAGTCTCAATCTTGGTCAAGCAAGATGGGCATGTTAGTTCATCCAATTGCATAATAATTTTTTTACTCATTTTTGTTACCTCCATTATTTTCTAAGCTTTCTTAATTCTTACCTGTAGTATATGCTGCAGGCTCGTTTGAAAAATTGATCTGGGTCAATTTTTGTTCTTTTGTCCGAAATTTCAATAGCCGCATCGCATTCAGGATGACAACCAAGATGCTTGCTTCGTGAACAAACATTCCGCTGGCCATGTAGATGAATCCGAGTAAGAGACCAATCAACAAGAAGATGACGACGCCGATTGAAATAGCAATATTCTCACGTGTATTCAGAACTGTCTTTTTCGCGAGCTTGTAGGCGAATAGCAGCTGGCTCATGGAACTTGCCATCAAGACGACATCAGAAGTCTCAATCGCTACATCAGTACCGGAACCCATCGCAATCCCGATGTCTGCTGTCGCTAGAGAGGGGCTGTCGTTGATTCCGTCACCGATGAAGGCGACACGATTACCGTCATGCATCAATTGCTTGATAATCTCCGCCTTTTGGTCAGGCAGTAGATCAGCCCGCACCTCATCTAAGCCCAGCTTTTTGCCAACATAATCAGCCGTCACTTGGTTATCACCAGTCAACATGATAAGCTTCTTCGCTCCCGCGGCTTTCAAAGCTGCCAAACGATCCTTCGCCTCGGGCCGCATCTCGTCTGAGATACCGATCAATGCCAGCACTTTTTGCTCGTTCATCACGATTACTAATGAACTACCAGTTTCCTTAATTTGTTGAATCTCATCTAACTGTTCGTCAGTAGCACTGACTTTTTGCTCACGGAGCATCTTTTCGTTACCCAAGAGTAACTTATTAGCACCGAAGTTCACGACTAGTCCCTGACCTTTAACAGCCTCATTGTGGTCAATGACGAGATTCTGGAAGTCTAACTTCTTATTATTAACGTAGTTGATAATTGCCGTACCGAGCGGATGGTCTGACAGGCTCTCAGCCTTCGCCACCTGCTGCAATAACTCATTTTCGGTGACATCTTCGTCAGCACCCAGGTAGGAGATGTAATTAGTTACCGTGGTTTTACCAGTAGTCAACGTCCCTGTTTTGTCGAACACGAACGTATCAATCTTCGCGAATTCGTCCATCACTGATGCACCCTTGACGAGCACACCATGCTTTGCACCATTACCAATTCCGGCAACGTTCGAGACCGGTGCGCCGATGACGAGGGCACCAGGGCAACCAAGCACGAGAACGGTGATCGCCAGCTTAATATCTTGGCTGAAGATGAAGACAATCAGGGCAATCAGCAGCACAGCCGGCGTGTAGTACTTCGCAAATTTATCGATGAATTTCTCGGCTTTCGACTTCGTATCCTGTGCATCCTCGACCAACTCTAAGATCTTGGCGAATGTAGTATCCTCACCAACCTTGGTCGCCTCAATTGTCAGGAAGCCGTTGCTCAAGACAGCTCCAGAGTAAACACTATCGCCAATTTCCTTCTTAACCTCACGCGACTCACCTGTGATGGCAGACTCGTCTAGGTAACCGTGGCCTTCTATGACCGCCCCATCAACGGGCGTCTGGGCACCAGGCTTGACCAGGATGTGATCACCAATTAGAACGTCATCGACGTCAACTTCTTCTGTTGATCCATCATCCTGGAGCACTAAAGCCGTTGTTGGTGCCATCTCAGCCAAGGACTTGATTGACGATCTTGTTTTTGCCAGTGTCTTCTGTTCGAGGAAATCCCCGAACAAGAACAGGAACGTGACGATGGCTGATTCATTGTACTCGCCAATGATGAACGCACCAATCACCGCGATGGAAACCAGCAATTCGATGCTGACCACCTTAGCCCTAAGCGCTGAATATGCCCGAATGATAATCGGGAAACCTGCGATAACGGAAGCTGCCGCCAACAAAATGTTACTGATGATGGTCAGCGGCCCCAAATACTTAGTTACTAGACCGAGGACAATCAATATTGCCGCGATCAATGTGATGTGCGTGCTATGTGTTCGTAGAAACTTCTGTAGTTTAATCATTTTTCTCACCCAACTTTTACTCAACTAATATTTCTTTCGCTCATTTACAAAACCTATCATAGCCCGCACTCGGCCTTAAGAAATTGACGTAGGTCAATATTTACTTTTTTTCTCAAAAAGTTGAAAACGTTTTAAGTAAGGCTAACCTAAACTCTATATTTACATACTCTAAAATAGGCGTATGATAATAGGTGGTTAAAATAACTGGAGGAAATGGAGGAAGTTGTATGAAAGATAACAAACAGGAATCACACAAGCTGATTCACTACGCTAACGGACCAAGTCTCGAGGAGATCAATGATACGGTTGCAATTCCAAAGGGAGGTAACTTCTGGAAGAATCTGCTCGCATTCTCCGGTCCTGGCGCGCTCGTTGCCGTCGGCTACATGGATCCGGGTAACTGGGTAACTTCAATCGGTGGTGGTGCACAATATGGCTACCTATTAATGTCAGTAATCTTAATCTCAAGCTTAATTGCGATGTTATTGCAATACATGGCCGCTAAGCTTGGAATTGTGACTAATATGGATCTGGCTCAAGCCACGCGGGCACATACCGGTAAAAAAATGGGCATTTTCCTCTGGATCACGACAGAACTCGCCATCATGGCGACAGATATTGCCGAGGTAATCGGTGGCGCGATCGCTCTGAAACTATTATTCGGCTTCCCACTCACGGTCGGTGTTGCCTTGACAGTGCTCGATGTGCTCCTACTATTGTTGCTAACGAAACTAGGTTTTAGAAAAATCGAGGCGATCGTAGTTGCACTGATCGTTGTCATTCTGGTCGTATTCATCTACCAAGTTGTGATTGCCCGCCCAGATATGGCGGCCGCCTTCTCAAACCTGGTACCAAGAAAAGAAATTCTCCACCCCGGACAACTACACATGGCACTGGGAATTGTCGGTGCGACGGTCATGCCTCATAACTTGTACCTACACTCGTCAATCTCCCAAACCAGACAATTCGACCGCAAGGACGAATCATCTGTACGTCAAGCAATCAAGTACACCACTTGGGATTCCAATTTACAACTGACGGCGGCATTCGTTGTTAACTGTCTCCTTTTATTAGTTGGTGCAGCACTATTCTTCGGCAAGGATGCTTCCCAACTTGGGACATTCGGTCAACTCTATGATGCTTTACAAGATCCCAAGATGGCTGGGGCAGTGGCTTCACCCGTACTCTCAATGCTGTTCGCCGTCGCTCTACTCGCATCGGGCCAAAACTCGACGATCACCGGTACTTTGACTGGACAAATCGTCATGGAGGGTTTCGTCAACTTGCAGATGCCCCTTTGGGCTCGGCGCTTGATCACACGACTCATCTCAGTTGTGCCGGTACTGATTATCGCCATTATTTTCCATGGTCAAGAATCGGCGCTCGACTCGCTATTAGTTAACTCACAAGTATTCCTGTCAATCGCGCTACCATTCTCGATGATTCCCCTCACAATCTTCACCAGCTCGAAGAAGATCATGGGTGAATTCGTCAACAGCAAGTGGGTGACCATCCTAGCTTGGATCTGTACGATCACTTTGACTGTCCTAAATCTGCAGATTGTATTATCATCGATTCAAGGACTTTTCTAAGAGAGGTGTAAAGGATGACTGAAGAATTAAAGGATATTTATTTCAAAAATATTTTGGTAGCGGTTGACGACTCAGATGACGCAATCTTGGCGTTCAAGTATGCGATTCATCGGGCAATCAAGGATAACGTCGGGTTGAACCTGGTCTCGATTCTCGAGAAAGACGACATGAACGTCTTTCAAGCGTTGAGCAAGGACTTCGTCCATGGTAAACGCGAAGATTTGGAGAAACACCTACGTGAATACAAGCAGATTGCGAACGATGCCGGCGTGAAGAAGGTCCACTCAATCATCGCTACAGGGGATAATCCTGGCCAGGTGATCGTCGAGGAAGTTATCCCCCGCGTCCACCCCGATTTATTGATTATCGGTTCGAAATCGAAGAAAGGGATTGCGAAACGCTTCGGTAGTCAGGCTGCCTACATGGCAAAGTACTCACCCGTTTCGGTACTCGTAGTTCGGTAAGATAGAGAAATAAGTTACAACTAAAATAACCACTTGGGCAGCAACTTTAAGCTGATTTCAAGTGGTTATTTATATCTAATCTAAAAAATTTATATTTCCGTTTTTCTCAGTATTGGCGTAATAGCGGATAACAGAGCAAATCCCAGTAATCCTCCAGTAGTATTCAAAATGACATCGCCAATATCAAAAATACGGTTGCCTAAGTAAAAGTAGTTCATTACTAACTGAATTATTTCAATTGCCACAGTGCTGAATAAAACCAACAAAATCGAATATTTAAAACTACGACTTTTTTTAAACAACACACCCACAAATAGAGGAAGTGGCATAAGCAACAAAATATTACCAACAATTTGTAGAGTTGAATATTTTGTCCAAGCCAACGGATTTAATTCAAACATAATCTGCAAGCCAAATGAAAATTCATTAATTATGCTTGTTTGTTTAAACAAAAGCACTGGGAATATCGTTAATGAAATAACAAAATATAGGTAGCCGAGAAATAGCCAAAATGGCAGGACGCTTTTACTCTTTTTCCTATGCAATAAAATCATTGTGGAGATGATTCCAACAAGGATGAGGAACGGAATGAGTACAACCGAATTAATAATTACGTCCGGGGCAAAACCGTGGTGCCCATCCTCACTGACGATACTAATCATGAATAGAACCTGTTAACTTTTTCAATTAGTTGATCTCCTTTTGTTTCTGTCCGTTGCAACATAATAAAAGTATCATAATTAATTATATTTATAAATGTTTTTTAATTATTTTATTTCAAACAACGTTAACTCAGTCCTCTAATTTATCAAATTTATGTCAGATATCAAGAAAATTCACTTTTATTTTTATTTGTGAAGATAATAATTTTCTAGTCCATTTTTAGTGCCCACTACCCCAACAAAGTTTTTTAATAACATGTAAACCCTTGTTCACAATTGATATTTACCAACTGCAAATGTAAATTATAAATTTTATAAGTATGTGAAAAAATTTCATATTAACTATCAAAATTAACCCTGAACACCTGTTACATCAGTATTTGTGGTCAAAGATTAATAGTTGAGGTACAAATGGTTGCGTCCTCGAGCCGTTTTCCGCTATACTCCTACTTGTAAGCGATTACATAAAATTTATTTAGGAGGATTAGTTAACATGTCAGATTTCATTACAAGTAACGCAGAGGGACCTATCGAAAATTTTTTCAACGTTTACGATTTGGAACCAATGGCTCAAAAAGTGATTCCTAAAGGAGCATTTGGCTATATCGCAAGTGGTGCCGGAGATACATTCACCCTGCGCGAGAACATTCGCTCATTTGATCATAAGTTAATCGTACCCCACGTATTGATGAACGTAGAGAATCCGGATACCTCCATCGAATTCGACGGTGACAAGCTCACCTCACCAATCATGTTGGCACCAGTCGCCGCCCATAAGTTAGCCCACGTTGATGGTGAAGTAAAGAGTGCCCAAGCGGTGCACGACTACAACACAATCTACACCATTAGCTCATACTCAACTGTTGACCTCCCACCAGTAACGGAGGCCTTGCAAGGGACACCCGAATGGTTCCAATTCTACTTCAGCAAAGATGACGGCATTAACCGCCACATTATGGATCGTGTGAAGGAGCAGGGAATCAAGGCAATCGTACTCACAACAGATGCAACAGTTGGTGGCAACCGAGAAACGGACGCTAGAAACGGCTACGTTTTCCCTGTTGGCATGCCAATTGTCGAAGATTATCTACCAAATGGCGCTGGTAAGACCATGGATTTTGTTTATAAGAGTGCTAAACAGAAACTATCACCAAGGGATGTTGAATTCATCGCCTCTTATTCAGGACTACCCGTATATGTCAAAGGCCCACAAAGTGCAGATGACGTTGAGCGTTCACTAGATGCAGGTGCAAGCGGGATTTGGGTAACTAACCACGGCGGGCGCCAACTAGATGGCGGGCCAGCAGCATTTGATTCACTCCAGGAAGTAGCAAAGGCCGTTAATAAGAGAGTCCCAATCGTCTTCGACTCCGGCGTTCGGCGCGGCCAACACGTCTTCAAAGCTCTAGCATCAGGCGCAGATCTCGTGGCAATCGGTCGACCAGTAATGTATGGCCTTGCTGCCGGCGGACGCACAGGTGTTAAGCAAGTCTTTGATAAACTCACCAGCGAACTGGAGATGGTCATGCAATTAGCAGGTACGCAGACCATCGCAGATGTGAAGAATTTCGAGTTGCGTGACAACCCTTATGATCCTGGTTTCGGTAGCTACAATCCAGATGCACTGCAGCTTTATTAAACACCTGGTTCAGTCGTCACTGAAATTTGGAGGATAATTATGTTACCATCTTGGGCTTTAGTTATTTGTGCAATCATTCCCATTATTTGGCTGATTATCTCCCTGGCAGTCCTTAAGATGCCCGGGCAACGCGCCATTCCAATCGGCCTGATAATCACTATCGGACTGGCCATCTTTGCCTTTCAGATGCCCGTGCTTGACTCACTGACAGCGGCGCTCCAAGGAATTGTGAATGGTCTTTGGCCAATCGTCTACATCATCATTGCGGCTGTTTTCACCTACAATGTGGTCACCAAATCCGGCGGGATGGATACCATCAAGGCGATGCTTTCAAGCGTCTCAAATGATAAAAGAATACTGGTTCTCATCCTGGCCTGGGGACTTGGCGGCTTCTTAGAGGCAATTGCGGGGTTCGGGACGGCTGTGGCCATTCCGGCGGGAATACTCGCGGCATTCGGCATGAATCCAGTCCTCGCCGCCGTGATCTGTTTGGTGGCCAATACGACGCCAACGGCTTTTGGTGCAATTGGGCTGCCGGTTTCGACACTGGCACAGGTTGGTGGTCTAGATCCACTTCAGCTTTCACTCTTTGTGTCGTTACAACTTTTCTTACTTATCTTAATCGTACCGTTCATTCTGGTCTTCCTGGCTGGCGGTGGTTTAAAAGGTCTAAAAGGCGTGTTTTTGATCACACTAGCAGCAGGCCTCTCCTTCGCTATTCCCCAGGTGATTATCGCGCGATTCCTTGGTCCTGAACTACCAGCGATTCTCGGCTCACTTGTGACCCTTGGCACGGTAATTCTGATTGCTAGCAAAATGAAGAAGAAAAACGCTGGTTTTGACTTTGCCAAGACCCAGGACGATACCGCGCAACCAAAGCTGACGTTCAGTAAGGCGCTGAACGCTTGGGCACCGTTCATTCTCGTGTTTACATTCATCATCCTAGCCTCCCCACTCGTCCCGCCAATTAACCAGGGGCTGAAGAGCATCACAACCTCTATTTCCATTTACCAGGGCACGGGGCATGCGCCATTAGTTGTGGATTGGCTTGGTAATCCGGGCACACTCATTATTCTCGCTACAGTAATAGGCGGTTTAATTCAGAAGTTGTCATTCGGCCAAATATTCCAGACACTTTGGCAGACAATCGTTCAGCTGCGCAAGTCTGCGGTAACCGTCATGGGAATTGTGGGTCTGGCCAAAGTAATGACGTACAGCGGCATGATTGGCTCCATCTCAACGTTCTTAGTTGCAACCACCGGGCCAATCTACCCGATTATCGCCCCAATTATCGGCGCCCTTGGCACGTTCATCACCGGTAGTGATACATCAAGTAACATCTTGTTCGGTCGCCTGCAGGTCGATGCCGCCAACTCACTAGGCGCCAACCCCTACTGGATCGCGAGCGCGAACATGGCTGGTGCCACTGCCGGCAAAATGATCTCACCACAGAGCATCTCGGTAGCCACGGCCGCCACCGGAATGGTTGGCGAGGAAGGAAATATCTTGAAACGGGTGGCAAAATACTGTTTCATCTACGTCGCCCTTATCTGTATCGTGGTTTACGGCGTGGGCCTAATTGCCCACTTGGTCTAAGCTTAAGCAACGCATAACCATATTAGAGTACAAACCAAAAAGACATTAACCAATCGGAATTAATTTCGATCAAGTTAATGTCTTTTATTATTAATTTTTTCGCTAAATAGAGTCGACTATTGTATTAGTACAACTAGGATTAAATTCCTGCAAAGAGATCGTTAAACGTCTCCGCCATCGTTGGGTGGGAATAGATTTGGTCACGGAGTGCAGTTGCTGGAATCTGCTGGTTCATCGCAAGCGAGATGAGATTGATAATCTCGTATGATTCTTCGTCGTAGATAGTTGCACCAAGAATCAGCTTCGTCTTCTTGCCTACGATAGCTTGGAAAATTCCTCTTGGATCGCCAATTACCTTATATTTCGGCGCGGTTTTGGTCAGAACAGAGACCACATCAACAGCCAAATTCTGTTCCTTCGCAGCTTTCGCACTCAGGCCAATGGTCGCTACTGCTGGGTGTAAGAAAGTTGTGTTTGGATAGATTGGGCGATTGGTCAACGTTCTTGTCTGATCGCCAAACAGTTGGTTATTGACAATTCTGTAGTCATCGAGTGAAATATAGGTAAACTGTGGTCCACCGTTCAAATCACCCAATGCCCAAACACCGGGTACATTAGTCTCCAGCTTCTCGTTCACAGGTACGCTACCGCGTGGACCAACATTTAGGCTGGTATTCTCAAGCACTAATTCCTTGGTATTCGGTGTTCTACCAGTAGCCACCAGCAAGCCGTCAACCACGAGCTTCTCACTTACGCCACCAACCTCATAGGTTAATTCGACTTGGTCAGCGACATCGCGTACTTGTTTCAGACCGGCACCAACACAAGTGGCACAACTGTCCAAGCCCTTCCAGGCGAACAGATTCATGAAGAGCACACTTTTAAATTAACAGCTCTTGGTAACAAAAAACTGCCAATCACCGGTCAGACCGTGACCCTATACTTACCACCACAAACAACATTTGTACCCCGCTCACTAAAGATTAACGGCCAAACTTACACGACTAACATCACCACCACTGGTAATAAAATCACTCTGCCAAACGGTTTGGTTAAGCTAAATGATGAGGTCAAGCTTGAGTTTGACTACAAGATGAATACGACCTTTAATTCGACTGTGCAGACTCACGTTGGTAGTTTCGACGGTAGCGTCACAAGTGGCGCAACAACAAAGCCAATTATCGCTTCCAGCAATACTAATACAATTACATATCCTGCTGAGGAATTGACCTTGCTAGAGGCTCCAAAGAGCGTGAACTTCGGCAGTCAAGAACTACCATTTCGGCGGACCACCTATAACGCTCAAGCTGCTGTAGGTGGTCGTAATATTGCTCCATCTCCTGCTAGTAGCCCGGTGAAGCCGTACGAAGGATATAGGCGCTTCTAGCACCGCAGACAGTAATATCCAGGTGAGGTACATCTTGGACAATTTCCAGCACCTTAGCAACCCGTGCCGCACTGAAGAAGTGAGTTTGATAGATGTGGTCCATCGACCTGATGTACGCGCCGTTCTCCGCAATATAAATGGTGTCTGGATATTCCGCAAAAAATGATTGGAGTTTATAATATTGGTTCCCGCTAGCAACCACAAACTTGATTCCCTGGGCCACCATCTGCTGGTGCACATCAGCAAATAACGATCTGTCGTATGTCTTGTCATCGCGCAGAAATGTCCCATCCATATCGGTGGCAATCAATTTAATCATCGCAGTTAAATCCTCTTCCAGCATCTAATTTACCTTCACATTACCAGATGGAGCTAGCTATGGTAACGGATAGTTGATACTTAGTTTCTTAGCTAGTGAGAAGGCGCGGAGATACTCCTCTTCCCATTCGTCATAAAAAAGCCCCCAAACTGGAGGCTTTTCTTTTAGGGATTTTTCCAATCAAGTATTCACCAACAACCCTTGCTCCTGTAGTTCCTCAACCTCAGGTTGGATGCGTTGGTACTTCTTGACCGTATTCTCGTAATCGACGAAATACAGCTTATACCAAGTCAGAAAAGTAAAGACAGTCCAGACCTGGCGCCGCTTCGAACCATCACCATGATAGTTATCATCGAGTAACTGCAGCACCTTTTCTTGGTCAAATATGTCATTGACAAATGGTTCTGCGAATAATTCGCGTATTTGTTTATAGTATTGTTCATCATGGAGCCATTCCTTGACTGGTACCGGGAAACCCAGTTTAGGTCTGTTAGACCATGATGCCGGCAATACGCTCTTACTTGCTTCGCGTAACGCATACTTGGTGTCATGGCTGTTCATCAGGTAGCTGGTTGGGATTGAGTTCGCAAGTTCTGCTACCTTGCGATCTAGATACGGCACTCGCAACTCCAATGAATGGGCCATCGATATTTTATCCGCTTTTTGCAAAATATCGTTCACCAAGAAGTGATGGAGGTCAATATATTGCATCTGCTTTACCGCATCAGCATCCTTAACCTTCACGAAATCTTTCTTGTAAAGGAGGTTTGTAGTTAATTTATTCCTATATGTCGGCTGGAGGATATCATTCGCATCCTTTGCAGTAAAGACCGTTGGGTAGTTCATGTCGTAAATCACGGATTGACCAACGAAATATTCTGACGGTTCCGCTAAGTTAGTATAGAAATTGACTTTGCCATGGAAATCAGACAGCTTACGAACACCACGGGCTAGCTTGCCTTTAATACCCTTAGGTAACTTCTTCAATCCAGCGGTGAAGACCTTGATGACAGAGCTATGTGTGTGCATCCCGTAGTTCACGTAGCCGGCAAATAACTCGTCGGCCCCCTCACCAGACAACGCCACAGTTACATGCTTGCGCGCCAATTTCGTTAGGTACCATAGTGGTACCACGCTTGGGTTGGCATCCGGTTCATCCATGTGATACTGCATCTCCGGAAAATCCCGGAAGGCCTCCGCACCACTAACGCGATCCTCGTAAAATTCGAAGTTTTTGAGCTTAGCTAAGTCCCGTGCGTTTTTGACCTCATCAAAAGTCCGGTCGTCAAAGCCGATGCTGAAAACCTTCTCCGGCTTCAAAACACTGGTAACATAGCTAGAGTCAATTCCCTCGGATAAGAAACTGCCCACGGGTACATCTGCGATATTATGGAGCGCAACGGATTCTTCGATTGAGTCCTGAATTCGCTCCACTGTCTCCTCGAAGCTCAGGCTGTTCTCAACGTAACTTGCATCCCAGTATTGGTTAATATCCATCTGACCATCTTTAAAGCTGAACCAATTTCCAGCAGGAAACTTGTGCACACCCTTAAAGAAGGTCTCGTTCAAATCGTTGTATTGATTCATCAAATATGGCTTCACAGCAGTCATATTAAGCTCTTTAACGAAACCAGGATATGCGAGAAATGACTTAATCTCGCTTCCAACAATTAGTTCCTGACCGTCTTGATAGTAGTAAAGTGGCTTAATACCAAAGAAGTCGCGTGCACCAAAGAGTGTCTTGATGTTATCGTCCCAAATCATGAAGCCAAACATTCCGCGAACCTTCTGCAACAAGCCGTCCATTCCATATTCTTCATAGCCGTGAAGTAAAACCTCAGTATCGGATTTCGTCGTGAACACATGACCAGCCTGGATTAATTCTTCTCTTATTTCTTGGTAATTATAGATTTCACCGTTAAACGTGATTGCACGCGAATGATCCTCATTATAGATAGGCTGCATTCCACCAGTTAAATCAATGATTGAGAGACGCCGAAAGCCAAGCGCCACCTCATCATTGGTATATTCACCAGAGCTATTAGGACCACGATGCTTAATCGTATCCATCATCTTATTAATTGCGGTTTTTTTATCATCAATTTCTGGATTCACAAAGCCGATTATTCCACACATATTTCCAACTCCGGTTTTATTTATTTAATACCCCTCGTTATTTGACGTAACTAGTTTCAGTATAATGTTAATTTGCAGTAATTTACAATTAAATTCTAAATACCCGACGAAAACTAGCTGCGCCATAGCCGAATACCTGCAGTATTTGGCGCTCTAAGTCGACATTCAGCACGTAACCGGTAGCCTCTGACGGATGGTCAATCTTCCTATCCCAGCGTTTGTTATAGGAAGTAGTGAGGGCATAACCCTTGCCCATCAGTGCACTACAGTTTAGGAGAATGTACTGAATACCGTTGATTTTGTACTGATCTTCGACGTGCCGGTGCCCACAGACATAGGCGAAGATTCGGCTGTCTGTAATCTGCGAGAAATCAAAACCGTTATACAGCTCAAACTCTTCTGGTACGTCACTAGTATGCAAGTGCCCCTTTGCCCGCTGATTATACGCTACCAGTAGCTCGTGCAACGTCCTACCATTGTATTTTAAGACGTTATTACCCTTGCGGTTAATGATATTCGCATGGCCTAACACCATAATCTCTTTGCCAGAGCTCTCCGATAGCACTTCGATTAGCTCCTCTATCTGATCTTCTCTTACTGCAAGCGTCAGTTTGGTGTCGTACTTTTTGATGCCATTCTCATTCACCAAGTAGGGTACGTCACTGGTGTTGATGAAAATAACCCGTAATTTACCGAAGTCAAAATAGCCCAAGCCATTTTTCTTCGTCACATACCTGATTGAAGGCTGGCGGTACATCGCTGGCCACATGATTGACTCAAATTCACCCTCAGAGAAACTGACGAAGCGGTCATTATGCTCATCGAACTTATCGTTGTCATCGTGGTTGCCCTTAACATTAATGTATGGTGTCTTATTACTAGCAAAAGCATCGCGGAGACCCACTAATCTTTCCGCAGAGACGAAGCCGGCATCGGAACCGTCAATCCAGTCACCTAGGTGAGCCTTCAGATCTAAGATACCACTACTTTCTAGGCGATTAAACTCCTTCACATGCTGCAAGCCATTGGTCCCATAAAAGTCGATGGCATCGACATCCTTGTCATGTGTATCGGTAATAACGCCAATATTGATAGAGTTTGCCGTAATCGAATCCTGTACCCGAGTCGCAAATGAATCAAGGTACTTTTCTACACGATAGCGTGTGCCTTTATTCACATTATAAAATGCCCGAAACCGGTGAATTCGCTTATCAAAGACCCGCACATACTCAGGGGTCAAATCCTGTGCACCGCTCGGAACAAGCGACTGCACTAATTCATCATTATTATTCTTGGTCACCACTAGCTGGAATTCCTTGCCATCAGGGGTGACCTCCGCTGAATCAACATTATAAACACCTGGCTTAGTGTAGTGCTGCATCTCATCAAATGGCACTGTTTTCTGCAATCCAAGCTTACGGCTTAAAGTACGCATTCTAATTAACATAGACGAATCATTCTTCCATAATTTCATAAATTAGCTCCTCTGCAGGCGGCTGGACGGCCGATAAATGATATGCCTGATGGATACTACTTTGTACTTGGTCATCATCGAAACTATTGGCATGGACGGTGACCAGTGGCTCACCTCGATGCACATAGTCCCCTACTTTCTTGTGGATCACTAGACCCACGCCCGGATCAATCTTATCTGTTTTCTTAAGCCGGCCACCACCCAGGTAGACAACCAGCATCCCTAGATCATTAGTATCAATTGCATTCACGTAGCCATCATCTAGCGCAGTAACCACAATCTGATTCTTGGCGTGGGGCATGAGTTGGTAGTTGTCAACAACGCGTACGTCTCCACCTTCTGCCTCAACCAGCTCCTTAAACTTAGCTAATGCACTACCGTCTGCAATCTTTTCCTGCAGGATCGTCCTCGCTGTCTGAATATCCTTTGCTTGCTCTGCCAGAACCAGCATGTACGCCCCTAACTCAATCGTTAGTTTCGTCGTATCCTCTGGACCCTGACCCTTCAGGATATCGATCGACTCCTCTACCTCAAGTGTATTGCCCACCTTCACACCGAGGGGCTGATTCATGTTCGTGATTAAAGCAACCATCTTGGTTTGATGCGCCTGACCGATATCTAGCAGCTGCTTAGCTAATGAACGTGCGTCATCGAAATCCTGCATAAAGGCACCCGAGCCGGTTTTGACATCCAGCACGAGAGCGTTGGTCCCAGAAGCCAGCTTCTTACTCATAATGGAGCTAGCGATTAACGGGATGGAATCCACGGTACCCGTCGTATCCCGCAGCGCGTAAATTTTCTTATCTGCCGGCGCAACATCCTGCGTGGCACTGATAATAGCTGTACCGATGGCCGATACCTGGTCAATAAAATCATCCTCGGTCAAATTAACATTAAAACCGGGAATTGCCTCTAGTTTATCAAGCGTCCCGCCCGTGTGACCAAGGCCACGCCCTGAGATCATCGGATTTTTGACACCAGCCGCCGCAACAAGCGGTGCGAGTGGAATACTAATCTTATCACCCACGCCACCGGTAGAATGTTTATCAACCTTGATTCCCGGAATTAAGCTCAGGTCGAGGACGTCACCGGAATGGAGCATGCTGTCGGCCAAAATACTGGTCTCCTTCGCCGTCATGCCGCGCAAATAAATGGCCATCAACAACGCGCTAGCCTGATAGTCCGGAATCTGACCTTTCGTGTATTCGGTAACGAAGAATTGCAGTTCTGCAGCTGTCAGTTCGTTCCCATCTCGTTTTTTCTTAATGATATCAAGTATCTGCATATTTTTACCAAAAAAGGTCCAGACAAACGTGTCCAGACCTCCCCTCTATTAAGCTTGGTGCTCCAATGCGTAAGTAGCTAATCCAAGCGACAAAATTGCGTCTTTAGAAACATGTTGTTTTAATGCCTCTACACCAATGACCGGCACAACCGCGCCAATCACTTTGAGTCCATAACTAAGAACGTGGAAGTCGACTTTACGGTCATACTTACCTTCCGCAAACGGATCCTCATGATTATAGGTGAAATTGATCTCGCCCTGATTGACGAAGCCGTCTACATGGTTGGTCAGAATTCTGTCAGTAGTTGCTTTAATGGGTTGGTCAAGATTCTGAAGCGTCAGTTTATGATCGGCTTCCTCCTCATAATACTGTTCCTGTGTTAGCTCAAAATACTCGTTGATTGGTCGATTGAGCACCTGCATATAATCAAGCACAGCATAGATGCGCTTACTATCAAGAAATTGTTGGTGTTTGATGATGGCCTCGGCTGAGATAGTTAGGTCGTCAGCTAACGTCATTACGTCTAAATTATCCATGTTTGCCTCCCAAATTACTGATTCCAGTATACCAAAGTGGGACTCAATTTGCAGTTATATTAGCGACTTATCTGCGCCCAAGTCTGTGTGGTCAAAATTAATTTGGACGGTGACGTCCCCTAGTTTCTTGCGCAAATCTTGATTAATTTCTACCAGCCATTCCTCGTCCGAGAACCGGGAATTCTCGGGCACGACAATGTCAAACTGCAGCAGGAAATCACCATTTTTCAACCGTTCAACGTGAAAATCATGAATCTTGAGCCCTGCATGGTAGCCGTTAATCGTCTCCTGACTAATAACGAAAAAACGGGAGAATTTCTTAGAATGGATGTCGATTGGATCAACGTGCACGACCATACTAATTGCATATTTGCGCTGGAAATCACGCTCAATGTGGTCGACAATCTCGTGGGCATAGTCTAAGCTAAAGCTACTATCAAGTTCGATATGCACGATTGCATAGACCATATCGGGACCGTATTGATGAATCATCAAATCATGGAAGCCCAGAATATGGTCGTATTCATCTAGTTGTTGAGTTATTTCTTCAATTAATGCATCATTCGGACGTTGTCCCATCAGCGAATCAATGAAATTCTTAATCAGTAGCACACTAGAGATCACAATAAATAGCGCCACAACAACACCAATGTAGCCATCCAAATTCAAATTGGTCGTCACAGAAATCACAATTGCGATTAAGATGCCAAACGTCGTGAGTGCGTCGTTTCTGGCGTCGCTCGCTGCGGTCATAATCGTCTTTGAGCCGACACTTTGACCGACCTTGCTGTAAATCAGGCGTTGCCACAATTTGATGACAATTGAAAGGAGTAATAATCCGACAGACCAGTAGTTGAGCTCGACAGCAACGGGATGGAGGATTTTCAAGATCGATGAATAGATAAACTGTAATCCAACGTACAGCATAATCATCGCAGTGATGAACCCGGCAATATCCTCAAAGCGTTGGTGGCCGTAGGGATGGCCCTTATCCGGTTGTTTCCCTGAAACGTAGAATCCAACAACAGTCATCACGGATGAAACGAAGTCGAACAGCGAATTGACGGCATCGGCAATAATCGCTACCGAACCCGAGATTAGTCCTACGAAAATTTTGATTGCGAACAAAAGGACGTTAGAGAATAGGCCAACAATGCCCACACTAACCCCGGCACGAACACGCGAATATAACTTATTTCGTGATTGCGCCTTTTGCGTAATTTTGTCTAAAATAAACTTAGTAAACATCGCTAATCCCCACGTCTTACTAACTTTAATTATATCATCACAACAAATGAAAGAAGATAATTATGACTACTAAAAAAAACGAATTAAGTTCAACTAAAGCACTAGTGCGCTGCTCCTGGGGTGCGACTAACGAACCATTAATGCAGGAATACCACGACCAAATTTGGGGTAAGTTCACCACCAACGATACTGAATTATTCGAGTATCTTACTTTAGAAATATTTCAGGCCGGTCTCAGTTGGTCAACTATTATTAATAAGCAAGCTGCATTCAAAACCGCTTTTGCCGGCTATGACTTAAGTCAGATTGCCGCTTTCTCAGATAAAGAGGTAGCGCGATTGTTAAATAATCCGGCAATTATTCGTAATCGCCTCAAGATTAACGCAACCATCAATAATGCAAGAATCGTGCAAGTTCTACAGCAAGAATATGGCTCCTTCAACGCCTATCTCCTATCCGTTTGGCCCGAGATTGTCGACAACCAACCAACAACCGACGAAGAGGTTCCCGCCATATCTGAAGCGGCGATTGCGTTAACCAAGCAACTAAAAAAAGCCGGTCTGAAATTTATCGGACCGACCATTACCTATTCATTTTTAGAAGCAACCGGAAGAATTAACGATCACCTCGTTAGTTGCTCGTTCAAGTACTAACCACTCGCACAAGCACTCTTCTCTAGTGCTCAGAAGCTAACCGTTCGCACAAGCACTCTTCTCTAAATGTGCTTCGCCTTGCAACACTCTCCGCACAACTTATCACCATTCAAGTCACTCTGTGACTTTCTGGTAATCTTGTTGTTGCTCGGTGTAACCCGCAAGTCATTGCACTCTTCTCTATATTAGTCTCTTTCTAATCGTCCCTGAGACATAGTCCACCAATGTGACCATTACAATAATACCCAACAAGATGATACCGACCCGACTCCAGCTTCTTGTCTGCAAAGCAAAGATGAGCGGTGTACCAATACCACCAGCACCAACAATACCAAGAATTGAAGCCGACCGAATGGCCAATTCAAATCTATAAAGTGTGTTTGAGACCAGTTCCGGTAATAACTGTGGCATTGTAGCGAACATAATGACGTTAAACTTCGAACCCCCCGTTGCTACAACGGATTCGTTTGGCCCATCCTCTAAGTTCTCTATTGCCTCACCGAAAAGCTTCGCAAGCATCCCCACAGAGTGGGTACCAACGGCAAGTACACCCGCAAATGCTCCAGGACCTACCGCCTTCGTAAACATTAACGCCAGTACGATTTCTGGGAAAGTCCGCACAAATGACAGGAAGAACTTACCCGAGCCAGAAACAAGCCAGTTAATCCTACTGTTCTTATTTCTCGCCGCCCAAAAGGCGAATGGCAAACTAATGATCGCCGAGATAAATGTCCCAAGAAAAGCAATTGCCACCGTTAGTAGCAGCGTAGTAATCAAGTCTTCACCATCACCGCGCCAGACGTAGCCCCAATCGGGATGAATCAAGCCCTCGAATATTGCTTGACTAACTTTAACAGCATTATCCTTAATCCCGTCAAAGGGGATGTCGGTAAATGACCAAATTAACAGAGCAGCGAGGACCACGATAACGGCCCAGTTTCTAATCTTACGGATTTTTGCTTTAGGTGGTTGTGGTAATAATTTCATTTCCATTATTTGATCAACGCCTCCCGCGAAATGTTACTTACATAATCGATCACCAGGACAACTGCGAAAATCACAAGTACAATTAATCCCGTTTGATCATAACGATAGAGACTAAGACTGCGTTGCAAGAACATTCCGATACCACCGGCACCGATGTAGCCAAGCACCGTTGAGGCACGAATATTTATTTCGAATGCATACAGGACGTAACTAATGAAATACGTCTGGATCTGAGGGAAAACGGCGTACTGAATAATCTGGAGCTTGTTAGCACCGGCGGCCGTCAGCGCCTCAATTGGACCCTCGTCAATCGTCTCGACAGCCTCATAGAACAGCTTACCCACCATGCCAAAAGTGAAGAACGCGAGCGAAATAATACCGGCAACCGGTCCGATCCCAACGATAGCGACGAATATCGCACCAAGAAGCAAGTCAGGGATTGTCCTGACAATATTGAGAATAAAACGAAAGATACTCGTTACGATTTTGTTCTTAACAATATTACGCGAGATGAGTAAAGCGTACGGAAATGCGAGTGCGGCGCCAATCACCGTACCCAGGATGGCCATCTTAATCGTCTCAATCAGCGGCGCAATCACATAGTATGAATAAGACCAGTCGGGGCGAGCCATTTCACCGAAAATCGCACCAAATTGGTCCAGATTACTAAAGAATTCGCCAAAATCTGCACCCGTTGCGCTGATCGAAACAAACAGCCCAATCACCATGACAGCCGTCAGAATCCACTTAGTCGGCCGCAGTGGCCGCTTAGGTAAAGAAATCTCAGGTTTATCCATTATGATTCCTCCACTTGACCCGCGTAGATTTCAGCGATTTGGGCATCGCTAGTCTCGCTCACAGGTCCGTCAAAAACGACCTCTCCGGCACGAATCCCAATAATTCTCGTCCCAAACTCTTTCGCAAGTTCTACGCTGTGGAGGTTTACGATCACAGTCATACCCAGCTCTTGGTTGATCTTTTTCAGGTCAGTCATCACTTTGTGTGTTGTCTGTGGATCAAGCGAAGCCACCGGTTCATCTGCCAGGATGATCTTCGGCGCCTGGCTGAGTACTCGGGCAATCGACACACGCTGTTGCTGCCCACCACTGAGCTCATCCGCCCGGTTATAAACTTTTTCTGCCATATCAACCCGTTGTAGAGCTTCATAGGCCCTTTGTTTATCTTCTTTAGAGAAGAGGTTGAACGTTGTCTTGTAGGCTGGGTAGTATGCCACCCTGCCAGTCAGCACGTTCCGCAAGACTGATGCTCGCTTCACCAGGTTGAAGCTTTGGAAAATCATGCCGATATCGCGGCGAATGTTTCTCAACGACTTACCACGCGCTTCCGTGATGGATTCACCATCGATTAAAATATTACCCTTCGAAATATCGTGTAGTCTGTTGATTGCGCGAAGCAACGTACTTTTGCCGGCACCGGAAAGGCCAACGATCACAACGAATTCACCGTGATTAATATTTAAATCAATGTCTTTTAGACCAACCGTACCATTAGGATAAATCTTTGTAACATGTTGAAGCTCAATAATCGGTTTTGCAGCGACGTCCGCCATTAGTTTTCCCCCAATAAATGTCAATAATTATCATTACTAATGATATCAAATTTTCGCCAAAATTATAGTGGCAAATAACTCTCATTTTGATTATTTACATACATAAAAACAGGTCTGTCGTAAACGGAACAATTTACGTCAGACCTGTTACTTTAATTTAATGGATTTATTGGCCGACTTTTTCGCTGTACTTACGTACGATGTCAAAGTTTGCATCCTTCGCCTTGACATAGCCTTCGTGGCTGTAAACCTCGGACACAATCTTGTGACCCGCTTTAGTCTTAGCAATCTTAATGAATGCATCGGCTAACTTGTCACGGAACTTATCACTCATGTCTGACCGAACACTGATAGTATCGTTTGGAATACCCTTAGTGAAGTAGATTGGGACAACTTTATCCATGATGTCAGGCACATCACTCTTCACAATGTTTCTAGCATCTTCGAAGACGAATGCTGCATCAACGTCACCGTTAAGTACTGCCATTACACCTTGATCGTGGCCCTTCACAGTGGTTAAGGTAGCATCTTTCTCGATATCAACGCCCTTTTCCTTTAATTCAGCAGCTGGGTAGATGTAACCAGATGTCGATGAAACATCTTGTGTTGCAATCTTCTTACCCTTCAAGTCCTTGATGTCCTTGATCTTGCTACCCTTCTTGACAATGATTTCTGACCGGTAGAAGTCAACGAGCTTGTCTGTCTGTTGACCACCCGGTTGCTTGATACCAAAGCGCTCAGCCTGGAGTAAGACATCTGCAGCCTTACGCTTGTGCGCCATCACGTAACCATCAGGTGGTAAGAATCCAACGTCAATCTTCTTTGAAGACATCGCTTCAACCATTGAGTTGTAGTCTGTTGAAACACTAACCTTCACAGGAATTCCCAATTCCTTCTTCAAAAGCTTTTCTAATGGGCGGGCTTTTGCTTCCAATGTGTTTGCTTGTGAGCTAGGTACGAACTGAACGGTTAAGGTCTTTGGTGTATAGCCGTCCTTCGTATCTTTGCTTTCGTTACTGCCATTCGAACATGCAGCAACCACGAACGCAACCAGCACAGTCAAAGTACCAAGAAGTACTTTCTTGAATGTCTTCATGTGTTAAATTCCTCCAAAAAATTTATATGTCATGTTCCAATGACCATTATATATCACGCGTACCACAATATGTAGTAATATTTCCATTCTAATAATCCCAGAGACGAACATTAGCAGTTAAACATCACTACAGCGATAAAAGAAGCTACCAAACTTGGGGGTTTGGTAGCTTCTTTACTTAAGTATCTTTTCATCGTTCTCTCAAAAACGGCAGCGATTACTTTTGTGAAAATTAGCGGTTAAAAAAGCCGTGTTATCGTTAAAAGATTACTATTTAACCTTATTGTTATCAAGGTCGGTTCTCACAATCAAGACATCGCTCAGAGCGTGCTGGTTCACGTATTCGGTGACCGAGCCCATCAGAACCCTCTCAACCGCATTTAGTCCAGTCGCACCCATGATAATCAAATCATTGTGGTGATCTTTGATGAAATCTACAGATATTACCCGCTTAGGACTACCATAACGTACGTGATAATCAACTTGTGCAAAACCGAACTTCTCCTGGGCAAAGCCAACCAGGTTCTGCAGGTAGGCTTCAGCATCCTGCGTCATTTGATAAATCGTGTCGCCGCCAATGAGTGAGTCCTGCATGTCACCCATAAACTGGCGCGTATCAATAATGTTCAATACGTCAACGTGTGTTTTATTAGCCATCGCGATTTTGATTGCTTTATCAAAGGCTCTCTCTGCAGTTTCAGAGCCATCGACGGGTACTAAAATATTCTGATAATCTGTTGTCATATCCATCATCTCCATTCGTAACTTCATTTTAGCATAGTTAATAGTTGCACCGCTTAATCCACAGCTAAAAATATTTTACACAAGTATCAACAAGAGGTGGATAATATAGTATAAGATAAGTTAGTATATATAGTGATGGCTATTAATAGCCAATAATTAGCTAGGTATAGGAGCGGGACAATGGAAAACAAATTAATCGGTATCAAGTCCGGTCGTAACTTTCGTGAGCTTGGTGGCTACCAAACATCTAATGGTAAGACCATTAAGATGCATAAAATACTGCGTAGCGGTCATTTGGCAGAGCTTGATGACGTTGATATTGGCCTCCTTAAGAACTATCAGCTGAAATACGATATCGACTTTCGTTCAAAGGAGGAGGTGGAGAAGGAACCCGATCGCGTGCCAGAAGGCGTGCAATACCTCTATAATCCCGTCTTCTCCAGTGACTTGACCGATAATTCGAAGAGTATTGATGAATTGTTGGAGGAGACCGATAGCGACCCAAATTTCGGCTTCAACAATATGATGCTTTCGTATGAAGATATTGTGACTAGTAGTGATGCGCAACACGCCTACCGGACCTTCTTCCAGTTTCTCTTAGAGAATACAGAGGAAAAAGAGACCCTGCTATTCCACTGCACCGCCGGTAAAGACCGTACGGGCATGGGAGCAGTCTTCTTACTGAATGCTCTCGGCGTGGACTTTTCTACCATTAAGCAAGACTATCTCATGAGCAACGTGACCACCAAGGAAAACTACGATCGCCTGACTAAATTAGTTCGCGATCGTGGTGGCAACGAAAATACCGTCCAAGCAGTGCAGGCACTGATGCGTGTTGATGAACGCTATCTCAATCACGCCATGAACATCATCAACAATAATTATGGTGGTTTGAACGAATATACTAAGAATATTTTCTGGATGGACCACGATAATATTAGTCAATTACGAAACATCTACCTGGCATAAATAAGTCAGGGTATTTTTTCACCCAAATATACTAATGGAGCGATACACATGGTAATTCCAAAGTACCTTAGAATAAAAAACGACTTAAAACAACAAATACTGAATGGCAAATTCGAATATGGCGACCTCTTCTACAGCGAGTCGGAATTAGAGAAGAAGTATCAGGTCAGCTCGATCACCGTCATCAGGTCCATTAAAGAGCTGGTCAAAGAGGGCTATCTGGTCCGCTATCAGGGAAAAGGCACATTTGTCTCACGTTCCAGGAAGCAAAGACCCGTGCGTCTAACCGACATCGAGGTCTTCACCGGCTCGTACGACCACGACAACGTCAAGGTCCTCTCGATCGTTAAGGGGAACAATTCCGAGATTCTGGAAGAAATGGGACTCACGCCACATGACAGCTACTACGAGTTCATCAGATTGAGGGAGGTTGCGGACATTCCGTTCATGCTCCACTACTCGTATATCCCCGCCCGCTTCGTGCGGGGTGACCTGAACGACAAGGAACGCTTCACCTCAATCTACAAGAGACTGGTTGAAGACTTCGGCATCCACCTCTTCGATGAGCCTTTTACCGAGGTGGACGAAATTGTGGCTCCCTCCTTACCCGAGGTAACGAACCTCTTGCACGTCGACAACAACCAACCCGTCGTCAAGCAGACGAAGAAGACCTTCCTCTCAGGCGAGGACAATGCCGTCGCGGAATACGTGATTGCCTACAAGAAATGGGGCTTCTTCAAGATCAAATATTCTACAATCGACGCATAGGTATATACCAAAAATATCAATTGGTCTGGTCCAAAGAGCTAATTTTCCTCCGACCATAAGAGAAAAGTTCCAAAAAAATATTTATTCAATATATCAAGTGCTTCAAAGCCCATCAAACGAGCCAAATGGCGGTTTGTCAGGGCTTTTTCTTTGCTAAATTTTGATGAATTGAGTTTTTTACGGGTAAAAATATATCATAAAAGCGGTTTCAATTTCCGAAAAACATATTACTATAATAAGTGAATCCGCGGTATTCGTGAATCAGTCAGCTCGAAATTCGGGTTTCATACTATTATTTCATTGGGAGGAAATAGATATGAGTATTATCGCAGTTCGTGTCGATGGCCGTTTAGTCCACGGTCAAGTGGCAAACTTATGGACAACCAAGTTGAACATTTCAAGAATTATGGTTGTTGACAATGATATCGTAAACAACGATATCGAAAAAAGTGGTCTTAAACTTTCTACACCAGCGGGTGTCAAGTTGAGTGTCTTACCAGTCGAAAAGGCTGTAAACAACATTTTGGCGGGGAAATACGACTCACAACGTTTATTCATCGTTGCACGGCGCCCACAAACCTTCCTAGATATGGCAGAAGACGGCGTACCGTTTGACACTATCAACGTCGGGAATATGTCTCAATCTGATGAGACTCGTTCCATTTCACATTCAATTAATGTGACCGATGACGATGTCAAAGCATTCGAAGCTTTAAACGCTAAGGGGATTAAATTAACTGCACAAATGGTTCCAAGTGACAACACCAACGACTTAATGAAGATGCTTAAATAATAAATAGGGGGAACTATAAATGATTTTATGGTGGCAGATACTTTTACTTACGTTATACGCAGGCTATCAAATTATTGATGAATTGCAAATCTATTCATCACTTTCTGCTCCTGTTGCTGCCGGCTTCGTTGCTGGCATCATCATGGGCGACGTCAAGAACGGATTAATCATCGGTGGTTCAATGCAATTGATGGTTCTGGGTGTTGGTACCTTCGGTGGTGCATCAAAGATCGATGCCAACTCAGGTACTGTCCTAGCTACAGCGCTCGCTGTTGGTCTAAAGATGGATCCACAACAAGCAATCGCAACGGTGGCCGTACCGGTTGCCGCATTGATGGTTAGTTTGGATGTTCTCGGTCGTTTTGCTAACACATACTTTGCACACAGAATCGATGCCAAAGTTAAAGCAAATGACTACAAGGGAATTGAAAGAAACTTCTTAATGGGTATTATCCCATGGTCATTCTCAAGAATGATTCCTGTTGGCTTGGCCCTAGCCTTTGGCTCCGGCTTAGTTAAACAAATCGTTAATTACCTGAATGGACCACTCAAATGGTTGGGTGATGGTTTAACCGTTGCTGGTGCCGTATTGCCAGCCGTTGGTTTCGCCATTCTGTTACGCTACTTACCAGTTAAGAAACACTTTGCTTACTTAATTCTCGGTTTCACATTCACCACGTTATTCACGACCATCTTTGGCTACATCCAAATGGCTACTGGTCAGATTAAGGGATTCACCGGTGTTATTAATGGTTTACCAATGCTTGCAATTGCCCTAATCGGTTTTGGTTTCGCCGCAGTTTCTTATCAGACAGGTCAGAAGATTGGTAACGCACCACGTGCAAACGGCTCAAATGACAATGATGAGGGGGAAATTGAAGATGACGAAATCTAACTACAAATTAACTGATAAAGACTTCCGTCAAGTTAACATGAGAAGTTTGTTCGGCTTCCAACTAGGTTGGAACTACGAACGGATGCAAGGATCAGGTTACCTGTACCACATCCTGCCACAATTGCGGAAGATTTACAGTGATGACACACCTGAATTAAGTGAAATGATGAAGATTCATACACAATTCTTCAACACTTCAAACTTCTTCAATACGATTATCACCGGGATTGACTTGGCAGTCGAAGAGAGCCAAGGAATTGAGGGTAAGGAAACAGTCTCAGGTTTGAAAGTTGGTCTGATGGGACCATTTGCTGCCATCGGTGACTCAATCTTCGGCTCACTCGTTCCAACTATCTTCGGTGCCTTAGCAGCATCAATGGCTGCTCAAGGAAATCCTACCGGTATCTTCATCTGGATTGCAGCTCAAATTGCCGTAATGGTCTTCCGTTGGGTCCAATTGAAGTTTGCCTATAAGGAAGGTGTCAACCTGGTTACTACCATGCAGGATAAGCTGAATGCTTTGACTGATGCTGCAACCATCATGGGTGTCTTCATGGTTGGTGCACTTGTAGCAACGATGGTTAACATTAAATTCGCTATCGTACCAAAAATCGGCGGTGTAACAATGGATATCCAGAACAACTTGGATATGATCTTGCCTCGTCTGCTACCAGCATTAGTTGTTGGTGGCGTATACTGGCTATTAGGTAAGAAAGGCATGACATCTACTAAGGCAATCTTTATTGTGTTAATTGTTGTCGTTGCCCTTTCCGCAGCCGGTATCGTTTCAAAAATGTAATTAATTAAAGGACAGAAATTAAAATGACAGAATTAGTATTGATTAGTCACGGAAACTTATGTGTTGAATTAAAGAAGAGTGCGGAGATGATTATGGGTCCACAAGAACATATTCACGCTGTTCCTCTCCTACCAGCCGAGGGTCAGGAAGATTTCCTCAAGAAGTTTGATGACTTAGTACAAGATTTTGATGACTACGTGGTCTTCTCAGACTTACTTGGTGGAACACCTGCCAATACAATCTCGAAACAGATCATGCTCGGTCGTGACATTCAATTGTACGCTGGCATGAATCTTCCAATGGTAATCGAATTCGTTAACAGTACATTAGTTGGTAACGAACCTGACTACATCGCAACAACTAAGGATAGTATCGTCAAGATCAATGATCTGCTGGCTGCTCAAGCTGACGATGATGACGAAGACGAGTAATAGTTTATTAGTCAAGCTAGAGGGGTCATTCAGCAAAGCTGGATGGCTCTTTTATTGTGGTAACCTTCATGAATGCAACACCCTGCACGCAACTTGTTACCATTCAAATCTATTCGACTTTCTGGCAACTTCTTTGCTGTTCGGGCGTTACCCGCAAAGTAATGCATTCTTTTTAAACGTGCTCTTCCTTGCAACACCCTCCGCACAACTTATCACCATTCAAGTCACCCAGTGACTTTCTGGTAATCTAGTTGTTGCTCAGGTGTAACCCGCCAGGAATCGCACTCTCAGTTATATTGACAACCGCTTCCAATAGGTTTAAATTGGTTAAGCATAATAATAAAATTTATGTTGAAAAGAACTAGTTCGTTAGATGATTAAAATTCGGGGGAATTTTCAATGAGTAAGGAAATTAAATTTGCTGCAGCCTGCGGCGCTGGTGAGAATGCATCCCACCAAATCAAGGATGCAGTTGAGACAGCAATGGCCAAGCGCGGATTTGCGGTGACTGTTGATGCATTTAAAACATCAGAGATTACACCTGATTTGCTCAGCAACTACGCTGGCTATTTAACGGTGGCCAACACAAAGCTCAACTTTGCACCAAAAGTACCTGTGGTTGATGCAGGCGCTGTATTATACGGCTTCGATGCCATGACAGAACCTGTTATTGACCAGATAGAAAAGTTATATAAAGCAACAAAGTAAGCCGCTTTCCTAAGTAAATGAAAAAGCCCGATTCAACTGAGAATCGGGCTTTTATTTACGATGAATTGAAAAATATTTCAGTAACTAAACCAATTGGAAAATTGTTCTAGCTTTAGCAATCACCATTCGTAAAGCACCACGCGGCAGTGATTCCAAGTACTGCGTCTCACGCACCTCATAGTCGATGGTGGTCAGTTGATCCAGAATGATTTTTCCTCTTGTTTGCAGCTCATCAGTGCCAAGACTGGACAAGTCAAGATAGAGTGGATAGGATCGTCTCGTTGTAGTAATTGGTGCAACAATTACTACATTGCTAGTCTGTGCAATCAAGTCGTGGCTAAGAACTAAGTAAGGACGTCGTCCAACCTGCTTGTGTCCAAAACGTGGTGCCGTATCTAACAGTAAAATATCCCCTTGTTTTGGTACTTTTACCATTCTTCATTACCTTGTGGCTGCCCCAAATCCCGCAATGTAACATGCTCATTTCGGTCCACACGATAGTCAGCAAAAAGCTCTTCGATTGTAAATTCTTCGACCGAATTTGCGGGTTCCACAATCAATTGCCTTCGGCCCAGCACTTCTCTAGGTGAGACACTTACCTCATCACCCACATCTACATGCAAGAAGTTGCTAAGATTCTTGGGTAGACGTAACCCACGACTATTACCCCACTTTCTGATTACTAGTCTTTCCATGGTATCCTCCTGCATAAGTTTAGTTCTATCCGCAAAACTAGTTATACATAATTATCCCGGCTTTAGCCAGTTAGCCAAACTTTTTATTTAAATATATCAGACAAAAACAGCAATCACTTCAATACAGTGATTGCTGTTTAACGTTTAAACTAAGTTACTCTAATTAAGCTTCGTACTTCTTGTCACCATCAATATAGGTTGCAGCAACGGTCATGTCTGGGTTTAAGACGATGAAGTCTGCATCTTTATCCGGTGCAATATAACCACAAACGTCGTCAATCTTCGCGCTCTTAGCCGGAACATAAGATGCCATCATCACAGCATCCTCAGGTGTAACAACATTCCAATCAACAATATTCTTGACACCATCCTTCATCTGCAGGATTGAACCAGCCAAGTTATCGCCATCCTTAAGTCTTGCCATCCCGTCTTTGACATAAACGGGGAATTCACCGAGGGTATAATCTCCATCTGGCATCATACCGGCCTTCATGCAATCGGTGATCAATGCAATATGTTCCGGACCCTTGGCGTTCACAAGCGCACGCACTACTGGTTCTTGGACGTGGTGCCCATCAGTAATCAACTCATCATCCATCAGACGAGTAGCCATTGCGGCGCCTGCCATCCCAGGGGCGTGGTGGCTCATTGGGCTCATTCCGTTGAATGTGTGTGTGAACATGCTTGCACCGGCTTCGATACATGCACGGGCCTGTTCATAAGTTGCATCCGAATGACCCAAGGCAACTACTGCACCGTCTGCAACGGCCTTTCTAGTAAATTCAGCAGCACCTTCACGTTCTGCAGCAATTGAAATCTTCTTCAGCATTCCGTGAGCAGATTCCTGCCATTTCTCGTATTTAACGATATCAGGATTGCTGAAGTACTTCGGATTCTGGGCACCCTTGTGCTTCTCTGTGTAGAATGGTCCCTCAAAGTGGATTCCGCGAATCTTAGCACCCTTGGCCTCGGTATAGTGTGCACCAATAATCTTGCAGACCTCATTTAAGTCATCGAAGCTTGCCGTCAAAGTTGTTGGTAACCATGACGTCACACCAGCCTTCAACAAGCCTTCAGACATTGCTTCGATTCCTTCCCAGTCCAAATCCATCACATCATGGCCCAAAAGTCCGTGAATATGTGTATCAACGTAACCAGGGGCAATCCACTTGCCCGGCTGCTCCACAATCTTGCCTGCCGGCTTGTTGTCCTCATGGTAGTAAACACCAAACTTACCATCGTCAGTCACTTCAAGGTAGCCACCGATTTCCGTAATGTTTTTTAAAAAGAACTTATCTGCATGAATATAGTAACTCACTATTACTTCCTCCTCAGGAATCTAAAAATTATTACTTGCACTTAATATTACTACACTAAACTAGTTAAATGGATGAATTGTGACACCCTTAACCACCCGGTTCACTGTGCCACTCGCCGATGGGGTATCTGGCGTGTTGCTAACCTTAATGGATGTCAGTAGCGACACCGTCTGGGCGACCATGACGTCTGCTAGCGCCAAGTACCCGTCTGGGAGGTCCGCCACGTCAAAATTAAACTGTGTGCCACTGAAATTATTGGCCTGTGGCATCCCCACCGAGACCACTACGGGCACAATCTCATCAGCCTTGATCTCCTCCATAATATCCACGTCATATTGGCGTGTATATTGCTCGTTGCTGACGAAGTCGAAGACCACTGTTTTGCCATCCAAGAATGACTTAGGACCATGCCTGAAGCCCATCGACGTATCAAAGATTGTTGCAACCTGCCCAGCCGTCAGCTCCAGAATTTTCAGCGCGGCCTCTTGGGTCAAGCCACCAAGGGTACCCGAGCCTAAGTAAGCGATACGGTTGAAATCTACATCAAGCAGTTGAGCGATCGTGTCCTCTCTCTTGATTACGCTCTCGCCGAGCCGTGCAATAGTATCGACGTACTCTTTCTTTGAGCTATCACCAGCTGTGTCAAAGACGAGCAACGACATGAGGCTCATGCAGGAGAAGCTACCCGTCATAGCAAAGCCCTTGTCGTTTGAACGCGCGCAGGCATCAACAACAACAGATTATTTACTTCGTTCTCCGCCTTTTGCGCTAAGTGGCCGTCTGGGGCGCACGTGATTGACACTTGGTAGATGGACCAAGTTTCGTGCCACAACTCAGGTTGTTGCTGAATCTCACGGGTCGTAATCACAGCGCCCATCTTAGTTAATTCTGCATCAGATTTACTAAACATATATGTCCCTCACGTCTATTTATTCTCGCCAGTCAACACCCGACGATTACTCTGTTTTGTGCGGTAAACAAAGTGATCGCCCCGTGCGACGGACTTAGTAAACTCGATTGGTACATTATGGTCGTTAATGGAACGGCGGTAAATGGTCAGACACGGATCATGCTCTGCAATCTCCAGCGCCTGCGCTTCCCTTGTGGTAACTGCTCCAGCTTCAATGTCCTCAAAGGCCATCACAACGGTCTCGTGAAAAGATTCTTTCATCACCACGTAGAGCGGCGTACCCGAAATCATCTGCATCGTTAGGTCAGGGAAATGCTCAATCGGGAGGTATGTTTCCTCAAAAATGAGGGGTTCATTATCCGCCATCCGTAATCTCGTCAAACAGTAAGCCTCCGCACCATCAGTCAGATTGAGTTGCTCACGCACCGGTTGTTCCGGGCGGATTAACTCTAGTGCAAGGTTAAAGGTGATTGGATTACGACCAGCATCCCTCATTTCTTGGGTGAAACTGTACATGGAACCCAGATCGGTCTGGTTGACTAAGCGGGGCGAGACGAAAGTTCCCTTCCCATGAAGGCGGTAGATAAGTCCACGCTGCTCTAAGTCATCAAGTGCTAAGCGAATCGTATTTCTACTAACCTCATATTGATCCATCAAAGTACGCTCCGACGGCAGCTTCGCATTACTCTCAAATTGTTCCCTAATCTTAGTTTGCAAATCGAGCATTACAAGTTGATACAGCGGTTTATTCATCATTATCACTTCACTTTTCAACTGGTTGGTACCACCTCTGTTAGTATATGAAGTTCCCACTCTAAAGTCAACCGTTTTCGCGCCACAAAATTATAAATAACGGATAACTCTAATATTTACTGAAGATTTAGAGATTTAACCGCGTAGGACACCGCTTTTAAGCTATAATGGAACTACTATGGAAAATCTATCAAGCAACTCCAAACAACCATTAAATACAATTCAGAAATTAATTCGATTGAAAAAGTCTGACACAAGCTACGACGGCGAATTCCTCTCCGGAGAGAAACTGCGAATTTCGTGGCTTTCAGAACAAATTCTCCGCGTACAGATTACCACAGGCGAATTACAGGACTATCCCATCCCTGACGAACCTGCGCACACGGCAAGGATGACAGTGCTGCCAGTAGAAGGTCCAGCCGAGGTCTTCAAAGCGAGTGAGCTGTTGGATACTGCCGAGAATTATCGGATTCGTTTTGGCCGCTACACGTTAATCTACAAGAAGGATCCAGCCGTCATGGCCCTCTATGATGAAGCCAAAAGTCGCTTTATTCTGCGCCAGGTGCTGCCCGTCAGTCTCACCCAGACAACCAGTACGGAAGTGTTGCATCAGGATACGAACGAATTCTACTTTGGTGGTGGCACGCAGAACGGGCATTTCAGCCACAAGGGCCACAAGATTAAGGTGGCTAACACGAATGTCTGGACAGACGGCGGCGTCTCCTCACCGAACCCCTTCTTCTGGTCCAATAGCGGCTTTGGTTTACTGCGCAATACTTGGCGTCCCGGCTTATACGATTTCGGTACAAATAGGAAGAACCAGACGGGTATCACACATAAAGATCCTACCTTTGATAACATCTATCTCCTGGGTGATTCCCCCGCCGAGATTCTCAAGCACTATTACGAACTAACCGGTCAACCCATCTTGTTGCCGAAGTTTGGCTTCTATGAGGCCCACTTGAATGCCTACAACCGCGACATCTGGGTGCAATCCGATTCGAAGAACGCCATCGAATTCGAGGATGGCGCAACATACGAGGAGTACCTCCCTCAGAAGGTGGCTGCCGATAAGGGCATTAAGGAATCACTCAACGGCGAGCACGATAATTATCAGTTCTCCGCCCGTGCCGTCATCGACAGGTACCAAAAGCATGACATTCCATTAGGCTGGTTCATTCCAAACGATGGCTATGGTGCAGGTTATGGCCAGACCGACACGTTCAAGGGTGACCTCAATAACCTGGAGGCTTTCGCAAATTACGCGAATAAACACGGGGTAGCACTCGGGTTGTGGGCCCAAAGCAACCTCCATCCAGTTGACCCCGCT
Source organism: Amylolactobacillus amylophilus DSM 20533 = JCM 1125 (assembly GCF_001936335.1). Classification (GTDB taxonomy): domain Bacteria; phylum Bacillota; class Bacilli; order Lactobacillales; family Lactobacillaceae; genus Amylolactobacillus; species Amylolactobacillus amylophilus. The sequence goes on from NZ_CP018888.1 coordinate 607,178, forward strand.
AATCCCCAAAAAGGGGAACGGGATCTTAACGCCGAGATTAAGCAAGCCAATTTGGCGGCCTTAAAAACCGATGTTGCCTGGGTCGGTGCCGGTTACTCCTTCGGACTGAACGCATTGCAGGATGCCACGGTGGCTTTCACTACAGCTACAGCCGGCCAGACTCGGCCTTTTAGCCTCACGGTTGATGGCTGGGCTGGCACGCAGCGTTATGGCGCCGTTTGGACCGGTGACCAGATCGGTGGCGAGTGGGAATACATCCGCTTCCAGATTCCGACATACATCGGTACAAGTCTCTCGGGTCAGCCAAACGTTGGCTCAGACATGGATGGTATCTATGGCGGCGGTAATCCCGAGGTCAATGTGCGCGACTACCAGTGGAAGACCTTCACCCCTATCCAACTCAACATGGATGGTTGGGGAACCAACAGCAAGAATCCTTTCACTTTTGGCAAAAAAGCGACGCAGATCAATCGTGCGTACCTCAAGCTGAAATCACAGATGCTACCATACACCTATTCACTGGCCCATGAAGCACTGACGGGCAAACCAATGATTCGCGCGATGTTCCTCGAATTCCCTCACGAGAAGATTAACTACACCAAACTAGTCCAGTACCAGTACATGTGGGGGCCAAACTTCCTGGTCGCACCCATCTATACGGCTGAACAGAACAATGCCGGCAACTCACTCCGGCACAATGTCTACCTCCCAGATGCACACCAGATGTGGGTTGATTTCTTCACAGGCGAGAAGTACATGGGCGGAACTACGGTGGATAACCTCGTGTATGCCCACTGGCACACTCCGTTATTCGTCAAGGCCGGCGCCATTGTTCCGCTTACGCGCGCCAATAATAATCCAAACGAAATTGACCGTACTAACAGGATTTTCAACTTCTACCCTGCTGGTCGAAGCACTTTCACGTTAATCGATGACGACGGCAAGTCAACGGATTATCTGGAAGGTGCAGTAGCTAAAACCGAGCTAGAAAGCACACTCGTTGGCACAGAGCTGACCATCGACATCCACAAAACCACTGGTAGTTATGATGGTTTCGCCAAGGAACAAAGTACGCTGTTGAATATCCTCTGTGACAGACATCCAGGTGAAGTAACTGTCACATTAAACGGACAAGAGATTGATTTACCGGAGGTAGACAACCGCCTTTCATTTGACCAGGCAGAGATGGGCTACATGTACTGTGCTGAGTTTAGTCCATCTGAATACTTCGACCTTTTCAGCAGCAAAGTTAAGCAACAACACGCGCTACAAATCAAGCTACCACCACTCGATATCACGAAATACGCCCTGTCGGTAGACGTCAAGAATCTCACCTACGGTGCGAAGACAAGCTCCGCCCAGATTATCGATTCGGCCATGCGTGTTCCGCGCAACTTTGCGGTTGACTTAGCACAAACGGGACCAACATCACTGCACTTAGTCTGGCAACAACCTGAGCAAATCGATTCATTCGAAATTTTAGTTAACGGTCAACGCCACGTGAACATTAAAGGTAGTGACTTTACCGTAACGGAACTAGATTTCGACACGGTGTACAGCTTCAAGATTCGCAGCAAGCGATTGAACAAGGTCTCAGAATGGTCGGAACAAATCAAGGGGAAGACGAGTGCCGATCCGCTAACCAACGTAATTAAGGGTATCAAGGCATCTAGCAATGTCTTCGATCAACCAGAACGAGAGATTAAATACTTGGTCGATCAGAACCTAACAACCGAGTGGTCAACCGATCCAGAGACGGCGCTAGCAGACCCAGATAATGGCCAATTTACCGAGCTCACATTCGAGTTTGACCAACAATATCAACTAGATCACTTAGAATATGTACCAAGAACGGTAACGCAGCTTGGTGAACTGGAAGAGATTGCACTCAGCTTTAGTACAGATGGCCAGAACTGGTCCACTTTCGGTGCCCCAATCACATTCAGTGATGACGAAAAGGCTAAGGTTGTGCCACTAAATGGAACAAGGACCAAGGCAATTAAGTTACGTGTGTTGAAGTCGAAGGGTGATTTAGCGGCAGGTCGTGAGCTCTTCTTCTACCACTTATAAAATCAGATTAGATAAAAGAATTATTCTAGATGACTAATATAGCCACCTCCCGAGTTTGGGAAGTGGCTATATTTTTGTTCTGTTAGTTCCACAAGGCGACAAAAAAGTATTTTTAGTTTTCATTAATTTTATCATTGCATTATCATAGTTCAAATAGCATAATCGTATTATGTACAAATTAATCCAATAATATTTCGGTGAAGCTCATCCGATTGTCCTCCCTGAAATTACACAAATTAAGTTTAATATGATTTCTCACCAACAGATTTTAATTTGAATTATTGGAGGACTCTGCCTATAACTAGACATAGCACAGATTTATACACAAAAATAGTACGCCAAAACACTTTTAAAACAAACATTCAAGCTGGACTGACAACAACTCTTGTCGGTCGCAGTCCATATGATTGATCTCTTCTATTTTTTGTGGGACTGGTAGTCGTACTGGTCGATCACTGGTTAGATGACCGGCGGTAACCAGCAAGTTGCCACTAACCCACACGCCTAACCCGTCGCATATAGGCGAAAAAAAATAGCCACTTTCCCGGCATGGAAAGTGGCTATTGTGTCTTATTACTAGATTTTCTTACTTTGTCGCAAGTAAATTATAGCGTATCAAACCTTGAAAATGTCAAACAATGCCTTTCAAACATTCATCTCTCTTTTAATTTTATAGATAGTCATTCTGGAAACTCCAGTTTGTCGATATATTTCGACAATTGGAGTATTTTTTTTCAATAAGCTAACTACTTTTTCATATAATACTCGATACTTTGGATTTTTACTTGTTGCAGAATAAAGTGTGTTACTACCTTGATAGACTCCCCTAGCCTTGGATAGGTCAATTCCCTCACGTTGCCGTGATTTTATTTTTTTTCGCTCTTCTTCAGCTGTATATTTATATATTTCCATGACTAAGTTTGAAAGTAGCGCTTTTAAGTTCTTATCCTGAACACCATCAAAGGTTGGAAGATCAAGGATATTAATTACGGCACCTTTTGATCTAATTTCTTCAATTATAGTAGTTAAATCCTGGGAATTTCTCCCAAGTCTATCTAGACTAGTAACAACAACTTCGTCATCATCGTGAATATACTGCAACATTTCACGTAACTTAGGTCTGCTACGATCTTTACCTGATATCTTCTCTGCAAAAATCTTCTTTATTCCTAAACCTTCAAATTGTTTCAATTGTCGATCTAGGTTTTGATCAGTCGAACTAACTCTTGCATACCCAATTTGCATTTTTAATCCCCTTGCCGTTTGTACAACCCTGATTATACATTAAAATCAAAAATAAAAAAGCAGCTAAAAACCGCTACTTTTATAGTGTAATCTTGAAATCAAGATCAAATAAATATTTTGTCTATTCAGCCACACCCAGATTAGACGACAGTCCTCTAACTTTTATCTATCCGAGTCCTGATTACGTTGCTTTAACCGCTGAAGACGCTTTATTTTATCTCTTTTGGATATCTCTTCAGTTATTCCTAGCTCATCATGAAAATATTTGAGCGTGGTAAATTTAAACTTCGGAGGTAACTTACCACTTCCAACAATTGAGGTATAGTACTCATCAGCAAACCCATTTACTTTATTAATAATCATAGCTTTATTTTTGAGAATAAAGCTTACCTCTTTTGCGTTGACCTTTGGTTTTTTTATAATTAACATATCCAGACTCAGAGATAACTACCATTTTTGTTGTGTCAAGTCCTGGTGCATATCTAGAATCATTTCTCTGCTCCTATGTCAATAAATGGCACATCTTTTTCTAAACACTCGTTCTAATTCTGTCGGAATTAAACCAACTGATCTAATTTGAGGTTCGGATTACCAAGTCCTCAAAATTGGAAAAAGTTGTTTGAAAGGCAAACTCTCTCTTCAACAATGAGTGAAAAGCTTCAATTGGCCCATTATCATAAGGATAACCTTGTTTTGAGTATGAGTGGCTAATCTGATGCCGTTCAAGTAAAGTTTCAACTTCGTTGCTGGTGTACTGTGAACCCATGTCAGAGTGAAAATATTGTGGCTTTTGATGACATTCAAGCGCCTGATTAATCGTTTCTACAACTAACGTCGCCTCCATCTGACGACCAATCTTGAAAGCAAGAACTTGATGAACCTTTGGTTCGTAAATAGAACTGAGATAAACCCAGGTTCCTGGACGTAATTCCAAATAAGTAATGTCAGCACGCCATATCCTTGCATTGGGCTGGTGCTTGATTAAATTGGGGCGTTGTGAATGATCCACATGAGTGCCAGGTTTTTTAAATCGCCGATTCATTAAAGAGTGAATCTCCATTTCCCTCATTAATCGTAAAATTCGTTTTGACCCAACACAGATGCCTGACTTGCGAAGCACCATCGTTATTCGTGGATAACCATAGGCACGATAATTATTTTCCCAAATCATATGATACTCTTTTGAATCAGTCTCAGTATCCATACCTACACTGTCTATGATAAAATCTTTATTCTCATAAAAATTAACGGCATTAATATTATCTACATAGACTGAAAGTGTTAATTTGTCGTTTATTTGTTTTAGGTAATTAATTAATCGGCTACCAACACCTTGGTTTCTGTAGTTCATGTCAACAAATAATCCAGCTATGTAACCATCTAATTCGCCTAAAAAACCGATAGTTGTTTCATTATTCCTATACACAAAAATATTTGCTTCAGGCAACATTTTTTTAATGTGGTAGATTGTAAAATTAAACCGAACACTTGAATAAAAAGCCGCAGCGCCTTTAATGGTAATTGTCTAAAACAACCATAAAGGAACTGCGACTCATGACTAGTTTATCATCTCAAGAACGCACTGTCATTCAAACTTTACTCGAATTGAATTATTCTGTTCGTGCCATTGTGCGCTTTATTAAACGCTCTCCTTCAACCGTTTCGATTGAAATTCATCAAGTTACACCCTATAAAGATGAGATTGCTCATGCGTTGGCATATACCGAAAGAACACAAAATTGAAACAGTTAGCGCCAAAGAATTAGATCAAATTAATCATTGGATCAATGCGAGACCAATGAAAACACTCAACTGGCAATCACCACGAAAGGTTTTTCAGCAGTTTGCAGTGTTCGGTTAATTCTTGCAATCTACCAAATCCATTTGAGATTAATCAAGTATTTTTGATTTAGGAGTCTGGTCTAATGTTTACAACGTAATGCGATGTTTTGTCACAGAAATCTATTGTTAACTATTATCAATAAAACTTTATTAATAAGCTAACATGCTATACTTTGTGAAATGATGTTCATAAAACAAGCTGAATCATTTGATACCAAAACGATGAGCACAAGTGAATAAATCGTGAAAACGCTTGATATTAATTGTAAATTCGTATATAATTTTATTTGTCGGAATGAAAACGATTACAAAGCTTTCATGTTTAGGAGGAAAATAGTAGCATGTCAGACAATAAAATTTCGGCCGGATTAGCGGCATTGAAAGTTATGTCAGGGTGGGGCGTCCACACAATGTATGGGATTCCATCAGGTACTTTGAGTGGTTTAATGAATGCAATGGGTGATCCAGAAAACAAAATCAAATTCTTGCAGGTTAAACACGAAGAAGTCGGTGCTATGGCAGCTGTCATGCAGTGGAAATTTGGTGGTAAATTGGGTGTGGCCGTTGGGTCTGGCGGTCCAGGTGCAACGCATTTAATAAATGGTCTTTATGACGCGGCAATGGATAATATCCCAGTATTGGCTATTTTAGGCTCTAAACCAGTACGCGAGTTAAATATGGATTCGTTTCAAGAATTAAATCAGAATCCAATGTACGATAATATAGCTGTTTATAACCGTCGCGTCGCAACCGCAGAACAGTTGCCTCATCTTGTTGATGACGCCATTCGAACTGCAATTGCCAAACGTGGCGTAGCTGTACTAGAAGTACCGGCTGATTTTGGCTTTACAGAGATCGATGCTGACTCACTGTATTCGACGCCACTGTATTCATCAGGCGTAACTTATAAAGAATATAAGTCCGCACCAGTCGACGAATCAGATATTTCTGCTGCTGTCGATATTCTTAACCAAGCTAAGCGTCCAGTGATTTATGCGGGAATTGGCACGATGGGGCATGGATCAGCAGTTCAAGCATTATCTCGTAAAATGAAAGCGCCAATTATTACAACAGGTAAAAATTTTGAAACATTTGATTGGGATTTTGAAGGTTTCACTGGCTCCACTTTCCGTGTTGGTTGGAAGCCAGCTAACGAAGCTATTCTTGAAGCTGATAGTGTCCTGTTTGTTGGTACAAACTTCCCATTCTCCGAAGTTGAAGGCACTTTCCGAAACGTGAATAAGTTCATACAAATTGACAATAACCCAGCAATGTTGGGTAAGCGTCATCAAAATGACGTCGCTATTCTAGGGGATGCAGGTGAAGCGATTGCCGCCATTTTAGCTAAAGTATCACCCGTAAACGATTCACCATGGTGGCAGGCGAACGTGGCTAACGTCAAAAATTGGCGTGACTATATGAATAAACTTGAGCAAAAAACGGAAGGTGATTTACAGGCCTATCAAGTTTATAATGCTATCAATAAATACGCAGCAGATGATGCTATTTTCTCAATTGATGTCGGTAATGTCACTCAAATGTCCGTACGTCATTTGCACATGACAGACAAGAATATGTGGCGGACATCCCCATTGTTTGCCACAATGGGGATTGGTTTGCCAGGTGGAATTGGTGCCAAAAACACTTATCCGGATCGTCAAGTGTGGAACCTGATGGGAGATGGGGCATTCTCAATGACTTATCCAGATGTTGTTACTAACGTGCGCTATAAGTTGCCCGTCATTAACGTTGTATTTACTAATACAGAATACGGATTTATTAAAAATAAGTATGAAGACACGAATACGTACAATTTTGGTGTTGATTTCACAGATGTTGATTATGCTAAAATTGCCGAAGCGCAAGGTGCTGTTGGCTTGACTGTTAGTCGAATTGAAGATATTGATCAGGTGATGAAAGAAGCGCTTGATTATTACAATCAAGGTCGCGTAGTTGTGGTCGATGCAAAAATCACCAAAGACCGTCCTATTCCTGTTGAAACCCTAAAGTTAGACACTAATTTGTATAGCGAATCGGTTGTTGAGGCCTACAAGGAAAAATATGAAGCACAGGATTTAGTGCCATTCCGTGAGTACTTAGAAGCACAAGGTATGACGTCGAGATATATTAAAGACAATAACGACAATAAGTATAGTTTTTAATCTTAAAAAGTAATTTCGCCCGCGAAGTTGCTTTTTTTAATTGCAAAAATATGCTGTTTAATGCTTTTTTTGATAATCAGATGCAGACTAACTATTTAATGTTTATTTTATTTATATTTTACAATCTACCTATTCAAAAACTACTCGAAAAAGAAGGCGTCTCAGGAGAAAGCATCAACCTCTATATTCAAAAAAACGTAACAAAGATGAATTTGTTTTCGATTAGGAGTGGGTTAGGCATATTTTTGTATATACATATTTCTCATTTCATTTGGCGTTTGCCAGTTATTTGATTGTCTAATTCGTTTGTAGTTGTAGTAATTAACCCAATTTGATATTGCTTGTTCCAAATCTTGCTGAGTTTTATACCGATGATTCAATACAGTTCCCACCTTTAACTGATGAATTAGACTCTCTGTTGGTGCGTTATCACACGGAGATGATTTTCGGGACATACTTTGCTTAACTTTATATTTTTTTAGTGCTGAATGATATTTACCTGATTGGTATTGAGTCCCTTGATCTGAGTGTATAGTTGTCTTATATGGCACATCTTTAACCATTTCTAAGACGGGATTGAGCGACTCTAATACAAACTCGGTATTTGGATGAAGTGAGGTGCTGTAAGACAATATTTCTCCTGAAAAGAAATCGGTAAATAAAGAAATATAAATTCGTTCGTCGGTGGTTTGAGAGCCAAAGCGAGCTTCTGTAACATCAGTTCCAATCTTCTGTAGTGGCCTGTCGGTTGAGAATCTACCCTTGATGTGGTTCTTGCACTCTCCACCTTGACTACCTTCATAGCTGCTATATTTGGCTGTTTTTTTCTTGTATGAATGACTTAGTAAATCATTTTGAAACATAATTCTTAGAACCCTCTTGTGATTAACTGGGAGCTCTTCACGAGTCTCCCTAAGCTTGTTTACTAGCTGTGTTAGAGGTCGATAGCCCATACCCTCAGATTATTTATCAGTAGCCCTGATGGCTTTGATGTCTTCAATAATTGAGTAATCAGAATCAAAGTGTGCTCCATAATTTCGTTTTCGTGCATCAAAGTAACTGCTAGAACTCATTTTGGCAATTTTAAGTAACATGGATAATCTGTATTTGGGCCGCAGTGAATCTATTGCCTTGGCTCTTTCCTGGTTTGATCCATTACGGCCTTCAATTTTTTTAAGTAGGCATTCTCGGCTTCTAAATATTCTAGACGTTTTTTGAGTTCTTTGTTTTCTTCCGAAGGTGTTAACTTCTTCTTTTCAGTCATCGTGGGATCTCTCTTCCTGCGGTCAGAAAAGCCTTCGTATCCATGAAGGTCGTATTGATGTTTCCATTGCCAGATGGTACCTGCATTTGGGATATCAAAGTGATCGGCGGTTTCTGGATACGATGCTTTGTGCTTTTCCAACCAAGTTATGACTTTCATTTTGAAGGAAGAAGAGTAACTTGGCAATTTCTTTTTCCTGGTAATTCCATCAAGACCATGTTTATTCCATAAACGAAGCCAATTTAGCACGGTTTCTGCCTTTGAAATACCCAGAATGTGAGCAACAGTTGTTGAACCAAGACCGCTATTGTAAAGTCTGATAGCTTCAATTTTTGTTTCAATTTTATATTTGGCCATAAAAACCACTTAAGTTGTTTTTCTCCAACTTAAGGGGTTCAGTTCACATGCTGAAACTGGCATGGCTATTTTTCTGGACTCAAAGCACGTATAAGCGGACTCCAATTGGATATCCAAAGACTCAAGAGAGTGGATAGTTGGGCCTGAAGGCGCGTAATAATCAGTCTGATGTCTCTATTTTTAATTTGGTCATTATATTCTTGGCTATAATGATTTATTTCGAAATAGATTAGGATATTACCTAGTCCAACTTCTCTCTAACAAAAAATCCCCTCATCCGCATTTCTGCTTCAAAGGGGAGTCATTCATTTAATTAATAGTATTCTATTCTGTTCTTTCGTCTTTCTTAAACATAAATGCTAACGCAACTCCAATTCCGATGAAGACTAATCCAATGATTGAAACCATTGGAGAGTTTGTTTCTCCTGTAAGAGGTAAATTGTCTTCTTCACTGTCTGTAGCTGCGTCTTCTTTAGTTGAATCATCTGTGTCCGATCCGTCTGCTTCTTCTCCGCCAACTCCTGGTGTATCAGTTCCTGTACCAAGGCTTTCTGATCCAATATCAGCAACAATTGCTTCTAGCGCTGCAATTCGAGCGAGTAAGTCTGCAATTTCGGCATCCGTTACGGAGTCTAATCCACGTAATCGTTCATATTCTGCACGGATTACGTTCAACTCTTCAACGAGTGCCGGGTTGTTTGTGGTGATTTCATCAATTGCTGTTTCTAAATCTTCTAAGCGATTTGCAATTTTATCTAAGCGCTCGTCGCCTGGTGTTTCAGGCTCAACTGGCTCTTCTGGATCAACTGGTTCTTCTGGATCAATTGGCTCTTCTGGATCAACTGGTTCTTCAACCGTGTCACCTGCAACTAAGATAACTGTACCGCCATCCGCGTTCCCAGGGATGTCGATCGTTACTGTACCATCTGCTGCGACTACGTAAGTTACGTCATTATATACATCAATAACTTCTGAACCAGCCGCTAATCCTAGTGCAAACGTTGATTCTACTGCATCTTCATTCGTGTTTAACCCAACAAATATTTGTTCATTACCGTACGTACGAGCAAACACTGAGTAGCCTGTTTCGTTTGTTCCAGCTACATGTTGACGTGTTCCTTTTGAGAAGACATCTGAGTAGGCGGCACGAATATTTAATAGTTTCTTGTAGTGCATTAACATGTCGTTCTCGTCGTTTGCAATACTCCAGTCAAGGTTGTAACGGTTAGCATATTCATAAATGCCATTATCTTCGTCTGCTTTTAGACCTGACTGCCCAAGTTCTTCACCGTAGTAAATAACAGGTTGTCCTTTAGCGGTCATTTGCAAGGCAGCAGCAACTTTGAATAGTCCTTCGTTGCCGGCAGCACGCGTAACTAAGAATCCGTCCTCGTCATGACTACTTAAAAATTGTCCCATCATCGCTGTGTTATCGATCAGACCGTTTCTAGTAGCTAACTCTGCTTCAATCTCATCAATATTTCCGTTGATGAACCGCTCTGCTTGCCCTTTAAAGTTAAAGTCTAGTAGAGAGTCCATACGACCTGAACGTAGCTGGTCTCCAGTGTTATTCACACTTGCGCCATACCATTCACCAATCATCTTGAAGTCTGGTTTGATTTTTGTTAATTCATTTTTGAATGCATTCCAAGTTGTGTTATCCACATGTTTAACCGTATCAACTCGGAAGTAATCAATTGTATTGTCCTTGTCTGTTGTAAACTCTTGTAACTTCGTAATCCAATCAATTTGCCATTGAATCACTTGTTCGCGAACCGCTGGATCTTCTGTTCTGAAATCAGGTAATCCTGATGATTCACCAATAATATCGTCTCCAGCAACTGGATTATCACGAATCATACCGTCAAATTGTTCCGCATCATTCATGCCATATCCCGCATGGTTCAACACCACATCAACCATAATCTTCATGCCACGTTCGTGTGCTGAGTCAACTAAATTTTTCAGTGTTTCAACATCACCTAAGTGTTCGTCAATCTTTGTGAAATCTTTTGCCCAGTAACCATGGTATCCGTAGCGTTTGTCGCCATTCGCCATGTCCATACCTTCATCAATATTATCGACAATTGGTGTAATCCAGATTGTGTTAATACCTAATTCATCTAGATAATCCAAGTTGTTAATAATACCTTGGAAGTCTCCTCCGTGGTAGCTTTCAGAAAGTTCTGAAGTCATACCATCTGGATTGTCGCCATCACTAAATCGGTCTGTCAGCATAAAGTAAATTCGTGCTTCATCCCAGTCAAAGTCTGCATCGTCTGTGATTTGACGCGGTTGTACTTCAACATCTACAGACGTGTTGTGTTTGTTTCCAAACTCATCAACCAATACGATGTCTAATGTTTTCACACCTGGAGTTATTGATTGATCAACCGCAATAGTGTGTTCCATTAATTCCGTATCGATTGCCACTTGTGCTGGTCCGCCTACTGGTGTTAAGTCGATGTAAGCTGCTCTTAACTCATAGTCATCTGATACTTCTGAAGCAATCGTTACCACTGCATTTTCATTGTATGAAATAGCTTTTCGATTGATCGATGTTTCAGCTGTAACAGTCGGCTGCGCAAATAATAATGTTGAGTGACCATCTTCGTTTGTGTTGTATGGATCTACAACTTCTTCCGTCTTTCCATCAACTGTTACGAGGAACGTATAGTCATAATCCCCTGGTTCAATATTATCAATCGTATAGTACCAGTACTCGTTTACTTCGTCATATTCCATATCGTAAACATCTGCGTTGTCATTTGCAGTGATTTTCAATTGTACGTTTTCAATTTTATCCATGTCACTTGTTAAGAATAATTCTGGATCACGGTAAAAGAACGTAGCGTTCCCATCTTCTAAAACTGGACCATCGATAGATGGAACGGCAAAATATTCACCTTTTCCTTCTTCGATTGTTACTTTTGAAATCATTTCCCCTAAAGGAATGTCAATATAACGGTCTTCATTAAATGGATCTTCTTCTACCCAGTCACCTTTACGAATCTTAAATCCTATTTTAGTCGTAGAATAACCAACTGGGATTCTTACAACGGCACCTTTGTCTGTAATTTCATCGAAGAGAATCTCGTTATCTTTAACGCCTGTTCCCCACACCCATAAATTCCAGTCTTCGTAGTCATTATTCTTACGAACATACGTTAACTCGATGTAGCGTTGATCTAATAATTCAACATCATCTAGTGAGTAGTAAACTTCTGGGTTTCCACCGACAATCCAAACCTCAACAGACTTTTCACCTTCTGGAATCGTAATCACTCGATCTGCTTCTTGAGAGTCCCAGTTTCCTAAACGAGTAATTAAATTCAATTTATCTGAAGCAAAGCTCACAGTTGATTGTACATAACCACCTGTTGATTCTTCGCCAAATGCATAAGCACTTCCGTCGACATCTGCCGTCCACAACCATAAGCCCCAATCCGCTTGTTGCCCATCTGGACGCATGTAGTTGATGGTATATTCGTACATTTCATCTGCGACAAAGATTGTGTGCGTTGCTTTATCTCCATCAAAAGTAGCATCAATTATAATTTCAGTTGCTGGTGAAATATCTTCCGAAATCGTTACCTTGTTGCCAGCGATTGTAACACCAGCGATTTCAGTTGCTAATGCAAAGTCTGCATCTACTACTTCTTTTTCGCCTTCGTCATTCACATAAGTGGCTGTTAATGTAACAGTAGCACCTGGTTCAACGTCCTTATCTCCTTCGATAATTAAACCTGGAAGGATTAATTGGTTATTTCCATCGTTACCAGCGATTATATCGTTAGCTGGATCGTTTATCCAGTTATCACCATTCACAACGAATTTATATTCATAAACACCTGGTGTTACGTCAACCGTAACTGACCAAACATCGTCCTCGCCTTTTTCCATTGAGAAGGCAGTTGCTTCCCAACCGTTAAAGCTTCCAGCAACATTGACAGTCTCTGTTGTTTCGTCACCTTCATAGCTAAATGTCACGGTGCCATCTTCATTAATTACTGGTGATTCACCGTAGTCCGTTTCTTCTTCAGTTGGTTCCTCTGTTTCATTGTCTTCTGTGTCTGTACCTTCTTCTGGTACTACAGGTTCGTCTTCAGAATTTTCTGTATCTGAATCTGCTGCCGGCGTTTGGGATATCGCCACGTCGGTTTTCGTCGGCTGGTCAGCAGCTGGGTCGATGCTTGGCACCTGGTCCGTTTCGGCAACGGTTCCCGATTGTTCCGCGTTGGTTGTACCAGTTGTCGTTGTCGTTGCCGGTTTCGCAACCGATTGCACGGCCGTCGTGGTTGTTTGAGTATTTGACGGCGTATCCGCTTGCACTGTCGTGGTCGACAACCCCATACCGATTCCCATGGCTAAGATCGCACTTGACGCATACAGCCACTGTTTCCCGTGTTTCCACATCCGCCAATTTTCCTGAACAACATCCTGATTATGCATATTCTGCAACCCCCTAATAATATTCTGTTCACCCTTGAATCTAAACCTAGACCCATTGATGCTCATACCACTATGCTAATGGAAACGTTTCCATAACGCAAGCATTTTTCGAGAGCGTAAAATATCTTGTGTAAATGCATAAAAGATTTCTGAATTGTATAGAAATAGGGAATGCCTTCCCTTATGATATTTAGTAACCACAGAAAACATCACAGGAGGCATTCCCCATGAATGAACTTACCACAGAAATTATCGCTGCACTAGCCCAAAAGCAAGATTTGGACGAAGTTTTTCGTCACCACCTCGAAATTGCGATTAACCAGCTGCTTCAAACCGAATTGGCAGAGTTTTTGGGTTACGAACGCTACTCATACGCTGGGATTAACCTACTCCGCCAGTTCATCTAAATTAATTATTCGGTCAAAGAGCTTTGCTTCCGCCGGCGAGACCCGGTGGGCTACCTCAATAACGGTCTTATTGGTATTCAAAATAACACCCTGAATACGTCTTGCTAGACCTTCATCCAAAGAACTCGTAGGCTCATCCGCAATCAAGATTGGTCGATTGCGCAACAGCGCCCGTGCAATTTCTACCCGTTGCCTTTGGCCACCGGAGAGACGACTACCTTCCTCGCCGATTGTAGAATCAAGTCCAATCTGATCGACCAAATCGTCCAGGCCAGCTGACTTAATTGCTTCTAATACCTCACCATCTGAGGCATTGTATCCAAGCGTGATATTGAACCTCAAAGACTCGTCTAGTAACAATGGAGTCTGGTGAATAAAACTAAAATAGCGATGCGCCTGCTGCCAATTTCCGGCTAAGTTCATGCCGTCTATTTTAAATTCACCACTAGCAATCTCCTGTTCACCGGTCAAGATATTCAGTAACGTAGATTTTCCCCAACCAGATGGTGCTGTTAGTAATATTTTCTCGCCTCGTTTAATCTGCAAATTCAAATTTTTAATGACCGTTTTTTGATTATACTTAACAGTTACGTTTATCAGGTTAAGTTGCCTAAATTGCTGATCTTCAAGCGTAGTATTCATGCTATCTTTAACACCGCTTAACCGCCGCTTAGTTGTGCCGAGAAATTTCTGCCACATCGGGTTGGCCGCCGAGATATCATTCAAGTCATAGAAGAAATTGACGACCGGATTAATAAATTGATTAGCTAAGTTATCAATCATAAACAGGATTCCAAGGGAGATCTCGCCCCTTGTAACTAGGATTACGCCGAGGATTGACGGGAGAATATTGCTGAATAAGAAGGCAGAGGTTTCCACTGATCGGTTGGAAATATCACGGAGAAAATTCATTTGAAATAATGATTCTTCAAGGGAAACAGCCGCCCTCTTGAAACGATGCCAGATATTACCTTCTACATCGTACAGCCGTGCCGTTGGCGAGATTAGTTCACTATCCTTCACGATATTCGTGTACGTACTGTTCTGCTCTGCCCAGATCTGCGACTTACCTTCAATTTTTTTAGTGAATATGCGCTGTACTAAGCCCGGAATCGCAGAAACAACTAGGTACACAATTGTGAGTACTATCGAGCCAAACAACGCCGCAATAATCGCCGCAGCGAATTGCAGTACATTGGTAATGGCATCGAGCTCCGAAAGGATCTTACTTGTCTCAATCTGCTTGACGTCATTTGTAAAGAACGAGGTGTCGAGCTTCTGCTCTTGCTTGGCCTGATAGATCAGATACTTACTGGACAGCCGCTTAATCTCCACGTTGATATCTTTGATAATTAGGTCGGAAAAGTATTCATGTGCGATACCAGCAAACAAGAAGAGCAGCAAACCGACCGTGGCCACTATAGCCACCTGCAACAGGCTGCCTTTTGGCTGAACCGCATAATTAGTAATCACCTTAACCAGATTTGCGATGAAGACTACCTGAAGTGATTTGATGATGGAAAAGACGATGAATAATATGATATTACTTTTCTTTGCATATTTTATTGCCATGGAATCATACCTTTCTGTTAAGTGAAGCTTCCTGTACCACCAAGAGGTACCTCGATTTTTGGATGAAAAAAGACTTTCTCACTGTAAATAGAGAAAGTCCTTAAGTACGCTGATTAACGATTTGAAACAAGCGAGAGCAGTGATTACATTACTAACGCTTAGTCATACAGAAATATTCTCTAGTTGTAAAATGAATAGCTAAATTGAGTAAAGTTTCATTGTTCATGATGAGCCTCCCAGAATATTTACAACTAGATTAAAGGTACGATTAGAAAATTAAGTAAATAACTTATATTTTATATTGTATACATATGTTTTGAGAATACAAGTTTTTTTGTAGGACACACCCGACTGATTATCGTCAATTAACTCAGTCAGCTGCCAAGACTTGGCTCAGCCACTCGGTACTCAGCCTTAACCAATGTGCCAAGTGCTGATCCACTAATTGCGCATTCCCTGCCTCACCAATCCGCGGTTTGGCAGTTGCGAAACCATGGACCTTGCCATTAAAGAAATGCGCCTCGCTAACTACACCATTGGCCTGCAATGCGTTGAAATAGCTAATTCCATTTGACACGGGGACCACGGGGTCGCCAACAGCATGGAAAACAAACGTAGGTGGCGTCTGTTTCGTCACTCCAGCAGCAGTATTATGGAACAATACCTCACTTGGAATCGCCTTTTGCTGTTCTGGTGTCAGTTCAAAGGACAGCTGTTCGATATCAATGAACGGGTAACCCAAGATTGTCGCAGCCGGTAGCGCATTCGCCGGATCAAGCGCAAATATCTGTTGCATCCCCTCATCGAGGAGCATTGCGTTAACGGCGCTAGCGACATGGCCACCCGCCGAGAAGCCTGCCGTGACAATTTGATTGGCAGAAACACTGTAAAGAGCCGCATTCTCCTTGAAATATTGCAGCGTCTTAATCACAGACAGTGCTGCGGCCGGATAAACCGGGTGTTCACCATCCACCAGCTGATAATAAACCACGGCCACCTCGTAACCCTGATTCATATAGGCTAGAGCCAGCGGCTCTATTTCCTTCAGAGAATAATGAGTAAAGTAACCACCCGGGCTAAGCACTATCAACGGAAATTCCACATTCTGATTCTCCGGATTGATGCTCGAAAGCCCAAAGAAGTCCACTTTAAATTCCTGATTAAGCTGGTTTTGGAGCGTTAATTTTTTAATTTCCATCCTTGCTACCTCGTTTCTTCTATTATTTTACTATTTATTCGCATCATTTGGTAAGCAACAGCCCAGCTATTTCCTTTTCTCGCCCAGCCACACCAATCGAACAACAATCTTCCAAACGGTGACGCGTTCATTTTACTTATTTTTAGTGTATGATAAAAGTATCGCGAAAGGAGCAATACAAATGACAAGTTTAACTTCAACATACAAATTACAAAACGGTGTAGAAATTCCCATCGTTGGTTTCGGGACATGGCAGACGCCAGACGGCGAAGTTGCACGTAGCAGTGTTGAGATGGCCTTAAGGGCCGGCTACCGTCACATCGACACGGCCGAAGCATACGGTAACGAGGAGAGTGTTGGTCAGGGGATTATTGATTCCGACGTGGCTCGCTCAGATATCTTCCTTACATCAAAGCTTTGGAACTCATACCGTGGCTACGACGAGACCATTGCAGCATTCAACGATTCACTGAAGAAATTGAAGACTGACTACCTCGATTTATTCCTGATTCACTGGGCCAACCCCATCAAGTTCCGTGATCATTGGCAGAAATCAAACGCCGAGTCATGGCGCGCAATGGAAGACCTCTACGAAGCAGGCAAAATCAAGGCGATTGGCGTTTCAAATTTCCGGACACATCACCTAGAGGAGCTAAAGAAGACAGCGAAGGTGCTGCCACTGGTGAACCAAATGTTCCTAGCACCTGGCGAATTGCAGCCGCAGGAGACCGCTTATGCCAAGGAACACAACATCTTGCTCGAGGCATACAGCCCACTTGGTACCGGGAAGATTTTCACAGACCCAACTATGCAAAAAGTAGCGGCAGAAACTGGTAAATCTGTTGCTCAGGTAGCCATTAAATGGTCGCTTGCGCATGGCTTCCTACCACTACCGAAGTCCGTCCACGAGGAGTACATCAAAGAGAACGCTAATATCTTCGACTTCGAACTTACCGAGGAACAGGTAAAGACAATTGACGCACTTGATGGCGTTGTTGGTAAAGCAACAGATCCAGATACCACCAACTTCTAACCTGAAAATATACTAATCCACCGCATTTAATCACTGTAGTGGATTTTTATTTTGCAAGCACATTTCTTTTAAAGACTTAGCGTATTTTAATAAGATTAATTAGAGGGAATAAAGTGACATGGAGAGTTTTTAATTAATTCGGGCAATTAGGAGGTTAAACGAATGCCCTGGAATATGCAAGACTATCCCAATTCATTTAAGAACTTACCCCAACTAGTCAGAAAGAAAGCAATCGATATCGCGAATGCGTTGCTTGCTGACGGTTATCCAGATGACTGGGCCATCCCGATTGCACTCAGCCAAGCGAAGAAATGGCACGATGACGCGATCGAGCAGGAACTGGCAGAATTTAAGCGCGAACCCAATCCGAAGAAAACCGACAGGCATCAGTCAGACAAGGATAACAGCAGATTACTTGATGCTGATACTGAGGTTAAGCCAAGTGAGAACGGCTGGAAGGTCCAGACAAAGGGTGCAAAACGCGCTAGCGACACATTTGATAAGAAGACCGCTGCGGTCAAACGTGCTAAAGAAATTGCTGCCAACAAGGAGAGCGCGTTCCAGGTATATGGCAAGGATGGCAAGAAGCAGCGCACAATCGACATGTAAAAAGACGCCGAACAACATGAATTGTTCGGCATCTTTTTTTGGTATAAACAGAGGATCGATTTAATTTTACTTACTTAATCTATACTTGCGCTTGTTTGTTAATAAACTATTTAATCTTAGGGTCTGTGAGTCGTCGACCTGTGCGGTCATAGAACCGACGACTGTACCGGTTCTTGTGGTTATCATAAACTACCACCCGGTAGAATGCATAGACCGTAATCACCGTCGAAATCGCCTGAACCATGTTGTTCTTCGTCAGTAGCCACGCCGCATTCACAGCAACTACAACGAGGGCCCACAGGAATAAGTTATTACGGCGCTTTTGTTCGAACGCTGCAACCTTTTCGTCAGCATTATTGGGAGTATTTCTTTCTTTTGTGGCTTTCATTGTAGTATTCCCTTTCATAAACAAATCTGATGTTATTGTGTTTCCTAACTTGTGTGTATTACTTCTTAAATGTGTTTCCAAAGACAAAGAACTCCGGTTAATTTCCATTTGCTATAATCCTAAAACCAGGATTATCAACAAATGTTCCTTAATCCTCATTCTTTACCTGTCTTTGGGCACTACTTATTAGTTCTTTGCTGCTGCATATTCAGCATTACGTTTCTTCATCTGACGTGAGTACCACCAGAAGATTAAGATGTAAGCTGCAATTGCTGCTGCAGCATAGAGAATGAACATGCCACCAGACTTAGATGCGTTACCTACTAGGTATGCAAGGAATTTCTCGATAGGACCTTCCATAGTAGTATGTGAGATCAAAGTTCCTGATGCGAGACCTTTAGGGAATGCCCCAACGGCCTTAGCTGTTGCTGTAACGAACGGTGCTGATAATGTACCAGCCCAGAGGAAGATTGGTAATTCAATTGCGCCGATGATGATCATCCGCAGGATCCGGCCACGAGTTACAACCAACAATGCTGGTGTTACACCCATGGCAATGATACCACCAAGTGGTAACAAGCCGTTACCCGGTAAGATCAATGATTCAAGTAACATGATAGGTGCTAAAACATTTGCTGCTGCCCAAACTTCTGAACGACCAGCGATAAATGGCCAGTCAAGTCCGATGTTGAAGGTACGGCCGTTAAGACGCTTGCTAGCAAAGTCTGTGATACCTTGTGAAAGTGGTTCTACGGCTGCGATGAACCATGAACCGATAATTGAGAATAACTCCATGCACGTTGCAGCTGTTAATGAGAGTGTGAAAATTTCTTGGACACTTGAACGTGAAAGTAAACCGATGAAAATACCAAGATAGATACCGATTGCAAACCGACTACCCCAGAAACCAATTTTTTCGTTCAGTTTAGCTGAATCGAAGTCATACTTGTCTAGTTTGTAGAATAATTTATCGAAAATCTTGTTGAAGACCATGATGATCGGATTCATCATGTAGTTCATGTGCGTCGTGGTCATTGGGTTATCATCTGGTGCATCCAACAAGTCACTGAAAGTTGGTTTCATCAAGTCTGAGTTGATAATCTTCATGATACCAATTACGATAACGAGCAGTGTAGCTAACCAGAGTGGTGCGCCACAGTACTTCGCGAACAAGCCAACGAATGCGAGGTGCCAAACATCGAAGATATCTACGTCCAGCGTGTTGGTTTTGTTCATAAACAACATAATGATGTTAACAATAATCAGAATCAACAGGAAGAACAGCGTATATGGTGATCCCCAGGTGATTGTTGCAAGTGGTGCCCAACCAACATCGGTGATGTTCAAGCTTAAGCCAGTATTCTTAACGAAACTGTCTAGGGCTGATTGGAAAGTAGTTGTCAACATGTTGATGACACTACCGATAGCTGTCAAGGCAATGGCTAATTTAATACCACCCTCTAAAGCTTTCGAGAATTTAACTCTGAAAATTAATGCGATTAAGGTCAAGACGATCAGCATCAATGGTGCTGCGCCCAGGTCAATCAAGGGTTTGAAGACCGTGTTTGCGAAGTTAATAATAAAATCCATTTTTTATTCCTCCAAGAATAATAGGTGCTCCGTCGCAGTTCTAATTGTGTTCCCCAAAGCAAAGCGCTCACCCTAGCTTATTTGCCTACGGAATTCGCTACGCTTTTCCTTAACAAACTTCGCTAGATGCTTGTGCTCTACCCGCTTTGGTTCACAACTTGTTTAATTGTGTTCCGTCGAACAGCTTGCTTACCTAACTAGCTCGTTTTTAGTCCTGCTACGCAGCCCCTCAACAATCTTCGTTAGTGGTCACAAGCTAACCGTTCACCGTCACAACTTCAACTTTAGTTCTTTTCAATTTCCTTCACAGCGGCCTCTACCTTATCGTAAACCGGCTTTGCCATCGTTGGAATTCTGTAAAGAATTGGGCCAGCATCAACAACCGGAATACTTGGTGTAAATCCAAGATCGGTTTTTGCGATTGGTGTAAACAGGTCATATTTAGAAATCATATCCTTGTTGACATCCTTAACCATCACTGCATCGACCACAACATTGTGGCCACGTGATTTCATCTCTTTCTCAAGTGCATCCTTGATTTGGTGTGATGAATTTACTCCTGCACCACAAGCTGCTAATACCTTAACTGTTTTTGCCATTTGTATTTCCTCCTACTAACAAATTTATATCTGGTGAAACCTGGTTTGTTATGTGGTTCATTAGATATCTTCTTTAAAGTGTGTTGCCAAAAATTGATAAATCGCGGTGGTATCTTCACTTGCGAAAAGCTGTTGCAAGTCGGCTACCGGCGTCTGACTCAAGAAGTCCATAATCTGCGCCAATACGTTTGCCTGCCCTTCCGGATCGTTGTTCAGGATCATGAAGAGAAACTTAACCGACAATTCCTCGTCGGGTAAAATCATGTTCTTAAACGTCACCTCTTGGGTTAATTTAACCGGCACAATCAATCTCGCATTGACGAATTCGCCTTCTGTGTGTGGGATAGCCACGTTGGCCAGCTCGGTGGAGATAGGCGTGATGTCAATTCCCGTTGGGTAATTATTCTCACGTTCCTTCAGGTTGCATAAAAAATCATCTTTGACATAGCCCGCTTGCAGCAGTTGCCGTGCAACGTCTTCAAATACAGCGTCCCGCGATGTTTCCTTACTAATAAATACAGCATCTGGTGCAAACAGCGTCTTCTTCATAGTGTCGATAATCCTACCACCTTTCTAAAAGTAAAAAGCGTTAATAGCAGAAAACTCTTGTTACTTTATGTTTTTATTTGTTTGTTTTCTACACGCTTAATTAAAATATAAGCGCTTACAAAAGTCAACACTTTTTATGAAATCACTTTCATTATTTAATAAACCGCGTAATATAAGTCTTGTTTATACATTAATGGTATAAATCAATTAAACATTAATGCAAAACAATTTCACAAAAGAGCACATATTTTGCCTATTCAACAATTGAATTTAATAGTTTTAAAAAAGTGTAATTTTCTTATATTTATCGGGCATAAACGGCTATTTAGCGCAAATGTAGGCGGTAAGCTTTTGTTGACACCTTATTGTTCATGTGCTATTTTGAAATTGTTCAATACTTACATTAACAAACAAAAAGAAACATTGTAGGGGTGATTACTATATTAAAGAACGAACGACTGCGCGAGATTACGCGGCTCGCTAATCAACGTGGCGTTGTTAGTGTTAACGATATCAGTAAGCACTTGAAGGTCAGCTCGATGACCATCAGGCGTGACCTAGATGAATTAGCAACCGACAACAAGATTATCCGCGTCCACGGCGGCGCACAGAGTGTCAACTTTCAGGTCGGCTCAAAGGAACTCAGCCACACACAGAAACGCGCATTGAACAAACCGGAGAAAGCACAGATTGCAAAGATTGTCAGCAGCATGATTAACGATGGTGAGACAATCTTTCTCGGTACCGGGACGACGAACGAGCTCGTTGCCCAATACTTGAAGGTTAAGAACGTGCGTATTATCACCAACAGCCTGCCAGTCTTTGAAGGATTCCGTCGCACACATCCGGAGATTGACATTGCACTTGTTGGTGGGAAATTACGTGAATATTCTGGCGCTTTCATCGGTAGTTTAGCGAACAGCTTGATTGAGCAGCTTCACTTTCAGAAGAGCTTCATCAGCGTGAACGGCGTCAACAATAACAAGGTGACCAACTCCAATCCCGATGAGGGACAGATGCAGAAGCTGGCGCTTGACCGTTCGGATCAGAAGTACATTGTGGCCGACCACACGAAGTTCGACCAGGAGGATTTCTACACCTTCTACGCGCTGGATAATGTAGATGGACTAATCACCGATGCAAGTGTTCCGAACGAGTTTGTTAAGAAGTATGAAGGCTACACAAGGATTATCAAATAAAAGGAGAATAGGCATGCAAGTAGTTATTGGAGCAGATAAAGACGGATTTCAGTTGAAAGAAGCAGTGAAAAAGTATTTGTTGGACAAGAAGTATCAGGTAATAGACGTGACTGAAGATAAGCCAGCTGAAGATTTTGTTGAATCTTCACTAGCCGTGACCGATAAGGTATTGTCTGGTGAGGCTAGCAAAGCCATCATGTTTGACGAATACGGTGTCGGCTCAGCAATGGCCAGCAACAAGGTGCGCGGAATGGTCACAGCAAACGTCGGTGATGAGAATACAGCACACATGACCGCCGAGCACAACGGTGCAAAGGCAATCTCAATCGGCTCCGGTGTCGTTGGTACACAAAAGGCAGTAGAGATTGTGCAACGCTATCTCGACACAGAGTACGCCGGCGGTCGGCACCAAATCAGATTAGACATGCTCAGCAAGATGATTTAATTTTACGAAAAGGAGAATAAACTACTATGAGAATCGCTATTGGTAATGATCACATCGTAACCGATGTTAAACAGAAATTATCTGACTTTTTGAAGGCTGAGGGCCACGAGGTCATCGACGAAGGCACCTACGACTTCACCAGAACACACTACCCTATCTATGGTAAGAAGGTCGCAGAAGACGTAGCAGAGGGCCACGCAGACCTTGGGGTCGTGCTTTGCGGGACCGGTATTGGTATCAGCACTGCAGCCGACAAGAACGAGGGCGTGCGTGCAGCAATGGCAAATGATGTTACATCCGCTAAGTACGCCAAGGAGTACCTGAATGCCAACGTATTGGGCTTCGGCGGTGCAACTGTTGGCGAGCACTTGGCAGAAGACATGATTAAGGCATTTATGGCTGCTGAATACAAAGAGACTCCCGAGAATGCTAAAATTATTGAGAAAATCAATAACATTGCAAAGCCAGATCCTGATCAAAAAGACAACCCACACTTCTTCGATGAAGAGCTGGAGAAGTGGAATGAAGGATATTATCACGATTAAACCAAGTTGTGACGGCAACGGGTAACTCTTGAGTACTAGCGGAACCTGACGAAGTCTCACACAGTGAGGAAAGGCTTGTTAGCTAGACGCAGAGAGTTGTTGCACGGAACACGATTATAAGTTGTGACAAAAAGCGTTTAGACCACGAACATCTAGCGAAGATTGGCGAGGAAGAACGAAGTGAATTCCGTTGGCAAATAAGCTAGGGTGAGTGGTTTGCTTTTTGGAACACAGTTAAACCAAGTTGTGACAAAAAGCGTTTAGACCACGAACATCTAGCGAAGATTGGCGAGGAAGAACGAAGTGAATTCCGTTGGCAAATAAGCTAGGGTGAGTGGTTTGCTTTTTGGAACACAGTTAAACCAAGTTGTGACAAAAAGCGTCAAGCTCAATAAAAAACGCTAATTAAATACCCCTATAGATAAAGTAATATATCCGCATTGGACATAACTTTAACTACAGGGGTATTATTTTTTCTTCACTTCAATTAAGTTAGCTCTTAGACTGGATTAACTCATTCATTCCCTTGTTCATGATTTCATCGTCCGTAGGAATCTGGACGGCAGCAGAACGTCTTACACGCAGAACTCCGTTTGAATCTTCTCCTCCACCAGTTGGCTGCAACTCAGGCTCTCTTTCGAATGTTCCATTATTATTCAAGAAAATTCCCTTTCCCGAAAATGCAGCCATAAAATATTCTTCATCGATACCGTTTGAACCAGCGGGTGCTTGATTTAAAATCAAGGCCATACTCTCGCCTACTTGTGGAAGCGGTGAATAAGATTCTTTCACAGTGATTACTTCATCTGACTGGGCATCCTTACGTTCTGCCTCGGTTAACCATTCTTTCTGAGAAACATCCACAAGAAGTTCTTTCTGAGAAATGTTTCCTCCGGCAAACAAAACATTAACTGTTGCACCAGGAGCCGTCCCGTCCAGAAGCTGATCAACCTTAATTGTCGCCATTGTATATGGATTGGCCGGCCCCTCTTCGCCGTATGGAGCATATACATAACTCTTGAGCTGCTGAACTGTACCCAAGATAGTTAGCTCTCCCTTAGCAACCAGGTCTTGAAAATTTGTTGGGTAATTTGCCAGTTTTAAATCACCCGAAATATTTTTGACCTTGTCTTTATAAAAGTCCTTCTTTGTTTTTGCTAACGAAACTGTTGGACTCCTACTTGTAGAGATTTGTTCACTAGCTTTGGTCTGTGATGCTAAGTAGACCAGAGCCAACACAAGTACCAGTGTCAGGCCCAAAGTCGGAATGTACAAACTTTTTTTTTTCAATTTCATTATTAATCTCCTTTCATTTAAGGAATTATCCCTCCATGACTATAGACATTTATCCGGCCGAAGCATATAATCGCACTAATTAAATAATTAATTGCACCTACAGTTATTATAATCGAATATTCAGCTTCAAAAAAAATCTTATTATATATGATAATCTAGCTGTATTTTATAGGGGGGTCAGAGATGAAAAATGGTTACGGTAGTACATTTCACAGCATGAGAAAGAATAAAAATTATTCTTTGCGGGATGTCAGTCTTGATTACATCTCTATTGCTCAACTGTCCAAATTCGAGCGCGGCGACTCCGACATCACCTTGAATAAACTTGCACCTCTCCTAGATAACATTACTTTATCAACTTCCGAGTTTATATCTGAGCTACCCCCTACACAATTTGAAGACCAACTGTCTTTTCTTGAAGAAATTAGTCAGTCCTATCTTCTCAGCAATCAGAATAAACAAGAGTTGATTCAATCGATCACTAAAGAAATCGCTCGATTGACGTTAGCCACAAAGCCCAGTTCAGCAACAAAAGTCTATTTATCCCTACTGCAATTAATCAATCAAATCCTTACCGAGAAACCAATTACCTCGACACAATCATTCTTAAAAACAGAAGTAATCGAATACCTCTTTGGTGTAGAGCGTTGGTATAAATTCGAATTACTGGCGTTCGTCAACATCCTACCAATTCTCGAACTAGATTTTATTAAATCCGCCTGCTCAGAACTAATGCGCCGGGTAGCGGACATCGATTGCCCTGTTTCAATTAAGAATAACCTTGTAGATGCCCTGCTACAGACCTCTGTCTACCTTACTCGGCATAAACAAAACATAACAGCAAAAAATATTCTCTCTAAATTTTCAAAAATTGCCTTACCTGAGCAACTTTTTTTCAAGAAAATTCTAGTTAGATTTTTTCTTGCATACACCCAATTTAAAGAGTTCCAGAGTACTACTAATCAGAAGACTATCACAGAGATTTTGGTATGTTTAGAAAACTACGATTATCCGACTCGCGCTAACCAACTAAGAAATTTCCTTGCCGATCAAAGTTTTGTCTAAAACTAATATTCAATCTATAAAATCACTTCCGAATCCAGAAGTGGTTTTTTTGCAGTACGGATATTATACTTTTTACTTACTTTCTGTTATAGTAAAGCCATTGTGCAAAAAGTGAGCAAACTAGAACCGCATTAAGTCGGCGATTATAGTTTGTTATTTCACAAACTATCGTAAATTTCACAAAGGGAGTTACCATGCAGAACAAGTCGACGAAGCCCAAACAAGCCCCCATTTTAGTCCAAATCGGAATATTTTCGACGATCCTTTTCGTCTCTAGTCTAATCTCCGCGCTATTCCCCGCGAGTTTCCCTGCCCCAACACCAGTAGTCGGCCTCGTGATTCTCTACCTCCTCCTGACCTTTAAGATTGTCAAACTAGAATGGGTCGACAGCTTCGGTAGCTTCCTCATCAGCATTATCGCGTTTCTGTTCGTGCCCTCAGGTATTTCACTGTTAGGGAGCCTCGATGTCATGCAGAAACAGGGCTTTCAAATCATTGCCGTGGTGATCATCTCCACGGTAATCATGCTGGCCGTTACCTACTTCGTGGCCTACACAATTATCGTCATGCGTCGCAAGTTCAGTGCACGCAAAGCACAAAAGGAGGGGCTCAAATAATGATGGATGTTTTGACACAACCATATTTCGGTATCTTCTTCTCTATTGGCGTCTACCTCATGGGCATGTTTCTATTCAAGCGTAGTAACGGTAAATTCTTCTTTCAGCCGCTCTTCATGGCCATGGTGCTCGGTATTTTCCTGCTGATTCTCTTCAGTCACCTAATCCACGTGGATATCCAAGATGTCTACACAAAGATGTATAAGCCTGGTGGCGATATTATTTTCTGGTTTGTGAATCCCGCAACGATTGCCTTCGCCATCCCCCTGTATAAACGAAATGACATTTTGAAGAAATACTGGGTGGAGATTATTGTTTCACTCATTATCGCCACTGTGGTCTCGACCATCTTGATTTACCTCACAGCCACGGCCCTCGGCCTGGAAAAATCGGCAGTGCTCGCCATGCTGCCACAGGGTGCAACCACAGCGATTGCCCTCCCGATTTCTGCAGCTATTGGCGGTGATCCCGCAATTACAGCCATGACCGCAATCACAAATGGTGTCATCATCTTAGCAATCGGCAAGTACCTGATTAAGTTATTCAGGATGGAGCGGGGTCCAATTGCTCTAGGATTGGGCTTAGGTGCATCGGGCCATACTCTAGGCAGCGTCAAAGCACTAGAGGTCGGCGAGATCGAGGGTTCA
This sequence comes from Amylolactobacillus amylophilus DSM 20533 = JCM 1125, assembly GCF_001936335.1. GTDB lineage: Bacteria > Bacillota > Bacilli > Lactobacillales > Lactobacillaceae > Amylolactobacillus > Amylolactobacillus amylophilus. The sequence continues at coordinate 634,329 of NZ_CP018888.1, forward strand.
ACATCCTCAATTGCCATCATCGTGATTGGCTTAGTTGTTGACTTAGTTGTGCCAATTATGGCGAATATTTTAATGTAGTAATTAAAAAATGACCTACCACTCGATTTTTATTAATCGGGTAAGTAGGTCATTTATTTTATTCTCTAAATCTATTCCACCAATGTTTCTTATCCTTTGGGAGCTGCATGTCGGCCAAAGTCCTGAATTGAGGCTGCTTCGCCGCTTCGCTGTTCTCCACTGCCTTGGTGAGGATTTCGGCCCGTGGATCATCCGGAGCATCTTGTTGCAACTCGTTTAACTTCTGCTCAACCTGCTCAGGCACGCGCTCCACATCCTCTGGTTCCAGATCTGGAATATCATCAGCCCCGTCGGGCTGGTCGAATTTGAGCTCAGTTTGAACGGATTTCGTTGTTTTCTTTGGTACGTCTAGTGCTTGTTGCATGTTCAATAACTGCTTATTCTGCTTCTGAACTGTAGCCACCTGCTGCTGGAGATTCTTAATTGCCTCATTTTGTTGTGCAATGGTCGACTGCAACAATTGCAATAGCTCAACCACTTGGCCTTGGTTTAAGTTATCTGGGTCTACCACCACCTCTGGCGCAGATTGTTGCGCATCTTCTACAGCATATATTTGTCTGGCTGCCTCTTTCAAAGTGAGCGAGGCATCCTTACTCAGTTGCTTAAAGTCATGCAAATCAGCCACATTTTGCGCAGAATAGAGCCGTGTCTTCTGCTTAGTGCGCACGAAATACTCCCCATTGCCAGTCACATCCTCAACAATTAAGGAGTACTTACGCAGCGTCGCAACGCTAATCTTTAATTGTGCAGCTGCTTGGGCTGGTTCTAACATTTCCTCGAAATCGTGCTTATCTGACATGGATGTCTCCCCCACTTGTTATCTCCCTCAATTATATAATTTAATGCCACTAAATTAAATACAAAGGTGAGATAACGCCTGTTTAGATGTGGTGACTCAACTCCTGCAGGTGGCGATACCGCTCCAGGCCAAATTGAATCAGCTGGTCAATGAGCTCCGGATAATGAATGCCCGCCTGCTCAAACAATTTCGGGTACATGCTGATATTCGTGAATCCAGGAATTGCATTGATCTCATTGAAAATGATCTCACCCGTTTCCCGCTTAATCATAAAGTCTACACGGGCTAGGCCAAACACCTCAATCTTTTGGTAGATGGCAAGCGCCTGTGCACGAATCTGGCTAGCTGTCTCTGCCGGAATCGCCGCCGGGATTTGCAAAGTCGAGGTAGAATTCTCCTCGTACTTATTCTCGTATGTGTAGAACTCGTCGGCGGCATTGATTATCTGCCCCACACCGCTCACGATTGGCCGGTCGTTCCCCAGCACGGCCGTCTCGACCTCAATCGCATTAATGGCTTCCTCGACGAGCACCTTGTCGTCATACCTGAAGGCATCCGCTAGTGCGGCAGCATACTCTGTGGCATCCTGGGCCGGTGCGATGCCCACAGAGGAACCCTGATTAGCCGGCTTCACGAAGACCTTGCGGCCGAGTTTAGCCGCCACCTGTTCGTAGTCAACGAACTCGGCAATCTGATCCTCGTACTGTGGTCGTTTGATGGTTAGCCACTTGGCCACCTTGAGGCCAATCCTCTCAGCCAGAATTTTGGATAAATCCTTATCCATTGTTGCCGCGGCTCCGAGGACGTCGGACCCAACGAACGGCACGCCAAGCACCCGGAATAAGCCCTGAATGGCACCGTCTTCACCGATATTTCCGTGAATGATTGGCAGAAAAATATCCAGTGCAGGATAGTTTTGTAGCTCAATCAGATGATTAAGGTTGGGTACAGTCTCGCCTCTCACCACCTGATAACTGGCATCTTCCAATAGCTTACTAGACTCACTTGGACTCGCTAGGTAACCATCTTGCGTGAATCCGAGTGGGTAAACCTCATATTTAGCTTGATCAATTGCGTGGTAAATATTCTGGGCAGAGTTCACTGAAACCTCGAATTCCGAGGATTCGCCACCGAAAACTAGACCAACTTTGATTTTCTCCATCATTATTTCGCCCTTTCTTCAACTGTTAGAACCTTCATTATAACGATTTTCGCCATAGAAGGAAAAAATTTGATAAGAAAACCCAATTGTTACCAAATAAACACCAGGTCCTTTATAATGGAGGTTAGATATTTCAGTTAATTAGGGGGACTTTTTCTGATGCAGAAACGAAGCGCCAAACAAAAGATTGCTACTCTATTGATTCTGGTCTCCTTGATAATGCCACTAGGTACACCACTAACCATACCCGAACCAGTTGAGGCAGCAGTGTTCACCAACCAGGAAAAGGCATTAATCAGGCAGCTACAAAACGACTATGCTCAACTAGACAAGACACCCTACAACAGTCAGAACCTCTACTCCATCGAGCCATCACTTCTTGACCCATTTAACCCTGGGGCACTGACACCGGCATACATTACTGCACAGATGGCATACATTAACTACTACCGCTACCTTTTTGACCTCCCAAGTATCTCATCTAACGAGGCAGATAATAAGTCTGCCCAAGTAACGGCAGCCATCATGGCCGCTGTGAATGCCAATCCATTTGTAGATCAACACGGACTAGAAAACGTCACTAAACCGGACTTTGTCAGTCAGGAGGATTGGCAGACTGCACAGCAAGTCTCAGCCGCATCAAACCTCAACTTTAACGTCTACGACGAGTCCGCTGGTGAGGTAGTCAAAGATTTCGTCACGGACAGCTATAATCTCACCGGAGCCGATACTGGACACCGTGCCTGGATTCTTTCAACACGCGCAAGTCAAACAGGTATTGGCGCTGCATACGGCACGAATGGTTACCGCTACTCCGTTCAAACCGCTGTTTTCGGCAACGATATCTTTCGTCAACCCACAAAGAGTAGTGTGCCCTACCCAAGTAGTGGGGTCTTTCCTATTGAACTACTCCAGGGCGAGAACATTGCGTGGTCGCTCTACCTATCTGATCAAGCGGTCACAGGCACTCCAGCAATCACCATTAAGGACTTAGATACGGGGCAGACGGTGAATGCCACAAATGTCGGTAACTATAGTTCGAGCCACTACGGTAACTTTCAGACCGTAATTACATACTATCCCGGTAATATCAACCTGGTTTCAGGCCACGCGTACCAAGTGAATATTCAAGGTATCCTGCAATATACCTTTAAACTCTACAATCAGGTTGCGGCCAATCAGCCGGTTTACCAGGAAGAGAAGCCTAAACCAGTGGTACCGCCGACTCCAACGGAAGTTGCCGTTAATAAGTTAATGGAAGAGGCGGAGGCCCTGCGCGATTCCTTAAATTCTGGCCGAAAGATCAACAGTATTATTTTCGGTCGATCATACCAGGACGGACAGAAGTTCGTTAACTTGGGCGAGAAGCAATGGTTTCAAGACTACTACTATTATCGGAACCCGGAGATTCAGGCAGGTATCCTCGCTGTGCCCCGGGGCCGGGTGAACCTCCGTATTTATAACAGTCCTTATCCCAGCCACCAGAAGACAACATATGCCCGTCTCTTACCCCAGAACTCATATGCGTATGGACAGAAAATCCAGTATGGCGATTTCACGTGGTACTATATCGGCCCAGAGCAGTGGGTTCGTGAGCGCACCATCAAGAAAATATCATAACAATAAATTACAACTAGCAGAATAATTACAGTTTGGTTACATTGAAGTTTGCCGCTTGATTAAATAACGCAGTTTTTGCATAATGGAGTTAGAAAATAACCTTGGGGGCGTGACTTACAGTGAGACCGGATGTATTTTTTCTAATTATTACAGGTATTTCATTAGTTGGCATTGTGAGCTATTTCGTGTTTGGCAAGAAACACCGGCACACTGAACAGGTCCAACCTAATAAAGAAGCGCTTGAGGCTAAATAGTCTCAGGCGCTTTTTCTATCTCTGCTAAATATCGACGAGAAATGACGTGCTGTAAAGGACGTCGTTTAATGAGGTCAATTATTCCAGCTTCCGTGAGCTGTAAGAAGGCTTGGTTGATACTCCGGGCAGAGAGCCCCCTCTTCTTGCCTAACTCTTTTATTTCATTATCAATAATACCAGTCGTGTCTGAATCATTGAACAGGCGTGATTGAACTAGCAGATAGAGGATATGTCTTTCTGGCGAATTTTCAGTATACTGCTCCATAATGTGCACCTTCGCGCGCTTGAGCTGTGTTGCTCTTTCGTTAAGAGACTGAATAATTAATGATTGCCTACTCGAGATTATTTCCATCAACTCAAGTACGAAACTTGTGCCATCGGCGAAATTATCAGCATCACCAGTATCCGAGAAAGCCTTATAGTACTTCTCACGATTAGATCTCACTGACTGGGAGAAACTAATACCTGTAAAGATATCCAACTTACGTGCCAGATACATCGAAAGAATGTAGCGCCCGGTTCGACCATTACCATCATAAAAAGGATGGGTATTCTCGAAAAAATAATGACCGATTAACGCCTTAATTAGGAATGGTACATCATGCCCATTAATGAACATTAGCCAATCGGCCAACCTGTGGGTAATCTCAACCTCACTAGTCGGTGCTACTAAGACTTTCTTATCTACACTACCACCCTGAATATAAACTGGATTAGTTCTAAACAGTTGACCATCTGGTAAATCTGCCCGATTAATTTCACCCTTTAGTAGCTCATCGTAGATTATCCTAATATCCTCTAGATTCTCGATGTGCAAGAAGTCACCTTTTAAAATATCCTGGTATTTCTTGACTGTCGAAGTCAATCGCGCATTGGTCTTACTGTCATTAGCAGCTACGATTGCATCATCAACCTCTTGCCTAGTCGATTGTACTCCCTCAATTTCATTTGTACTAACGATCTCATTACCCATTGTTTCGATTAGAAACTGACTAACTGCGATGTTAGGTAATTGTGCAGTTAGTCGCTTAATTTCGAGCGTACTGGTGAGAATCTGCTCAGTTCTTAACGTAATTTCTGGTAGATTGACAATAAAAATCGGATATCCGGCAGTTGCGAATTCTCCACGACGAATGAGATTTGGTTTCAAATTCGTATGGTAAGTTGTTTCAGAATTGAAACGTCGCTTATATTCATTAAGATAATTTTCCTGGTGGCCGGCTGTATTATATTTAACCACCTTTAACTGCTGATAATATTGCATATTTACACCGAATTTTCTAATTGGTTAAAATAGGTTTTCTGTCAATCTACATTATACATTTTTAATTCTATTTTGACAAAATGGCTGTTTTGTCAAATAAGGGACTACATTTTTAACTATATTTTGATAAAATGGCCGTTTCGTAAAATAAGGGACTACATTTTTAACTATATTTTGACAAAATGGCCGTTTTGTCAAATAATGGATTGAGATCCACAAAAAAAGAGCTCAAATGAGCTCTTCATAACTTAATAGCTAACCTAGCGCGACATCCAGAATCATCATGACGACGAAACCGGCCATAACGCCTAGAACGGCGAAGTGGTTCTTCTCACCGGTAATGGCAGCTTCTTGAGCAGTTGGAATCAACTCCTCGACTACCACGTAGATCATCGCACCAGCGGCAAAAGCCAGCGCGTACGGAAGAATCTCTGTTACCGATGTGACCAGCACGGCACCGGCAATCCCGGCAAGTGGTTCAACCACACCGGAAGCTTGACCATAGACAAAGGCCTTTGTCCGGCTCATTCCGCTCTGCCTCAACGGTACCGAGACGGCGGCTCCCTCCGGAAAGTTCTGGATACCAATTCCGAGGGCTACGGCAATTGCAGCGAGCAATGCGGCTTTCGGATCGGCTTGGGAAGCCAAGGCACCAAAGGCGACACCGACCGCGAGGCCTTCAGGAATGTTGTGTAATGTGATAGAAAATACTAGTAATACGGTCCCACGAAAGCGCGGCGACATTCGTTCACCATCGGCTTCTTTCGGGAAATGCATGTGGGGAATCAGCTTATCAGAGAGATATAAGAAGAAACCACCGGCGGAAAAGCCCACGGCGACAATTAGCCAAGGAATTCCACCGCTATCTTCAGCGCGTTCAATTGCTGGGGCGAGCAAAGACCAGAAGCTGGCGGCAATCATGACGCCAGAAGCGAATCCGAGCATTAGATTGTAGACGTTCTTCTTGATGTCTTTGAAGAAAAATACGAGTGCAGCACCCAGAGCCGTCATGAGATACGTGAATAATGTACCTGCTAGGGCCTGTTGCCACGGGGCGAGGCCCATAAAAAACTCAGTCATGTTGTTATCCTCCACATAGATGATAACAGAAAAAGTTAGGTAAGGCTAATATAATATTTTGGAAAACGCCATTATTTGAAAAAGAGGGGTTGGACGCAAAAAACCACCGACTTACGTCGATGGATTCTTGTGGTTAAGGGAGACTATTTGTCTTCCTCTTTTCTTCTCTTACCAAAGCCGAGGACTAACCCGCTGAGGGCAAGCATAATCATACCGAATATTCCGGCGTTTGATTTAGCTTCATCAGTCTGTGGTAATTTATCCTGGTCAATTGCACTTACAGTTGTTGGTTGACCGGAGTTGGTGCTGTTGGTATTTGCTGTCATCTCAGGATTCATGTCTCGATCGATTTCAGTTTCTGTACCAGCATTGTTACTTGTTGAACCTGTGGTGCTACCTTCCTCAGGATTTACAACATTAGTATTGTTACCACCTGTGGATGGCGTAACTGTTCCTGTAGTAGTTCCAGTAGTTACAGTCGTACTCTTGTCTTTAACTTCACCAGTCTTATTATCAACAATAGTAGTTGTTGTCGTGCCATCACCATTATCATGTTTGATTGTGGTAGTCTCACCATTGTTGTTTGCTGTTGTCTTGTTATCAATTACGACATTTTCACCCGTTGCCGGTACTTCTTTACCATTAACTATTGGGTTACCACCATTTGCAGTAAGTTCAACATTTGTTGTTGTGCCATCTGGGTTAACAGGCTTAGTTGTGATGTCCTTAACTTCACCAGTCTTGACGTCAATTGTCGTCGTAGTAGTGGTCTTTGGTTCACACCAGCGACTTCAATAACTACAATATTCAATTATTAACTACTTTGTATTGCTTAATGCCCACGGAATTGTCGAGAGCACGTAGAACACCGCGCCCACGATCACTAATTCGAGGAAAACCCCACTGCCGACCTCTAAGAAGAGTCCGAAGCCAAGACCAAATAATTGCTCAGGGTTAATGAACGTCGGAATCAGTGAAACAATACCAAAGAGGACGATGACGAATGCTGCCGCCCACATCATCGCTCCACTCAAATCGTGGATAATCTCCCGCGCACCCAGGTAGCCACGCAGACGATGAATCACCGAGAAGATCATGATTAGACCCAACAAGACAATCAGTCCACCTATTAGCCAGGCCAAGGTCACCGCGTTTGCTAATGCCGTCACTTCGGTTAAATTAAAGCCACTAGCAATAGCGTACTGCGCCGTGCGCTTGTTCTGATTAATCAACTTTTTAATCGCCTTCGTCTCCGTTGACGAGTTATCGTTGATGCGCTCGACCAGAATTGCCTGAATCCGCCGGGCTAAGCCCTGGTTGTCCGTCTTGAACCAATGAAATCCCAGTGTATAGTCAATCAATGCCTGGGCAATCGGCTCCGAGATTTCCTCCGTCAGCAAATTCTGCTCCGAAGCCCGGTCCGCACCAAGTGATTCAGCGAAAGTATTGAAGCCATCATTAAGCTTCGTGTTCACAATAACCGCGTTGCTCTCCTTCTTGACCTGCCGCTCCATGTAACTGGGATTCATGAATGTCGCCATGAAGAAGCCCACACTAATTAGAATAAAGAAGCTGAAGGCCAGGAACCCCTTGTACTTCTTATTCTCGCTCTGTTCCAGTCTGCGTCTACTTCTCGTTACTCTTTGTGCCATTTGATTCTCCTATTTATTAGTTAGGAATTAATCACTGCATCATCATCAAACATGTGATCAAGCGCTTGATGAACTTCCTCAATATCCGTTCGGCCAATTAACTCACGCGCATCAACCATCGTCTTCTCGACTTGCTCTTTATCGAAGTTCAAGAAAGTAATCAGAAAACTTGAGACCATAATGTAGGCAATCTGCTCTGCCGATAAGCCCAATTCAGTTCTTTTCGAATACAGGTTTCCACCACCAGCAATCATGTACGTTAAGCCGATGCGGACATCTTTATCCTCACCGAAGGCGTCCTTTAGTCCCTCGTCCTTCAGCCAGAGCATAATCAGCTGCACCCAACGGTCGATTGTCTCTGGGTCGCCGAAGATACTGTTAATGACATTATACAGCCCTGCATCCCTTGAACCAAGTTCCAACACCGTGTTGATGAAGACCATCGTCGCCGTGTATTCATTCGTCATCGCAATGCCATTCTCGTTCAGCTTTCCCAGAATGGTCGACATTAGGTTATGTAAGATATCATTTGTAAGTCTTGTTTTATGTGGATAGTACGATTGTAAGAGGGATTTCGAGATTCCAGACTCTTTAGCAATCATCTGCAGCGAAACACCCTCTAAGCCAGCTTGGCGCATCAGGGTAAACGCGCTGTTTAAGATTGTCTTCCGCCGCTCCATATTCTTCTTCCGTGGCATCAGCTACCTCCTCTAAAAGTATATGATTACCTATACTATATCAAATTCAAATATATTTGTATAGCTAAGGAAGTTTATGATTTTGGTAAGCTTTTTAATCATTAATTCAACGCACAAATATTTTATTTTTACAAGTAAATATCGAAACCTACATATGTTATATACTTGCGAATGGTAACTGCCTCCGGAGGGAGGTGTTTTGCCGTAGATGATTTTTGCATTTCAGTTATCGCCCCACTTTTTGTGGGACTGGTAATCGTACTAGTCGATCATTGGTTAGATGACCGGCGGTAACTAGCAGTTACCACTGACCCACACACCTAAAACGTCGCTTTAGGTGAAAAAAATAGCCACTTTCCCTCGCCGGAAAGTGGCTATTGTGTTTTGCTGCTAGACTTTTGCATTTGTCGCAAAATTATTGTAACACGGATTGCGGCAAAGAGCTATCAAATCTCACCATCCAATCTCGCAAAACTTCTTTACTGACAATATACTATATTATTTGAAAGCGATGTTATATTTGGTTTAATCTATGAACGGGGTTGAATGAATGGAAACCGCAGCAAGAAAAATAGGTAACTCGGGGGGTATAATATTTCCACAAGAAATTGCTCCTAAAGTGGACGAAAAATTTAACATAATGCAAGGTGAAAGTTCATATGTTCTCAAACCAGAACGAGCCAATATTTTTAAGAATGCGTCTGCTTGGCAAGGGTTTAGAGATTTGCTCATCACATCGGACACAAAATGGGATTCGCTGGATGATATCTAGTAGCTCCCCCAAGGGATATGTCGACCTAGTCCACCGTTTCAACCATAATTAAACTTCCTCCTTCTACCACATACCAGTTAAAAAGACTAGCCAAAATCTGACCTGTACCCCGAAAGTTAAAGTAACTTTTGGGGTATACCTCATCGGCTAGTCTTTTCTTAACTTGTTAAATATTATTTCTGCCACTCAGCAACTTCATCTTTGTGACTCTTAATCCAGTTCTGAGCCGCCTTACGTGGACTTGCACCACCGTTAATTTCCAGCATGACTTCTTCCATGTCCTTTTGGGTCCAGTGGAAATTATCCAGCACTTTGTAGACCTCCGGCATGTCGTCCTTCAGTCCCTGACGGACAATAGTATGAATTGCCTCAGACTTACCCATCGTGCCCTTTGGATCCTTCAAGTACTTCAAATCATACTTACTGAACATCC